>CAITJF010000243.1 GCA_903892645.1 uncultured Nitrosomonadales bacterium | reverse complement strand
TGACAGGTATCTTATCGGATACTTCAACTCATACAAATATTTCGACCCTATCAGAAATATCCTGCTTGATGAATATAAGCCAAGGGAAGAAGTTTCTCCGCAAGGACAGGAATTGTTGAGGCTGATCGAATCTACAAATTCAGTCAGCGTTCATATCAGAAGGGGCGATTATGTGGATAATCCGGATGTCTACAAGTGCATAGAGGGAATTATTACGGATGATTTCTACCACAACGCTTTTGACCTCATCGCCACAAAAGTAAATTCGCCGCACTTTTTTGTTTTTTCCAATGATATGGCATGGGTCAAGAAAAACTTCAGGATTCCTCATCAGGCAACATACGTCGACATTAATTCTGCGCAGAGAGGATTCGAGGACTTATGGCTGATGAGCAGATGCAGGCACAACATTACTGCAGGTGGCAGCACATTCAGTTGGTGGGCGGCCTATCTGAATACGAATGAAAATAAAATTGTTGTAAGAACAGAGCAGGTCAGTAATGATGTCAACTATAACTACCCGGAAGATTATTTTCCGCAGGAATGGGTGGCTGTAAAATCCTGATGCTTGTTTTACGGGCTGAGATTATGGATTTATTGATCATGTGTCACTTTATCGTTGGTTAGGAAATTGAGGGAAAGCAGAATGAAGAATCCGTTCCAAAGCAACAAGAGAAAATTTTATGCATTAGAGACCAGAATAATTTTTATGGAAGCAGCCCTCGAAACCTATTTCAATAGCCCTGTATATACTGATTCTGAAGGCATTGGATTTAATGGTCAAAAAATAAGAAAGATGATTTTCAATGAGCTGTGTGAAATCTTTCCATTCGAGGCAATTATTGAAACTGGAACCTATACAGGCAACACATCAGGATATATGGGGAAAAAGACGTCCCTTCCTCTTTACACATGTGAATCGAACAGGGTTTTATTCGCTCTGGCAAGGAATAGATTATCTGACATCAAGAATATCGATTGTTGTGTAATGGATTCTCGTGATTTTCTGAGTTCATTAGCGAAAAAAGAGGTTAGCCATAAAAGAGTATTTATTTATCTGGATGCGCACTGCCATGACGACTTGCCATTGAAGCAGGAAATAGAAATTATCTGCCGAACCTGGAAAGAATTTGTAATTATGATCGATGATTTTCAGGTTCCGGGGGACGCGGGTTATGGGTACGATCACTATGTGGGAAAGCAAACATTGTCGATAAATAATTTCTTACCTGTGTTCTTGCAAAATGGGCTGGTTCCCTTCTTTCCGGCGCAGGCCTCCAGTGAGGAAACCGGGGCCAAGCGGGGGAGCGTGATACTTACCAGAAAAGACAAACTTGCAGAACAAGCTGGCCGGTGCGCACTGCTTAAGAAATACCAACCCTGAGCAAAGATCTGCCTGGATATCCTTGGGGCTGTAGCGTCCAGATTGGATTGTTGCCTTAACCACAACAGCAATACGAGAATAATTTTATGAAAGTAGTGAGCGACTTTTCCGGTGATTACCAGGATGGCTATAACACCTCGCTGAATATTGAACAATATTCTGAAGATGGCGATGCGGTTTTATTCTACGGAATCCAGTGCGGAATAGATAAATCGTATCTTGATCGGCACAAGGGGTATCGCAGGAAAATCTTGCTGGATTTATGGAGTCCCTGTGCTTTTTGTAATGACCCCAATCATTTCTCGATATTGGATGGGTTTGATGAGGTGTATTCGATTTGCCCATATACATCTGACTGGACGAATGAACAGCTGGGCAGGAAGCTGATGAAATATTGTTTTTATCCTGTAACCCCTGAGGCTATAAATCCAAAAAATACCGAAGGCGGTATCGTCGGGAAATTATTGAACAATTTAAGACTCAACCTCGGTGCGGTTTCTGCGCCAGTGCCAACTGATCTGGAGAAGAGCTACGATGTTTGCTATGTGGGCGGCCTTTACAGCCAGGAACATCGCGCGATGATGGATATAGTCTCAAAATACAAATATATCTTTATTACTCAAGGCGGCGAAAAAAAAGCAACCCATAGATATCTTTCCAATGCAGATAAAATAAATTTTGTGGCGAAATGTAAAGTCGGCATTTGCTTTAATAAGTTGTATCCAACTGAAGGCCACATAGTAAATAAAAAAAGTTATTCCGGGTGGCAAAGCAATAAGGCTTTTGAACACCTGTCTGATCCCATACCGATATTGCCGCAAATTAAAACCAGACTGCATGAACTTGCTTTATGCAGAACCCTGATATTGTGCCATCGGGATCCTTGGAATTTGGTCGAGGATTATTATGAACCCGGAAAGGATTTTATCTACTTCGATAATGTGGAAGATCTAAACACCATAATTCCAGAGATATTGAATAATTATGGCGTTTACCAGCACATGATTGAAAGTGCTTATATGAAAGTCAGAAACTATTCAACCAGGCACCTTGTGGACATTGTGCAGCAAGGTGCGGAGTTTAAAAAATAGAATATCAACAGATGCGTGCAGTTCAGACACCGCTTGACCGCGATTTTTGCAATACTCGCTCCAAGACATTGATTACTTCTTTCGTTCCAAAATGTTCCAGGCATAAGCTCGCCCCCTTGTCGTCACACCCTCTCCGATTGCAAGGGACGCACTCCAGTGCCGGAGACGCAATTTGGTGCAAATCATCAACGATACTCCAGCCGCGCCAATCTGACGGCCCATGAATGGTGACCGTCGGAATACCAAGCGCTGCTGCTATGTGAGGTGCGGCGCTATCGACCCCCGCGTGTAGAAAACTCATGGAGATTACCGCAGCAAGCTCTCCGAGCGATGTTCTTCCCGCCAGATTAACGGTGTGGCCTTCACGCCCCGCAACAATTTTCTGGCAGGCGGCTAACTCTTCCTGGGAGCCAATCAATACTGCGGGCATCCGGTGCGTATCCCAGAGCCAATCTATTACTTCTCCCCATTTTTTATTGCTCCATTCCTTATATTTCCATCGCGAAAACGGATTGATTGTTACCCATTGTATTTCTGGCGCCAACCCGCATTCTGCAAGCAATATTTGGGCACGTGCCTGATCCTGTGGAGAGACGGAGAGAAGCGGCATGGTATTGGTGGTGTTGATACCTATTCCGCGCACGACGCGCAACGACTGATCTGCTCCGGGGTGTGCAGGCGGAGGAGCAACCGTGAGATTCTGGAGGATTCTGGTAAAAAGAATTGCATGCCAGAACTGTTTCCTGGCGCCTGACGACCACCCAATTCGAATCGGCGCCCCCGTAAGAAACGAGAGGATTGCGCCCCGATCGCCAGTGCGCAGGTCGATTACCAGATCGTAGCGTGCATGGTGAAGGCGGCGTATAAGCTTTCCATACCCATGCAGAATATGGAAAACCGAGCCACGAACTTTTTCTGTCTCGACGACTTCGTGGAGATTCGAATCGGCCCGCAGCAAACCACCAAATGGTTTTCGCACCAAAATGGAAACGCGAGCTTCTGGATGAGTTTCTTTGACGGCCCGAATAGTCGGGGTGGTCAGCACAACATCGCCAATATCACCGAGTTGGATCAGCAGGACGTTGCGGGGAGTGCAGTTCAGGCCCATCGCCGGGTTATTTTCTGGCGAGCCATGCAGCCTTGTCGACAAAAATGGTATTTACGTACGTGTCGGCGTAGATGATATATCCCTGGCTCAGCATGAAATCAATTGTTGATGTGATTTTTTCCTCGAAATTGTCTTCCGTATAGGTAAGCGTCTCCACGCAAAACACTTCTGGCCTGTATATGGAAAAATCAATGGTCTTCAGGATCGCAAGATCCAATCCCTCAACGTCCAGAGAAATTAAGTTGGGGCACGTTAGCAGGTGTTTTTTCACGACCTCGTCAAACGAAATCAACGGGACAGTAATGATGTCCTCGATTTTCTCCTTGCCATAGGAAGCCATGCGCTCGGCATCTTCTTTCGAAAAAGTGCTGAGGGTTGAACTCGACATGATGTAAAAACTTGCTTCCGTAGCGGAAGATATGCCGACTCCCATATTCAGGCAGATGTCGCGCTTTCGTTTTTTCTGGATATTCTTGTACAGGTGCGGGTTCGGTTCAATACAGACCCCTCTGCATCCTTTCCGGTAGAACAGATAGGTATTGCTGAGGTAGACCGGGGCGTGCGCCCCGATATCAATGTAAGAGGGCTTGTGAATGTGCAGCGCACCAAAAATAGACTCTATGAGGATGTCTTCCGCTAATTGCGAATAGCTGATTTTCGAATGTTTTCCATACAAAATACGTTTCAGTAACTTCATAAAGCATCCCTGATTGTGGCTGGTTGGCACAAGTTCGCGCAGTCCATCATTTCGTGAACTGGAATAGCCCGCAGCCATATTTTGCATTTCGACTTTCAGCAGGGTCAATATTTTGCAAAAAGCGTCCCTTGTCATTAACGAATGAAAACGCCACGAGTTTTAATCCGGAGAAGTATTCCAGTATCTGATCGGGGGAGTGAATGCGATGTGCGTTGAAACAAACGCGCGACTTTCCGATCGGCAGTCCAAAATACAGGTTCCCTCCTGGGGCAAGCACCCGCTGGAGCTCCCGGCAAGCTTTGACTGTGCCCAGCGGATCTAGCGGGTCGCCATATCTCCCCAGTCCGATATGTTCAGCCACATGAAGGCATGAAAGTGAAGGAATTAATCCATCTTCATAGGGCATATTCAGAATGGAGCCAGCCTTGCTTTCAAAACCTGGCAGATCGGTTATGAGTGGGCGTATATCAATAAAGGTTGTCTGGGTTATCGTGGAAAGGAACCCGACATAATCAACCTTGGAGCCAACATCGACATGAGTTTTGGTTCCGCTCTCAAAGATTTTCCGGAAGGCCCAGATATCCTGATAAAAATAGTGCGTGTCGAATGAAGTCGTTGATGTTCTGTCATCCATACAGGGATATAGGTCGCGCCGGGAAATTCTCTCCGCACCAGTCATACGCTCGTATCGGTGGAGCTCGGAAAAAAACTTCAAATACTTCGGTATGTTTTTAAGTTTGAGCTTGAATTTCATCTAGGATATTTCTCATGTGGCAGCTCACTGAAATCGTGTCTGAAGGTTTGTGTAGTCTAGCGCCCTGCTTAATGGCCGAGGCTAGCTGTGGAACGCAATATGTAGGAAGTAATCCCCTAGAAATAATTATAGGCAAGTTTGGTGAGCTAGGCTAGGACAAGCCCCTTCCAATATGAAATGGAACGGAAGGCGAGTCATATTTCCAACGAAGAAACGTCACTCATCATGATGAGGGTATACGTGTGCCATCACTAACAGCTGCAAATTGGGTGCGATACAACTGTGCATATACCCCGCTCTTTGCCAGCAATTCACGATGTGTGCCAATCTCGGCAATCTCCCCTTTTTGCAGCACAACAATCCGATCTGCTTTTTCGATGGTAGATAAACGGTGTGCGATAACCAGCGTGGTGCGTCCTTGCATCAGGGTTTCCAGCGCGGCTTGCACGTGGCGTTCAGATTCGCTATCCAGCGCGGAGGTAGCTTCATCCAGAATCAATATTGGCGCGTCTTTGAGAATGGCGCGTGCGATGGCGATGCGTTGGCGCTGGCCGCCGGAGAGCTTGATGCCACGCTCACCGACCAGCGTATTCAAACCTCTCGGCCATTCGCCGATGAATTCCATGGCGTGTGCAGCCTGTGCTGCGGCTATGATTTCCGTTTCGGAAACTTTGCGCATCTGTCCATAAGCAATGTTGGCGGCAACGGTGTCGTTGAACAGCACCACTTCTTGGCTCACCAGCGCAATGTTGGCGCGCAAACTGGGCAAAGTAAGGTCAGCAAGATTGTGCCCATCGAGTAGTATCGCGCCGCCCGTTGGGGTATAGAAGCGTGGTACCAAATTAGCGAGTGTGGTTTTGCCGCCGCCGGATGCACCGACCAGCGCGATGTTCTCCCCGGCGCGAATATGCAGCGTAATATTTTGCAGCGCGGGGCGTGCATCCGTTGCGTAGGAAAACTGCACATTGTCGAAGTGCAACTCACCGCACACCCTGCCTATGGACTCCGTACCACTATCTGTTTCACTCTCGGTATCAAGCAAGGTAAATACGCTCTCCGCTGCTGCTAACCCACGTTGCAGATACTCACTTACTCCGGTCAGTCGCTTGAGCGGTGCGGTAAGCATTAGCATCGCAATGATGAAGGAAACGAACCCTCCCACTGTCACTTCATCTGCATTGGTTTGCAGGGTTGCCAGATAAACCACCACCGCCAAAGCTACTGCCGCGACCATTTGTACGATAGGTACATTCGCAGCTCCTGCTGCAGCTTGTTTCATGGTGTAGCGGCGCACCCAATTGTTCTGTTCGTTGAAGCGATTGCTTTCATATTGTTGTCCGCCGAACAGCTTGACTACTTTATGTGCACTGATGCTCTCCTCAATTACCTGCGTGATGTTGCCCATCGCCTGCTGTGTATCGCGGCTATTGGTGCGCATACGGTTGCTGAGGGCGCGGATGATTAATGTGATGATGGGCGCCATCAGCAAGGTTAGCAGCGTCAATTTCCAATTGAGATAGAACAGCCAGCCGAGTAAGCCGATGATAACGATGCTGTCGCGTACTGCAACTGTCACCACTGTAGTTGCGGCAGTGGTTACTTGAGTGACATCATAAAGAAGTTTGGAAATTAGTGTACCGGTAGAATGGTCGTCGTAATAGCGTGTCGGCAAGGTAAGCAGCTTGCTGAACATCGCGTCGCGCAAATCCATTACCAGCTTATTGCCCACCCAATTGATCGCGTATGTGCTGATGAAGCCAGCGATGCCGCGCACCAGAAAAATCAGGATAATGATGGCCGGCACCATGCGCATCATTGCCATATCTTTGTGCACAAACGTGCCATCCAGCATGGGCTTCATTAGTGCGGGAGCCAACGGCTCAGTCGCCGCGACTACCACTGTACCCAGAATAGAAGCTGCGAAGACCCGCCAATAAGGCTTGATGTAGCCAAGGAGGCGTAAATAGAGCTGGCTGCTGGTAAGATTCATGGCGCGCACTTTAGCAGAAAACTCCCAAACTGGCTGACTGAGAGCGATGGCGATTTCCTATAATGACCCAAAATTCTGCGACATCATTCCCTCCCTCTTGCAGGGGGAGGGTTAGGGTGGGGGTAGAAATTTAAGCATGGATGCAGCTGACAGTTTGCACCCCCACCCTAACCTTCCCCCTGAGATGGGGAAGGAGAGTCATCCAGTCGCCTTCAGGCGACTCACGATTTTATTGGCGCCTTTGAGGCGCTCATCCGATAAGCCACCGGCTTTGCCGATGGCAATTTAATGGGGAGTTTATGAACGCATTGCGGGCAACAATCATCCACTTATAACGGGGCTTAGTGTAGTGTAGCGGGTTAATCGATGCCAGAATTTTGTAAAGATCAATTGAAAGTTTACGCATGAAGTTTTGTTTGGCATGTAATAAGGCGCATGGCGAAACAGCCTGGGTTTGCCCGGCGTGTGGCAGCACACCCGCTGAACGGGATGGTTTTCTGGCATTTGCGCCGGAATTGGCCCGGCAGAATGACGGGTTTAATCCTGAATTTTTTCAGCTAATGGCGGCGGTCGAGCCAAAACATTTCTGGTTTGTTATGCGCAACCGCATCCTGATGGATGTGATGCAAAAATATTTTCCGGCTCCGAGCAAAGTGCTGGAAATGGGTTGCGGCACAGGCTTTGTATTGTCCGGTTTGTGCGCCACCTTTCCGCAAGCGTGCTTGAGCGGCAGCGACATCTTCACCGAGGGTTTGGTCTTTACTGCCCGGCGGGTGCCCACTGCCTTCCTGTTTCAGATGGATGCGCGCCGCATCCCATTTCAGGAAGAATTTGACTTGATCGGGGCGTTTGACGTGCTGGAGCACATCGAGGAAGATAACGCAGTACTGGCGCAAATGTATCAAGCCTGCAAGCCGGGCGGGGGTATCGTTCTGACCGTTCCGCAGCACCGTTGGTTATGGAGCCGCATGGACAATTTTGCCCATCACAAGCGCCGTTATGTAAGAACTGAATTGGTTGAAAAAGTGATTCAAGCAGGCTTTCGGGTTGAATACGTAACTTCATTTGTGTCGTTGCTGCTGCCGTTGATGCTGGCTTCGCGCTGGCTGCGAAAACTTGGCTCGGGCATGGATGAGCAGATGGACGCAGCCGGATTAACGATTGGCAAGCTGACCAATGCTGTACTGGGGGCGATAATGCGGATTGAGTGGATACTGATTCGCGCTGGTTTATCATTTCCGTTTGGCGGGTCACTATTGCTGGTCGCCAGAAAGGCAGATAGTGACTCCAAGCGTAATTATTCAACCATAACTTAATGGCTTAATGAATGAACCCAAATAATCCATTAGTCCGTCATTCCCGCGCAGGCGGGAATCCAGCAAGAACAAGCATCCCGCGAAGCGGACAAAACCGTGATGTTGTTCCGCTACGCGGGAGATTTTTTAATCATCTGGATTCCAGCCTGCGCGGGAATGACGCAGTTTTGTGCTAATGAACTATTTGGGATGAACCAGAAAATGCCTATCATTTCAATTGTTGTTCCGGTATACAAGGCCGAAAACTGCCTTGATGAGCTGCATCGCCGCTTGGTGCTCGCATTGGAGACCATCACGTCTGATTTCGAAATCGTGCTGGTTGAAGACTGCGGCGGAGATCGCTCATGGGAGATTATCGAGCGGCTTTCCGCGCAGGATGAGCGTATCAGGGGGATACAGTTCAGCCGCAACTTTGGACAGCACTACGGCATAACCGCCGGACTGGATTACTGCAACGGCGATTGGGTAGTGGTGATGGATTGCGATTTGCAGGACAGGCCGGAAGAGATTCCGCGTTTGTACGCCAAGGCGCAGGAAGGTTATGACATTGTGCTGGCGCGGCGCGGCAAGCGCCAGGATCCAATTTTGAAGCGCTGTACTTCCTGGTTGTTTTACAAGCTGTTCAGCTACCTGGCTGACGTTGAATATGACGCGCAAACCGGGAATTTCCGCATTATGTCGCGCAAAGTGGTGGATAATTTCCGCAGAATGCGCGAGCAATTGCGCTTCTTCGGCGGTCTGGTGCAGTGGATGGGGTTTCCCAGTGCCAGTATAGATGTAGCACACGCCGAACGCCTGGAAGGGAACTCCACTTATACTTTGAGCAAACTGTGGAAGCTGGCTTCCGAGACCATCATTGCCTATTCCGATAAGCCATTGCGCTTGGCCATACGCTTCGGTTTCACAATGGCCTTTCTGGCATTTTGTTATGGTGTGTACGCGTTGGTGCTCGCCGTATTGTACAGCGTTCCCATTCAGGGTTGGAGCAGCCTGATCGTCTCGCTGTATTTCATCGGCGGCATCATCATTGCCATTCTGGGGATCATGGGTATTTATCTGGGCAAGACTTTCGACGAAAGCAAGAAACGACCGCTGTATATCGTCAGACGGGCAACTTTTGATGAGCATGGTTCCGCTGATTAAGCCCACGCCGTGGGATACGGCGGCGTTTGGCATGCCCACCTGGGAGCTAACCGAATATTCGGATGAGGCATTAAGGCAAGCCGCACAAACAGTAGGGCACCACACCATCAGGGTGGATTCTCTGGCGGACAATCGGTTGCTGCACAAATATGGTTTCTACTACTGCGACACTCTGATCGAGCCGTATTGCAATGCCGAGCGCTTGCGCGCGGCGCAGCACCAGGAGGCGACCATTTCCAAGGAGGTTGATACCGAACAAGCACTGGTGATTTGCCACGGTGCGTTTGTATATGGCCGATTCCATCGTGATTTCAATTTACCCAAGGCCGCCGCCGACCTGCGTTACGACAACTGGCTGAAGCAATTGCTCAAAGCGCAGCAGGTGTATGGGCTGTACTGGCAGGGCGTGCTGGTGGGATTTATCGGCTACAGTGGCAACAGCCTGATACTGCACGCGTTGTCCGAACAATACAGCGGCAGAGGACTAGCCAAATACTGGTGGAGTGCGGTGTGCGCTGAATTGCTCAAGGCAGGCTGCACTGAAGTGAGAAGTTCGATTTCTGCTGCCAATGTGGCTGCACTTAGCCTCTATGCGTCCTTAGGGTTCAGCTTCAGGAACCCTGTGTGCATCTATCATCGGCTGGTGAAATGAGCTACTTCTACATCTTTCTGACCATCATGCTCACCGTGTATGGTCAGATTGCCATCAAGTGGCAGGTGCTCAAGGCTGGGGCGTTGCCCGAAGTATTGCCGGACAAAATTGCTTTCCTGTTTAACCTGCTGCTCAATCCTTGGGTAATCAGCGCGTTTGCGGCGGCGCTGCTTGCCTCGGTGTTCTGGATGGCAGCGATGACCAAGCTGCAACTCAGCCATGCCTATCCGTTCATGAGTCTGGCCTTCGTGTTAATCCTGATGGCGAGTGGTTTATTTTTCCACGAACCGATCACCCCGCTGAAAATCGTCGGCATATTGCTTATTATCCTTGGCATCATCGTTGGCAGTCAGGGATAACATGGTTGT
>CAITJF010000242.1 GCA_903892645.1 uncultured Nitrosomonadales bacterium | reverse complement strand
CGGCGTGATTGAGGTCGCTGATCTGGCCGTCACGTTCGGCTGCGGCCTGTTTAAGGCTAGTGATCAGGTCGAGGTATTCGACGACAGCTTGGTTGAGGTTGGCGGTCAGGCCATCGTGTTTGGTTGCGGCCTGATTGAGGGTACCGATCTGGTGGTCGCGTTCTGCTACGCGTTGGATGGCGGCGATCTTCTGAGAAAACAGCGTGTCAGACAGCACCAATGGGGCCTTCATCCGCTGAAATTCTCTAATCCAAGCTTCGGTTTGATCATGTAGCGCCTGATTGCCAATCGGCGCTTTATCCGAGGCCACATTCAGCAGCGTTTTGTAAACTTCGTGCACGATTGGGGGGAGCGCAACATCTAGTAACAGATCATTCAAATCATACGTTGTATGCCGAAGATCTTCGTCAAGGAACTCCGATATGTAACTTTGCAGCTCTGCCGCGTTAATTTTCAAGCCAAGCGATTCTGCCACCCGATTTAGTTCTTGCTCAGGGCACTGCATTAGGCGGTCATAGTCTACAAGCACGGAACTGGCGTATTCAGTGGTGGCCGACAAACTTGTAAGCACATGTCCTAGCCAAAGTAGGTAGCTTTTCTCTGCATTGAAACCATCGCGTTTGGCAAGCGATTTGACCACGCTGAGGGGGTGGCGTATTGCCAAGACATAACTTACATCTAATCTGCAATGGCTAAATACTTCTTTCCAGAAAGGTAGCAACTTTGCCGCTCGCGGGTCTTTGAACCCAAAAATAGCAGTATTACAAATTTTCTGGCGGAGTAATTCTACCGCTCGGAGCAAATAACCTTGCTTACGCAACGAGTCTACGAGGTTGGGTTCAATCGGTGCGAGATAGTGCCAATCAGTATTTAGCGCATTCATGATCTCAATGTTTAATGCATTGAGATCAATATCCTCCCAAAAGCCTTTGGGGTTGTTGCCTTCAACTGGCGGCATCAATCTGTCGCCGAGGTCCACCCCCATTACTTGTAAGGCACGAGTGACGGCGCTAGTGCCACTACGGTGCATCCCCAACACGACAATCAATCTCGAGTTATTTATTTTCACAATATCACCGCGTGTTCAATTTGAAATTGCTTGATCCGTTGTTGCTTGATTCGGTCGGTCCACCATTGCGTTAGCCAATCATCCTTAGCAAAGTGGGTAACTCGGCAGCACTCAGAGACCTTCCGGATAAGTCTTTGGCGGACATGGTAGGGGATGCCTTGATCGGCCATTCAATGGCCAAGTCGGGATCGTTCCACGCAATGCATTTTTCAAATTCTGGTGCATAGTAGTCCGTCGTTTTGTACAGGAATTCTGCCGATTCGCTCAATACCAAAAATCCATGGGCTAAGTTTGGTGGTATCCACAATTGTTTCTTGTTCTCGGCCGACAGAATTTCGCCAATCCATTTACCAAAGGTCGGCGAATTTCTTCGAATATCCACGACCACATCGAACACTTCGCCAGCAACTACCCGCACCAATTTTCCCTGTGGTTGCTTGATCTGGTAATGCAGGCCGCGCAGCACGTCTTTGGCAGAGCGGCTGTGGTTGTCTTGCACAAATTGAACCGCAAGGCCGGTGGCTTGATTGAAGGCTTGCTGGTTGAAGCTTTCAAAGAAAAAGCCGCGGGCATCACCGAATACTTTGGGTTCGATAATGACGACGTCAGGAATGGCAGTGGAGGTTACTTTCATTCGTGAATGCCATCTTGCAGCAAACGCAGCAGGTATTGGCCGTAACCATTCTTCGCCAGCGGCTGCGCTAGCTGTTCAAGCTGTTGGGCGTTGATGAAGCCTTTACGGAAGGCAATTTCTTCCGGGCAGGCGACTTTGAGGCCTTGGCGGTGTTCGATGGTCTCGATGAAGTTACTTGCCTCGATCAAGCTCTCGTGGGTTCCTGTGTCGAGCCAGGCATAGCCGCGCCCCATTATTTCGACTTTCAGTTGTTCGCGTTCCAGGTAGATCCGGTTCAGATCGGTAATTTCCAATTCGCCTCGAGCGGAGGGTTCGAGGTCGGCGGCGATGTCGATAACCTGGTTGTCGTAGAAATACAGGCCGGTTACAGCGTAGTTGCTCTTGGGCTGAGCAGGCTTTTCTTCGAGAGACGTCGCGCGGCCTTGGCCGTCAAAGGCGACTACGCCATATCGTTCCGGGTCTTGCACGTGATAGGCAAAGACAGTCGCGCCCTCGGGCCTGGCCATGGCGCGGTCAAGCTGGGTGTGCAGGTCATGCCCGTAAAAAATGTTATCGCCCAAAACCAGTGCGCTGGGGGCGTTGCCTATAAAGTCTTTGCCAATGATAAAGGCTTGGGCGAGACCATCAGGGCTGGGCTGTACGGCATATTGCAAGTTCAGGCCCCAGTCACTGCCGTCACCTAGTAGTTGCTCAAAGCGTGGCGTGTCTTGTGGAGTGGAAATGATCAGAATGTCGCGAATTCCCGCCAGCATGAGGGTGCTGAGGGGGTAGTAGACCATCGGCTTGTCGTAGATGGGCAACAGTTGCTTGGAAACTGCCTTGGTTACCGGGTACAGACGGGTGCCGGAGCCGCCGGCGAGGATAATGCCTTTACGTTGGGCCATGATTGCCTCTAAAGAATCTCGGTGAGCATACGGGCAACGCCCGTTTGCCAGTGAGGAAGGTATAAGCCGAAGGTGCTTTGCAGCTTGCGGGTATCCAGCCGCGAGTTGCGTGGGCGGCAGGCGGGCAAAGGATATGCGCTGGTCGGCACGGGGGCAACGGCTTCGGTTGCAACCTTGAGTTTGATACCGGCGTGGCGTGCAAACTCCAGTACGAAACTGGCGTAGCCATGCCAAGAGGTTTCGCCGCCCGCGACAAGGTGATACAGGCCACTAACCTCTGGCCGAAGCATGGCTGTTCGAATAGCTTGGGAGGTAGCGTCTGCCAGTAGGTCGGCACCGGTGGGGGCGCCGATCTGATCGTCAATGACGGTGAGATGCTCCCGCTCTTTAGCCAAACGTAACATGGTTTTGGCAAAGTTGCCGCCGCGCGCTGCATAGACCCAACTGGTGCGGAAGATCAAGTGGCGGCAACTGGAGGCCAGGATGGATGTTTCACCCTCCAATTTGGTGGCGCCATAGACACTGAGTGGATCAGTGGGATCGGCTTCTAGCCACATCTTGTCTCCACTGCCATCGAACACATAGTCGGTGGAATAATGCACCAACCAGGCACCGCTGCGTTTCGCTTCTTGCGCCAGCACGGCAGGGGCCAGCGCATTGATGGTGCGGGCAAGTTCGGGCTCGCTCTCGGCCTTGTCTACTGCCGTATGTGCGGCTGCATTGACGATTACATCTGGAGCGACTGCGCGAACTGTGTTGGCAATGCCCTCCAGATTGGTGAAATCGCCACACAACTCCCGGCTGTTAGCATCCAGCGCGATTAACTCGCCCAAGGGGGCAAGGCTGCGTTGTAGTTCCCAGCCGACCTGGCCGCCTTTGCCAAATAATAGTATTTTCATTCAGTTCGCCCGACGTAATTTTTTTCAACCCATTCTCGGTAGGCACCAGACTGCACATTGCTGACCCAGCCTTGATTATCCAGATACCACTGAACCGTTTTACGAATGCCCGTGTCGAAGGTTTCGGCTGGCTTCCACCCCAGTTCACACTCGATCTTGCAGCAGGCCCTCATGGCGAAACGACCGCTGACCTGGCATGAGCAGGAAGAACTATTTCGGTGGTACTCCAGTCGCGTTGATGCTTACCTCGACGCCGGTCACGGAGATTGTT
>CAITJF010000241.1 GCA_903892645.1 uncultured Nitrosomonadales bacterium | reverse complement strand
GGGAGAGGGTTAAATCAGCCGCGACAAAGCGCGCGGCAACTTCATCACATCACGAATTTTCACATCCACATAAGCCGGCGAGCGCATTGTGGCATCCACCCACACGGTGCGCATACCCAGTCGCTTCGCAGCCTGCAAATTTTCCACATTGTCTTCCACCATCACGCAGTGCGCCGGGTTCAGGCGATGCTTGCGCAGCAGCCGCAAAAATCCCGCTATCTCCGGTTTGGGCCGATAATGCGTGTGTTCGATGGCAAACACGTCGTCGAACAAATCGTCCACACACAACAGCTTCAGCACGGCACGCGCATAGTGCTGCGGCGCATTGGAAAACACCAGCTTCCTGCCCGGCAATCTTTTCAGCACATGGCGCAGGCGTGGCTCGCGCAACACCATCCCGGGCAATTCCGGAAACTGGTGGGTATGCCACAGGAAGTGCTGCGGATCGGTGCCGTGGTGCTTCATCATGCCGCTCAAGGTTGCGCCGTAACGCTGCCAGTAATGCCTGCGCAGCTCGCCCGCAGCCTGCTCATTCAGCCCCAGATGCTGTTGCAGATAGACAGTCATGCTGCGGTTGATGTGCGGGAAGATATGCGGTGTCGCGTTATGCAGCGTGTTGTCCAAATCGAACACCCATACCGGCTTTATCATTATTTGCTCTTGATCAGTGTCCCCACACCCTCATCCGTCAGTATCTCCAGCAGCAGCGCATGCTCCACGCGGCCATCAATGATGTGTACAGCCTTCACCCCGCCGCGTGCGGCATCCAGCGCCGAACTGATCTTGGGCAGCATGCCGCCGGACAGTGTGCCGTCCGCCACCAATTCGTCAATCTGTTTCGGTGTCAGCCCGGTGAGCAGGTTGCCGCCCTTGTCCAGTACGCCGGGAGTATTGGTCAGCAGTACCAGCTTCTCGGCGCGCAACACTTCCGCCAGCTTGCCCGCCACCACATCGGCGTTGATGTTCAGCGTCTCGCCATCCGGTGCCACGCCGATCGGCGCGATGACTGGAATAAAATCGCCGGAATCCAGAAATGTAATAATCGAAGGATCAATCGAGCTGATCCCGCCCACCAGCCCGATGTCCAGCATCTTGCCCGGTTCCTTATTGCTTTCCAGCAGCATTTTCTCGGCGCGAATAAAAGCGCCATCCTGCCCAGTCAGCCCCACCGCCTTGCCGCCGTGCTTGTTGATCAGGCTGACAATATCCTTGTTGACCTTGCCCAGCACCATCTCGACCACGTCCATGGTCTCCTCGTCGGTCACGCGCATGCCCTGCACGAAGGTGCCCTCCTTGCCCATTTTCTTCAGCAACTCGTTAATCTGCGGCCCACCGCCATGCACGATCACCGGGTTCATCCCCACCAGCTTGAGCAACACCACATCGCGTGCGAAACTTTCCTGCAACTGCGGATCGGTCATGGCGTTGCCGCCATACTTGACTACGATGGTCTTATCGAAGAAACGCTGGATATAAGGCATCGCCTCGGAAAGAGTGCGGGCTTTTTTCTCGGCAGCAGAAGGCGTAAGGGACATGATCTATCCTTGGACGAAACTGGCGCGCATTCTACACCACTACAAACAAAACTGGCGGCTCAACGCCGCCCGCTGTGCGCGAAACCCACGCTTACTTGACTAATAGCCGACTCAGCGGTGGTCTTGCACCGAACGACCAGAATGTTGCTTGTAGCTGAGCTCCAGCCGCCTGACTTCGGCCACCACTTCCAGCTTGCGGATATGCTTGTCTGCCAGTTCTATGGTCAAAGTAACCGGAACATGATCACCTGCATTCAGCTCCTGCTTCAAACCTACCAGCATCAAAGCCACACCACCCTCGCCAAACACCACAGTATGGCGGCGCGGCAAGCGCAGGCTATTCACCTCACGCGCCTTCATCTTGCCCCTGCCAGCAGGGAATAGTATCTGCATCTTCACTGCGTCAGCCAGCGGGCTGCTCACCGCAACCAGTCTGGCCGGTTTAATACTGGTCAGGTTTAACTGTAGGGATACCGTGTTTTGCCCCGGTACGCTTTCGCGCAACCATGCATTGTCCACCAGCACATCATTGGTTCCTGCCCAAGCATTGCTCACCAACGCAAACACCACGACACCCAGCAGTTTTTGCCACATCCATGAATCTCCCAATAACCAACCCGCCGCGCTTATGTGTACATCGTATGCCTAATGATGGTGTTCATGTTCGTCGTGGCCGGTGGTCAGCGGTTTCACTTCGGCCTTGGCCTTCACCGTTGCCTTGCGTTTGTCGGCAAATTGCACCGTCACGGTAAACGGCACTTTCTCGCCTGCCTTGAGCGGCTTTTTCAGGTTGAGCAGCATCACATGATTGCCGCTCGCTCCAAGATCGACCGCCTTGCCCGCAGGCAATGGCAAGGATTCGATGGCATGCATTTTCATTACGCCGTTATCATGCGTCATGCTGTGCATCTCCACGGTACCCGCTACCGGGCTGGAAATCGCCACTAACTGGGCTTCTTTCTTGCTGGTGATAGAAAACTGCATTGTCGCACCCTCCTGTCCGGGTGCCGTGGCACGCGTCCAGGCGCCGCTCACTGTTACGTCTCCCGCCCATGCTTGTGCCGCGCACAACAGCGCGGCGATTGCGATTGCATAACGCATTTGAATCTCCTCAATTTAAAGCGTGCCAAGATACAGGAAGAGCATTACGCCAGGCAAGTGTCCATCCAGCTTTCTCGCACCTAGCCGAGCCTCCAGAAAATCACCACCAACAATTCAGGTTGCCCAACATAAAACAGCTGCATCCCATTGTCACAACAGCACAATGCGCCATTCAGAAATTGCAGAAACCGGTTGCATGATGCTCTCCACTCAAGGTATAAGGGGCAAGATGACTACTACACCTCTGCCAGACAACGACATCAAAACGAGCGGGTTGACTCTTCCCGCTTATGTCCTGATGCGCCCTGAAGGCGTGTTTATCAAACTTTCCCCACCACCGGCACAAGACATACTCAGGCTGTTCGTCGACCGCCTGTTCTCCAATGAGGCACGCTTTGCAGGGTTGGACTATGCCAGTTTCATCAGCCTGCTTTACGACACCGATTTTGCGGCATCCCGCATTGGAAGTGCAGCAGAATTGCGGGTTGCCAGCAATATCGTGCGTTTCACGCCACAACGCAGGGCGTTATACAAAGGTGTGAAAATCATCGATACCGGTGAACGGGCAGAGTACATGTTCGAGCCGGTATTCATTGAGGTTGTTTCAGGCGAACCGGCCAATGCCAAGCCGGTGGACGAGTGCAAACCGGCTGATGGCGGGGCTGCGCCCGTTGTCGAACCCGCACGCAAGGTTGAAATGCAGCCGACCAAACTGGACTTTGACGAATTCGTCGCGGACATGTGGGGCAAGGGCGTGCGCTTCGGTATCGACGCCGATGCCGTGCGCAAGGTTATCGAACAGGGCACGGCAATCCGCATGGAAATTGCGCGCAAACTGGATCCAACGGACAGCAAGGATGCCGAAATCGTCGAAGAGAGCGACACCTTGCGCGTGGACAACGCTCCCCTGATTCTCCCCAACGGCAAGACCGACTTGCGCAGGGCCAAAAATCGTTTTCCTCAGGTTGTAAAAAATGCACCTCTGCTGCGGAAAATCCCGCGTGCACTGGGCAAACCGGGCTACCGGGTAACCGGGGAAGTCATCGAACCCCGCACCCCTCTGGATATTGACCTGAGCAAACTGGCTGGCGAAGGCACCCGCATAGACCATACCGCGAAGGGCGAATTGCTGGTGGCGAACATGGATGGATTCCTCTGTCTTGATGAAAACTCGAGTGAAATCTGGGTCACCGCAAAAATCGAGAACCGGGGCGGCATCAGCGCCAAGTCTACCGGGGATATTAATCTTGCCGTGGATGAATACGTGGAGCATGGCGAGGTCCAGGAAGGGCGCATCGTCGAGGGCAAGCACATGACCTTCCGCTCCGATGTGTTTGGCTCCATCATGTCCAAAGGTGGCATCATCCGGTTTGAGAGCAACCTTTCCGGGGGGAGTGCGCAAAGTATCGGCGGCGATATTGTCGTCAAGGGCCGCGCTTTCAATGCCAGAATTGAAGCGTGGGATGGCGAAATTACGGCCGCGTTTGCCGAAAACTGCACGATCATGGGTAGATCCGTTTCCATCGAACGGGCGGTGAATTGCGAAATTGTGGCCGAAGAGTTACGACTGGGTATGGCGGAAGGCTGTGCGATTGCCGGAAAAAAAATTCGGGTCACCTCCTCAGATGTGCGCAAACACCAGGAAACGGTCATCACCGTACTGCTACCGGATATTTCCGCTTTAGACCAGCAGATTGCTCAGGCAAAAACCAATTTGGTTCAAGTCGATAACGCCCTTCAGGCCAAATCGCGGGAGATGGCTGCGGCTCAATCCGACCCCGGGTTCGTCAAGTATCTTGCCATCGCGGCAAAGATTCGGGATGGATCAATCAAGTTATCGGACGAGCAGCAATTCGAGTGGCAGAAAATTGTCAGGCAGTTCGCACCGATAATGAAAGGCTCGGATGAATTGAACAACAAACATCAGGCATTGAAAAATGAAATCGAACGCCTGTTACAGGCGCGTGCGACTTGCGGTGGGAATGAGTGCTGTGAAATTGGGGATGTTTTGGGAGATACAGTAGTACGGAAACTGAACTCCAATCTGGGCATATCAGCATTCCGCTCCCTGCCTGTACGTGAACTCAAGGAACAACTGCATCATCATGGAACCCAGCATGATCGTATTTTTTCGAAGAACAAGGGCAGTCTTGAATGGCGCTTCCAAATCCCGGAGCCTTCCGCCGCGCCTGTTTAGAAACCCGTCAATTCCCGCCGTCCAGACGAGCACAGCCATCCAGTCAGCCTATTCACGGCGGTTTCAATTTTTTTGTCGCGGGAAAAGTGCCAAGCAAGCAGGGCATGAAACCAGCATACAGGAAAGGGAGGCCTGAGGAAAACCCGCACCGCCTGCTTGGCAAGATGTAATGTAAGCCGTTTGTGCCTGCTTGGGAATGTGACATATTGTCGCACCCCCCAACACCGTCAGACCTGTAAAATCCACAACCATGAACCATTCCATTCTCGCCGCCCAGACCGGACACAGCCACCTGCACCGCCTTGTGCTGTTGCGTGCCATCGCTGTGATAGCACAGTGCGCTGCACTCGCGCTGGTGTACCGTATTCTTGCGATGAAGCTGGAATGGCTTCCCATGCTCACCACCATCGCCGCACTGGCGGGGCTGAACCTGCTCACCTGGTGGCGCCTGCGTGCCGATTATCCGGTTTCCAACCCTGAATTGTTCGCACAGTTGTGCGCCGACGTGCTGGCGCTGTCGGTACTGCTCTACTACGGCGGCGGCTCGACCAATCCGTTCATCTCGCTGTTTCTGCTGCCATTGGTAATCGCTGCGGCCGCGCTACCGCGCAGCTACACTTGGGCGATGGCATGCATTACCACCGGTTGTTACACCCTGTTGATGAAGTTCTACGTGCCACTGCCGTCGGACAGCGCGCATGAAGGAATGCACCATGCCGCACCTCAGGGCGATGCCTTCAATATGCACGTGATCGGCATGTGGCTGGGGTTCGTCATCAGCGCGGTGGTCGTGGCGTATTTCGTGGTGAAGATGGCGCAGGCGGTGCGCAACCGTGACGAAACGCTGGCCAGAGTACGCGAGGAAACACTGCGCAATGAGCGCATCGTGGCACTCGGCACACAGGCAGCGGGCGCTGCCCACGAGCTGGGCACGCCGCTATCCACCCTGGCGGTCATCATTGGCGAGCTGAAGCGTGATAATGCCGTACTGCCGGAATGGCGCGACAATCTTGCCATCCTCGACGATCAGGTGCGGATATGCAAACGCATCCTCGGCAAGCTGCTGGCCAATGCACAAGATACCGTTACTCAAACAGCACTGCCGCAGCCGCTGGAACAGTTCCTGTCCACCACGCTGGATGAATGGCAATTGCTGCGCCCGGCCGTGCATTACCGTTACCAGGCATCCGGTACACAACCGGCGCCGCAGTTACATATGGACCAGACGTTGCGCGCTGCGCTGCTGAACCTGCTCAACAATGCAGCAGACGCTTCGCCGGATGAGATCGACATCCATGCGCATTGGGATGAGCGCCGTTTCACGCTGGAAATCAACGACCACGGCCAAGGGCTTACACCGGAAGCCGCTGCCCGCGCCGGCTCGGCGTTTTTCACTACCAAGGAGGACGGGCGCGGGTTGGGGCTGTTTCTTGCCAACGCCACAGTGGAACGTCTGGGTGGCAAAGTGCGCTTGTTCAACCGCGAGGGTGGTGGCGCGACCACCGAGGTCATCCTTCCATTGCAGCCCCGCACAACATGAACACCTCTTTCAACGAACAAGCCTCGCTGTTGCTGGTGGATGACGACACCACTTTCTCTCAGGTGCTGTGCCACGCACTGGAAAAGCGCGGTTTCGCCGTGACCGTGGCGCACAGCGTGGAGCAGGCGCTGCCGCTGGCACTGGCCAACCCGCCGGAATATGCGGTAGTGGATTTGAAGATGGGCGGCGCATCCGGGTTGACGCTCATCCAGGCTTTGCACGAACTCGACCCGGCCACGCGCATCGTGGTGCTGACCGGCTATGCCAGCATCGCCACGGCAGTGGAGGCCGTCAAACTGGGTGCCACGCAATACCTGTCCAAGCCGGCGAATGCCGATGAAATCGTGGCGGCATTCGGCCACCACGCCAGCACCGACGCCCCGCTCAATGCACAGCCGCCCTCGGTGGAACGGCTGGAGTGGGAACACATCCAGCGCGTGTTGCAGGAACATCAGGGCAATATTTCGGCCACTGCGCGCGCACTCAACATGCACCGCCGCACCCTGCAACGCAAGCTGTCCAAGCGGCCAGCCACGGAAAGCTAGCGCAATAATAATGGACACCACCGTCGGTGATTTGGTTAAAATGGTAATCATTGTATTCAATAAAAACGGCACGATCTACCGGGAGAATGAACATGAATGCCAGTAGCACACCTGTAAAACCCACCAGCACGCATGTGGACCTTAGACAGGCTATCAATAACCTTGATGCGCTTCCCGCCATGCCGGTCATTGCGCAAAAGCTGCTGGCACTTCAGATGGGCACCGAGGAAAGCGAACGGACAATGCTGACGCTGATCGAGCAAGACCCGCAAATCTCGGCAAAAATCATCGGGCTGGCCAACTCAGCGATGATCGCCGCCACACGCAAGGTGTCAACCGTCAAAGATGCCGCGATGTTGCTGGGTATTGTCCGCGTCTACTCGGTTTCCATCGGCATTGCCATCATGTCCTTGATGAACAAAGTAAACCCTAGATGGTTCAGCATGCAGGATCTATGGTTACACAGCTTTGGCATCGCCTTCGCCATGACTGGTATCGCCCGTTTCATGCCGGCCCAGAGCCGGCCAAAGGATGATCAGATTATTCTTGCCGGCCTGCTGCACGACATCGGCTTTCTGGCGCTCGCTTTCCTTGATCCGCAACGCAGCGATAAACTGCATGAACGCCTGGCGATGGAACCGGACCGCCCGGCGCTGTCCATTGAAAAGGAAATGCTGGAGCTAAGCCATGACGAGTTGGGTGCGGAGCTGGCACGCCACTGGGATTTGCCGGACGAAATCATTGCCGTACTGCGCTACCACCATACACCGGATGAAGCCGGAGCAGCAGAAGGGCAACCACTGGCGCGCATGGTCAATATCACAGAAAAGCTGCTGAACTCCTTCGGGCTTAACGAGTATGTTGATCCAGCCATCAGCGATAGCGAGTGGGAAGCGCTGGGCATAGACCCGGCCAGGATTGAAGAAATTAAAACGAAGGTGGCCGAGCAGGCGGAACATGCCATGCAATTTACCAACACATTTACCTGACTCTTTCTGAAACTCATCCTGTCCGGCACAGCCATAATTGCTGCCTTTCACTGTCGTAAACTGCGGTTCATGAAACTCTCCCTGTCATTTCTCGTTGCCTTACTGTTGTCCCCCATGGCTCAGGCGCAACAATCCGGCCTACCTCCTGCGCCGGCTCTGGCAGCCAAATCCTATCTTCTGTATGACTTTACCAGCGGCCAGATACTGGTCACTGAAAACGGAAACGAACATGTCGAACCAGCTTCGCTGACCAAGCTGATGACGGCCTACCTGACATTCACCGCTCTTAGACAAAACAAACTTTCACCGGCGCAAGCCGTGACCCCATCGGCGGAAGCCCTGAGCACCAAAGATGATGAATCGCGCATGTTTCTCGACAAAAACAAACCGGCAACCATCATGGAGCTGCTGCACGGCCTCATCGTCCAGTCCGGTAATGATGCCGCGCGCGTGCTGGCAATTACCATCGCCGGTAGCGAGGAAAAATTTGCCGAGCTGATGAACAAGGAAGCACTGCGGCTGAACATGAAGAGCACTCATTTCGTCAATGCCACCGGCCTGCCGCATCAGCAACACTACACCAGCGCCTCCGACCTGGCGCTGCTTGCCGCCGCCATCGTGCGCGACTTTCCCGAGTACTATCCCCTCTATTTGCTGCGCGAATACCAGTACAACAACATCAAACAGGCCAACCGCAACCGCCTGTTGTGGATAGACCCCTACGTGGACGGAATGAAAACGGGGTACACCGAAAGTGCCGGGTTCTGTCTGGTGGCTTCGGCCAAGCGCGACAACCACCGCCTGATTTCGGTAGTGCTCGGTGCGACTTCCGACAGCTTGCGTGCCACGGAAAGCCAAAAATTATTGAACTATGGTTTTCAGTATTTCGAAGCGGCGCGCCTGTACCAGAAGAACCAGCCGGTAATCAGCATACGCCTATGGAAAGGTACAGAAAATAAAATCGGAATTGGTTTCCGCAATGACATATTTCTATCCACCCCGACGGGACAGCTGGCGCAATTGAAGGCCACAGTGGAAACGCAACAGCCGCTCATCGCACCGATTAGTAGTGGGCAAAAAATCGGCGTGATGAAGCTTACGCTGGGTGGCAAGCCGTATGCCGAATTCCCGCTGGTAGCGCTGGATACCGTGCCACTGGCCAATGTATTCTCGCGCGGATGGGATAATATCCGCCTGCTCTTCCAATGAAATCTGAATTTTCAAGAACTCTAATTTTATAGGGGCATCAACGATGACCGTCTATTTGAACGGGCAATTCATGCCCATCGAAGAAGCCAGGATTCCCGTTCTGGATCGTGGCTTTATTTTTGGCGACGGCGTGTACGAAGTCATCCCGGTATATTCGCGCCGTGCGTTCCGCCTCGCAGAACACTTGAAGCGCCTGCAACACAGCCTTGACGGCATCAAGCTCGCCAACCCGCACAGCGATGGCGAATGGACAAAGCTGATCAACAAGCTCATCGCATGTAATGATGGCGAGGATCAATATCTCTATCTGCACATCACGCGCGGCGTAGCCAAGCGCGACCATGCCTTCCCCAAGCCGCCGGTCAAGCCCACCGTATTCATGATGAGCAGTCCATTGCTCACCCCGCCCGCCGAATTGCTGCAAAGCGGCATCGCCTGCATCACCGCGCCCGACAACCGCTGGCTGCGCTGCGACATCAAGGCCATCGCGCTGCTGCCCAACGTGCTGCTGCGCCAGATGGCAGTGGATGCGGGTTGCGCGGAAACTATCCTGATCCGCGACAACAGCTTCATGACCGAGGGTGCCGCCAGCAACATCTTCGTGGTGAAAAACGGCACACTGCTCGCCCCGCCAAAAGATAATTTGATGCTGCCCGGTATCACTTATGACGTAGTGCTGGAACTCGCCGCAGCCAATGGCATTCCGCATCAGGTGCGCAAAGTCGCCGCCACCGAAGTGTTCGACGCGGACGAATTACTGCTCACCTCATCCACCAAGGAAATACTCGCCATTACCACGCTGGACGGCAAGCCGGTTGGCAACGGCATGCCTGGTGCGATATTCGCCAAACTGCACCAGCTGTATCAAGGTTTTAAACGCGACGTGATGCGGGCTTAACCCGAGGTTCATTGGCATGACCCCGCAGGATTCCCTCATTGATTACCCGTGCGACTTTCCGATCAAGGTGCTCGGGTTGTCGCAACAGGGTTTTGCGCAAGCAGTGATGGAAGTGGTGGTGCGCCACGATCCCGGTTTCGAAGCCGGCTCGATGGAAATGCGCAGCAGCAGCAAGGCGCGCTACATCAGCCTCACCTGCACCGTGCGCGCCACCTCGCGCGAACAACTCGACGCGCTGTATCAGGAGCTGTGCGATCACCCGATGGTGGTGATGGTTCTATGACGCCAGCTCCATTTCATCGGTGATACTGCGTTGGCGTCCTCGCTCACTCCTGGTCGTGCTACTTGCACTGCCTGCGTCGTTCGCTCGTAGCCGCCTTGTCTGACCTTCGAAATGGAGTTGGCGTGAACCCGCACATCAGAACGCTGGGGTTAGTCGAATACGAACCCACCTGGCAGGCGATGAAGCAACTCACCGCCGCGCGTGGCGCGGCCACCCCCGATGAAATCTGGCTGCTGCAACACCAGCCGGTTTACACCCAAGGGCTGGCCGGCAAACCGGAGCACCTGCTGCGCGCCAGCGACATCCCGGTGATAAAAATAGATCGCGGCGGCCAGATCACCTATCACGGCCCCGGCCAGATCGTCGCCTACCTGTTGCTCGACATGCGCCGCTGGAAACTCAACGTGCGCGAGCTGGTGCGGCTGATGGAACAGGCCGTGATAGACTTGCTGGCACAATATGGCGTTGCCGCAAAAGGGCGCACAGATGCGCCGGGCGTGTATGTGGAGAATGCGAAAATCGCCTCGCTCGGGTTAAAAATAAAGAACGGCTGCTGCTATCACGGTCTGGCATTCAACGTGAACATGGATCTCACCCCGTTCAGCAACATCAACCCATGCGGTTATGCCGGATTGAGCGTGACCCAGGCGCGCAACGCCGGGATCAATGCGCCGCTGGAAGAACTGGAACAGCAGCTCGCGCAGAATCTGGTTGCGCTATTGCAGCAACATTTGCATGAAAAGAATGGAACCGTCATTCCCGCGAAGGCGGGAATCC
>CAITJF010000240.1 GCA_903892645.1 uncultured Nitrosomonadales bacterium | reverse complement strand
CGGCGCCACCGCCACCGCCGTAGGAATGGGAGCCAGCATTGGCTTCGCCCCAAGACCACGACTCGATGTCAATTTCGTTCTTGTGTTTGGCATCGGTGCTCTCGCCCTCGATGTCCTTGATTTTCAAAAAATAATCAACTTGGGCCATAATGTTTTTGTTTTCGGTTTAGCCGGAATCCTGTGCCCGAATCCCGTTGTGGTTATGGTTTTTGTTTGCAAGCCCCGGGCGGCACAGCCCCGGGGCCGGTTTCAAATCAAAATCAGTTCAACCGCCACCCTTGGCCGAAGGCAGCTTCGACACCAAGCGCAAGGAAACGGTCAGGCCTTCCAATTGATAATGTGGCCGCAGATAGAACTTCGAGCTGTAGTAGCCGGGGTTGCCTTTGACTTCCTCGACGACCACCTGAGCCTGAGCCAGGGGATATTTGGCCTTCATCAACTCATCCGCCTTCGAGTCACAGGTGTACTGGCTGATCCATTTGTTCAGCCACATTTCCATGTCTTCGCGCTCCTTGAAGGAGCCAATCTTGTCCCGCACCATGCATTTGAGGTAATGGGCAAAGCGGCACGTGGCAAAAAGATAGGGCAATCGGGCCGCCAAATTCGCGTTGGCGGTGGCGTCCGGATCGTCATAGGTCGTCGGCTTTTGCAGCGACTGCGCACCAATGAACACCGCGTAGTCCGTGTTCTTATAATGGATCATGGGCATGAATCCATTCTTCGCGAGCTCGGCTTCGCGGCGATCGCTGATGGCGATTTCAGTGGGGCACTTCATGTCCACGCCACCGTCGTCGGTCGGGAACGTGTGGACCGGCAGGCCTTCAACCATGCCGCCGGACTCGGTGCCACGAATGCGGGCGCACCAGCCATAGAGCTTGAAGGAGCGCGTGATATTGACCGCCATGGCGTAGGCCGCATTGGACCAGACGTATTTGTTGTGGTCAGCGCCTTCGGTGTCCTCTTCAAAAGCGAATTCCTCAACGGGCGAAGTCTTCGCACCATACGGGATGCGGGAGAGATAGCGGGGCATCGCCAAGGCAAGATAGCGGGCATCATCCGACTCACGCAAAGACCGCCACGCGGCGTATTCCGGGCTTTGGAAGATCTTGGTCAAGTCGCGCGGGTTGCTTAATTCCTGCCACGAATCCATCGCCATGATGGAAGGCGCGGCACCCGCAATGAAGGGAGCGTGCGCGGAGGCTGCCACCTGGGCCATGCCAGCCAGCATTTTCACATCCTCGGGGGAGTGGTCGAAATGATAGTCGCCAACCAAGCAGCCGTAGGGCTGACCGCCGGCCTGACCGTATTCCGCTTCGTAGAGCTGTTTGAAAATCGGGCTTTGATCCCAAGCGGTGCCATCGAATTTTTTCAGCGTCTTCTTCAGATCGAGCTTCGAGATGTTCAGGACGCGGATCTTCAGCTGCTCATCGGTCTCGGTGTTGTTGACCAGGTAATGCAACCCGCGCCAACTGCCTTCGAGCGACTTGAAGTCCTCATGATGCATGATCAGGTTGATCTGCTCGGAGAGCTTCTTGTCAATTTCAGCGATCATGGCGGAGATTGACTTGATGACATCGCCGGAGATCAGCTGGGTGGCGCCCAGCGCCTGCTGGGCGAGCGTGCGCACCGCATTTTGGACGGCGGATTGCTTTTGCGCATCGCGCACCTTGAATTCCTTGTTCAGCAGAGCCTCGAATTCACCGACATCGGCGGCGGCGGGGGCGGCGGCACCTTGCGGTGCGGTTTCTGGTGGCATCATATATTAAATGGATTCGGAGTTGATTTACCTATTTACTATCGCTTACTTGCCTTTTTCCGGCTCGGGGTTCGGCGCGGCGGCGAGGGATTTCATCAGGTCCTCGTTCTTCAGCAACTTGCCGACGAGGTCTTCCGCCTTGTCCTTGCCGTCCATGTAAGTCAAGAGGTTGGACAATTCCGTGCGCGCCTGCAGCATCTTGTTCAGCGCATCCACTTTCTTGGCGACCGCGGCCGGCGAAAAATCTTCCATGCTGGCGAAGGTCATCTCCACGCTCAGGTTCCCCTCGCCCGTCAGGGTATTGGGCACCTGGAAGGCCACGCGCGGTTTGCAAGCCTTGAGCCGGTCGTCGAAATTATCGACGTCAATCTCGAGAAATTTCCGATCGCCGACCGGCGGGAGCGGATCGGCGGGTTTGCCGGAAAGGTCGGCCATCACTCCCATGACGAAGGGGAGTTCGACTTTCTTTTCGGCCCCGTACAATTCGACATCATATTCGATCTGGACACGGGGAGCACGGTTGCGGGCGATGAATTTTTGGCTGCTGGATTTTGCCATAATATTTTCTTGGATTGCTTCTTGAGCAGACTTTTGAAGTAATACGGTCTGCTTGTCAAGCGCATTTATATTTTGTTCGTGCCGTGCTCCGGCACGGTTGTTCAACGGTCGTTTCAGCGGCAACTCCGTAAACGGCAACAGCCCCGACTAACATGGACCGCGAAGCCACCAGCTACGATGTCATTCCCTATCCCGGCTACACGCATCCGCAAACCCACCCCGGCCGGCTGGAGGTGATGGCGCAACTTTACGGGCTGACCGCGCCGCCGGCGCAGCGCTGCCGGGT
>CAITJF010000239.1 GCA_903892645.1 uncultured Nitrosomonadales bacterium | reverse complement strand
TTTCATTGCTGCTCACCCTGCCGTTGTTGGTTGAAATGGGGCTGATGTTTGTGGGTATCCACCTCATGCTGCCTTACTGGCTGCAATGGTTGCTCGCCACTCCGGTGCAGTTCTGGATCGGCAGACGTTTTTATATCGGCGCGTGGCACAGTCTGCGCGGCGGTGGCGCAAACATGGATGTGCTGATCGCACTCGGCACCAGCGCAGCCTATCTGCTGAGTTGCGGTATGCTGCTGTTTGCACTGCAACAGCCGTTGTATTTCGAGGCCAGCGCCACCATCATCACCTTGGTGCTGCTGGGCAAACTGCTGGAAGCACGTGCCAAGGGCCGTGCATCCGCCGCGCTGGAAGCCTTGATTAACCTGCAACCCAAGCTGGCCCATGTGGAACATGATGGAAGCTTTCAAGATGTCCCGGCAGATCAGGTCAAGCCCGGCGATATTTTTCTGGTGCGTCCCGGCGAAAGTGTGCCGGTGGATGGCGTAGTGATGGAAGGCGCATCCAGCACGGACGAATCCATGCTTACCGGCGAGAGCCTGCCGCAGGCTAAACATGCCAAGGACAAAGTGTATACCGCCACCTTCAACCAGCATGGCCTGCTCAAATGCCGCGCCGTGGCGGTCGGTGCGCAAACCCAACTGGCCGCAATCATCCGTTTGGTGGAACAGGCGCAAGGATCGAAAGCACCGATCCAGAAACTGGCAGATAAAATCTCCGGCATCTTCGTGCCGGTGGTGCTGGTCATCGCCACGATAACTTTTATCGTATGGTGGGCACTCGGTAGCGGCTTTGCCACAGCACTGATCAATGCGGTGTCGGTGCTGGTTATTGCCTGCCCGTGCGCACTGGGGCTGGCCACACCGACCGCCGTGGTGGTCGCCACCGGGCGTGCGGCTCATGCGGGCATACTGGTCAAAGATGCTGCCGCACTGGAACATGCCCATAATCTTGCAGTGCTGGTGGTGGACAAGACCGGCACCTTGACCAGCAGCAAGCCCAGCGTCACCGATCTGCTGCCCGCGTCGGACAGTGATAGCAACGAATTGCTAAACATTGCCGCCAGCATGGCGCAGGGTTCCACCCATCCCTTATCGCGCGCCTTGCTGGAATACGCTCAGGAACAAAAAATTACGCCAGTCCGAACTGACGCCCTCAGCGAGTTTTCCGGCAGCGGCTTGCGCGCCGAGATCAGCGGCGCGGCTTACCTGCTCGGCTCCCCGGCATTCATCGCACAGTCTGGCATAGCGCTGGATGAGGCGCAGATTCCGGTCTTGCAGCAACGAGGCAAATCCGTCATCGCCGTGGCGCGCGCTAACACTCTGCTCGGCATTATCGCCTTCGCCGATACGCTACGCGCCAGCAGCGCCGATGCCGTGGCGCGCCTGACCGCAATGGGCATCCGCGTAGTGATGCTGAGCGGCGATAACGCCGCCACCGCACAGGCCATCGCACGGCAGGCAGGCATTACGGAGTTCCGCGCCGAAGTCTTGCCACAGGACAAGGCCGCACACGTGCAATCATTCAAGGCAGAAGGCAAAATGGTCGGTATGGTGGGCGACGGCATTAACGATGCGCCCGCGCTGGCTGCGGCGGACGTGAGCTTCGCCATGAGGAGCGGCAGCGACATCGCCATCGAAGCCGCCGACATAACCCTGATGCGCAACGACCTGATGAGCGTAGTGGACGCCATCTCCCTGTCGCGCACGGCGCTGAAAAAAATCCGCCAGAACCTGTTCTTCGCCTTCGCTTACAATGTGCTGGGTATTCCGCTGGCGGCGCTCGGCATGCTCAACCCGGTGATCGCGGGCGCGGCAATGGCGATGAGCTCGGTGTCGGTAGTCAGCAACGCGCTGCTGCTCAAGCGTTGGCAGCCCTATAATGCGAAGCGTTAACCAAGGACAACACATGGAAACCATACAACTCAACATCAAGGGCATGACCTGCAATGGCTGCGTAAGCAGCGTCAACAATGTGCTGCAAAAAACTCCGGGTGTGGCCGGCGTGGATGTCTCACTTGAACAAAATCGCGCCACTGTGGTCTACAATCCGAAGCAAGCCAATCCGGCACAGCTTAAAGCGGCAATCGAAGATGCAGGATACGATGTAATTTGAGACAAGAAAACCTGACAAGGAGACAACACCATGAAACAGACCAACTTTTTTCTGCTGCTGGGAATGGCCGTTGCCATGGGCGGCTGTGCCAGTAGCAAATCCGGCGACACTTACACCCGCGACGAGGCGAGACGAGTGCAAAATGTCCAAATGGGCACAGTGGAAGCCTCGCGCCCGATTAAAATTGAAGGTACCAAGACCGTTATTGGCTCAGGTGCAGGCACTGTTGTTGGGGCCATTGCCGGTAGCTCTACGGGGCAAGGTAAAGGCAGCGCTATCGGATCAGTCCTCGGGGCAGTAGCTGGAGGCGTGGTGGGTGCAGCGGCGGAAGAAGGCATAACCCGCCAGGATGGCGTGGAAGTCACGGTAAGACTTGAAAGCGGGCGGCTTATCTCCGTTGTACAAGCGGGTAAAGATCAATTCCAGCCAGGCGATAAAGTGCGTGTATTGGAAGGCGGTGGGGAAACCCGCGTCACGCACTACTAGAATATTTCTGCACAACTTCTGCGCTCGCTTAATTGTGCAGATTTTTAACCACATGAGCGCGGTCTGGTGGCCGCGCTCAACCAAACCTGGCGACACCATGCCAACCTTTTTACCTGAAATTGGCTAGTTAACTTCTTCCACCTTCAGCAACACATTGACCCCTTTGACGGTATCTGTGCTGACGGTATCGTAGCATACCGTCAAATATACCGCCAATTGACGGTATATTGTATTGCTCCGCGATGGGTGGCACTGGACAACAAAAAACCCGCAGAGCTTGTGGCTGTGCGGGTTTGGTGGACTTGCTTGGACTGCTCTGGACTGCCTGTTGGTAGGCGCGATTGGACTCGAACCAACGACCCCCACCATGTCAAGGTGAATGCATTTGCCTCAACCACGGGCTTTCCGGGCATCTTACCAAACTTTTGGAAAGATTTTTGGAAAGATTTGTCGCCAAAACCGAACCCGACCGTCCTATAAACAAAAACGCACGCCGTGCGGGGCATGCGTCTCCTTGATGCAAAATCGTTGGTAGGCCCGATTGGATTCGAACCAACTACCCCGTCCATGTCAAGGACGTGCTCTAACCAGATGAGCTACGGGCCTACTGTGCGAAGGCCGGATTGTACATGAGGCGTGAAGATTTTCAAACGGCCGGCCGCTGATCGAATGAAAGTCGCGCCCACGATAGCCAGGAATATCCCGGTCCCATGAACGCGCATCCCGGCTTGCTCGTGTTCTATCGACGGTGGGACTTTATTGCCTGGCGCGGACAAGGTCGATGAACGACGTCACGTCCATGAGCCATGCCTGTTGCGGCGCGGAGTATGAGGAGTGAATCTCTTTGGGAAGGACGAGGCTGAGGCGCTTCGCCCGCATCTCGTCGGTTTGATTTGTGGAAATGCCCGGCTCCAACGTGAGCAGGTGTTTTTCGTCAATCCGATCAGCCTCCGCAAGGACCTGGCGCCAGCGGTCCTTGCACGACGTCTTCACTCCGAGCGCGGTGAGCCGCAAAGCCGGGAAGGATGACGCCCCTGGTTTTGGTTTTCAGCGCATCGTTTAGGGCCGCAAGCCGCTCATTCGGCGAACCCATAGCCTCGTCGTCGGCGTCCCCGACCAGATCGGTGATCATCCTGCGAGTAAGCGGGATAATCCTCGTCTTTGAAATACGTGCTCCAGTTTGTCAGGATGTATTCCGCGTTTTTTTCGAACGAGGCCCGCTTGTCGTCCGAGTCCCCGGAGACTTTGCCGATAATCCGATCCTCGCACCATGCGGAGAACCTCTCCGCATAAACCATCCCCGCTGTCCTGCCCTCATTGTCCCTGGTCCAGGGCTTTGGAGCGGACACAAGCAGATAATCGAAGAGATCCTCGTCGTCGCGCTCCGCAGCGTAATGCAAAGCGGTCTTGCCCGACTCCTCGTCCCGGGAGTTCATGAGCTTTTGGTCTGCGCGATCTGTGATGAACTTGGAGATTTCGGTCTTGCCATGGGACACCGCGAGGTGAAACTCCGACATGGACGAGCCTTTCTCCCCAAACATTTTTCCGCCGACCGGGAATGACGTTCCGCAAGCTAGGGCCAGCTTCGCGGCGGCCGTTGTCGCAGTCTTGTATTTGGACGCGTCATTTTCAAAAAAAGCGGAAACCCTGTTTTCTTCGAACCATGCGAACGCCTTCACCACCACCGGGTCTTTCTGCATGTCCGAAGGGACGGCGGATTTCTTTATGCGTCCGATGAGATCCGAAAAAGTTTCCCGAGCCGCCGCGGCCTTGCGCTTAGCCTCCTCCACGGCCTTCTCCGCCGCAACCCTTGCTTCCTCCGCCGTGTCGGAGATGAGGCGCGGGGCTTTTCCCTCCTCGCAGCGCGTCACAAGCGTGTCGCCGATCCTTCTTTCGCCTTGGACCCCTAGTCGAGAGCAGTCTTGCCCTTGTCCGTCTTTGCTTCTATGTCCGCCCCCCGCTCAATCAAGAGGTCGAAAAGATCGAGCACATCGTCTTCCAGGTGCGGCCGTTTCTCGACTATGCGCTTGTACGAACCCGCAAGCTGCATCAATGGCGTCATGCCTTTGATCATGCCATCGCCTCGGGCATTCACGTCCGCCCCTGCGTCGAGCAGGAGCGTCAGGCAACGCGCGATGGCCGCGCTTTCGAAGACTATTGCCGCAGCGCAAATCCTTTCGAGCAGCGTGTCGCCGAGCACGTCCTTTGTGGTCAAGTCAAGACCCGACGCAATGTCTTCCGCGAGGTCGTCGGGGAATGCGATGTATAGGTCGAGGTGAAAACCAGGATCGCCGAACTTCGGCCTTTTTGCCCTTGGCATAAACAACCACGCTTCTTTTTGTTCTAAACCGTGATTGTCCCGTAGACCGCAAAGGCCGTGTGGCCTTCAAAGGCCCCTAAGACGGCTTTGGAGGGTCCGGGGCGTGCCGGACTAGGCTTTGCCCTTGCCGTCGGTGTTCAACGCGTAATAGAGGCTTGTGGTCGCCTTCTGCGTGTGTCCGACGGCCCGCATGACGTCATGCTCGCTGTCGATGCCGTCTTTGAGCATTTTTTCCTTCGCGTGCCGCTCCATGTAAGCCTTTTCCATGTGGGCGACGCTCGCCATGCCGACCCGGCGCGCGACGACGACGGGAGAGGATGAGAGCTGGTCGAGGCACCTTGAGATGAACTCGCGGCGCGTGTCGTGGAAACGGAACGCCCCGATTTTCGCCTTTGCCCGGACCCTTCTCCAGTTGGCGGCAAAACCGTCGGGGGTGTGCCTCCCATGCCTTCTTGTCGATGAACTTCAGCTTGGAGTAGAGCGAACCCAGCATTGAAATCTCGCGCTCGACGGTGGGTGAGGCCACCTGTCTTGACCGGGCGTAGATATACGCGCTGGCGGCGGCCTCGTCGATGTCGATGAGCTTGATGTCCCCGAACAGTTTCTTGCTGGACTTCAATGAGCGGATGGTCTGTCCCAGCCGCGGAGACATCACGTTGTCCCCGGCGCCTTTCGGCGTGAAGGATATCTCGACCCGCTTGATTCCGTCCTTCAGATATTCGAGGGTCTTGATTGATCGCGACGTGACGGCGGTCGGTTTGGAGATGCCGTTGATGGCGTCAAGGATGACCGGACCCGACACATAGCGCTTGTAATACTCGTCGAGATACCAGCCGAGGTTCGGGTTCTTGAACCAGTCCCTCACGGCCTCTTTCTTCGCCTCCGTGAGGGCGTCTTCTTTCGTCATGGCCTCGCGGCCTTTGGGGGACTTCAAGTTGTCGAGGAAGGTGATGGCCTCGTCGAGCGTGTCGAACAGCTTGTCGGCCTGGTATTCCTTGCGCTTGACCTTGACCCGGTAGCGCTCCTGGATGCCTTTCTCTTTCTTGTTTCTCCACTTGACCGGATATATGCCCGGCGGGATTTTCACGGCAGCCACGGCGGCTCCTTTTTTGGAAAGATTTTTGGAAAAATATCGCCTAAAAAAGCCCTGTTTTCACCTGCCGACGCGTCCAAGTCGTTGTTTCATATAAATGGACACTTCCATGTCAAGGTGGTGCTCTAACCAGCTGAGCTACGCGCCTGTAAGGCCGCGCATTGTAACCGAACTCTCTGAACGGTACAAATGCAAAGTGCTACGCATGCTAGTCTCCGCCGCAATTACGCCTCTGCTCAATATTGAGCAGAGGCGTAATTGTCAAAGCGCGTATATTCACCACGGAAGGTTAGCTCAACTTTGCCTATCGGTCCGTTACGCTGCTTGCCGATGATGATTTCAGCTTTGCCCTTGTCTTGCGTGTCCGGGTTATAGACTTCGTCACGGTAGATGAACAGAATCAGGTCGGCATCCTGTTCTATCGCCCCGGATTCACGTAAATCGGACATCATCGGGCGCTTATTGGGACGCTGTTCCAGGCTACGATTCAGCTGCGACAGCGCCATCACCGGCACTTGCAACTCTTTAGCCAGCGCCTTAAGTGAACGGGAAATTTCAGATATTTCAGTGGCGCGATTTTCACTCGCCTTGCCTGAAGAGGCGGACATCAACTGCAAATAGTCGACGACGATTAGCCCCAAGCCATCATTCTGCCGGTGCAACCGGCGCGCACGTGAGCGCAATTCCAGCGCGTTTAGCGCGGCAGTTTCGTCGATAAAAATGGGGGCGTCATTTAAACGCCCCAACGCATGGGTCATGCGCGACCAGTCATCTTCTTCGAGCTTGCCGGTGCGTAGCGTGTGCTGGTTGAGCAGGCCGACCGAACCTATCATACGCATAGCCAACTGTGTACCGCCCATTTCCATGCTGAAGATCGCCACCGGCTTCGCGCCTTCCAGCGCCACATGCTCGGCAATATTGATGGCGAAGGCGGTTTTGCCCATGCTCGGACGCCCGGCGACGATAATCAGTTCGCCCGGCTGCATACCGGAAGTCATGCTGTCCAGATCGGTAAAGCCGGTCGCAATGCCGGTCACATCGCTGGAGTTGTCACGCCCATATAGTGTCTCAATGCGTTCGACCACTTTGGTCAATAACGGTGGAATAGGGACAAATCCCTGGCTGCCACGTTCTCCGGCTTCGGAAATTGCTAATACTTTGCTTTCTGCCTCGTCCAGCAGCTGCCGGGCATCGCGCCCGGCCGGGTTATAGGTACTGGTGGCAATGTCGCTGCCGACTTCAGCCAGTTGGCGCATGATGGCGCGCTCGCGCACGATTTCGGCATAGCGCCGGATGTTGGCCGCAGAGGGTACGTTCTGCGCTAGCGAACCCAGATAAGCCAGCCCGCCCGCCTTGTCGAGTTCGGCATTGCTTTCCAGCGACTCGGCCACGGTAATCACGTCCACCGGTTTGGCGTGTTCGGTCAGGCGCCCGATATGCCTGAATATCAGGCGATGTTCAAAGCGGTAAAAATCACGCTCGCTTATCAGGTCGGCGATCTTGTCCCACGCAGTAGTATCCAGCAATATGCCGCCCAGCACCGACTGCTCGGCCTCGACCGAATGGGGCGGGAGCTTAATCGCATCAAGCTGCGGGTCTGCACTGGGGATAGAAAAGTTTTGCATGATAGGGGGTTATGGATTGCAAGCTTGCCGGGGCATTTTACCACCGTAAAAATTGCCGTTGCCAGAAATAAAAAAAGGGCTGTTATCAGCCCTTTTTTCCACTGCGCGAAAGTCGCTAAAGCTTCTTAGTGTTCGCCCAGTACCGAGACAGTGATAGTCGCCACCACATCGCCATGCAATCCGATGCTGATCGGATACTCGCCGACCTGCTTGAGATGCCCTTCCGGCATGCGCACTTGCGATTTCTCTACGGCAAAACCCTGCTGCGCCAGCGCCGCAGCGATGTCCGCATTGGTCACGGAACCGAACAGCTTGCCATCCACGCCTGCCTTCTGTGCGATTTGCACGGTCAGCCCGTTGAACTTATCGGCACGTGACTGAGCTTCCGCCAGCTTGGCTTTTTCCGCCAACTCCAGCTCGACGCGGCGCACCGCAAATTCTGCCACATTGCTTTCCGTCGCGCGCTTGGCTTTGCCTTGCGGGATCAGAAAATTGCGTGCGTAGCCGTTCTTCACCTTGACCACATCGCCCAACTGGCCGAGGTTGGCCATTTTTTCCATTAGTATCACTTGCATGTTCCGCTCCTTAATGCAAATCAGTGTAAGGCATCAACGCCAGGAAGCGCGCGCGCTTGACCGCAGTGCTCAGTTGGCGTTGGAAACGCGTCTTGGTGCCGGTGATGCGCGCCGGAAGCAGTTTGCCATTTTCACCGACGAACTCCTTGAGGATATTCAGATCCTTGTAATCCACTTCCGCGATCTTCTCCGCAGTAAAGCGGCAGAACTTGCGGCGCTTGAACAACGAGCGCGAGGCGCTGTTCTTCTTGTCATCTTTTTTCTTAAATACACGAGCCATGCTGTGCTCCTTATTTCAATGTAATGTTATCTATGTGCATCACCAGTTGCGTGTTGCGTAAACTGCGCTGAGCCAAGAATCCTTCCGCCTTCACCCGTTGCCCCAATTGCAGGCAACCTGCTTGTTGGGCGGCGGTACCGAGAGCCAGGGCCGGAATTTCACACTGCACCTGGCGCGGTGTTCCTGCTTCCTGTTGCGTGGAAGCATGGCGGATTTTCAATGCGGTTCGCGCTACTCCCGCCGGGGTGTACCGCAAACCATCCATCTCAACGAGTTCACCGTCAACGACGAACCGGTTGCAACCCAATTCGATCAAGCAGATGCGGCCTCAGCCGGTGCTGCAGGTATCGCGGCTTCAGCCGGTGCTGCATCAGGAGAAAATGAACGCGACTTCTCCTCCCGCATCATCGCCGAAGGAATAGTTACCGCAGCCTTGGTCTTGATGGTCAGGTGGCGCAACACGGCATCGTTGAACTTGAATGCGTGTTCCAGCTCGTCCAGGGTTTCCTGGTTGCACTCAATGTTCATCAGCACATAATGCGCCTTGTGGATTTTCTGGATCGGGTAAGCCAGTTGGCGGCGGCCCCAGTCTTCCAGGCGGTGGATCAGACCATTCTTGGCCGTCACCAGGGTACGGTACCGCTCGACCATCGCGGGCACCTGCTCGCTCTGATCGGGATGTACGATAAATACAATCTCATAATGTCGCATATTTCTCCTTTTGGATAGTGCCCCCCGTCATGCGTGACGGTGGAGCAAGGTTTTGGGAGCGCGGATTATAACGAAAAATGCCGTCAGGTCAAGCAAATGTGCGCGGCAAATACGCAAATCCGGCTGGCCGCATGAACTTCATCTTGCCTTATGCAGGCATGGAACTTCCACCCAGAAATAAACGGTAAAAATTATCTGTGGTGGCGAGACCGACTTCCGCCAGCGGAATTTCACGCAGTCTGGCAATTTCTTCCGCCACATGTTTGACGTATGCGGGCTGGTTGAGCTTGCCACGATAGGGCGCGGGAGCAAGGTAAGGCGCATCGGTTTCGATCAGCATGCGCTCCAGCGGCATGCGCTGTGCAACTTCCTTGATTTGTGTGGCTTTCTTGAAAGTGACGATGCCGGAAAAGGAAATATAAAAGCCCATTGCCAGCGCGGCTTCGGCTACCTCCCAGGTTTCGGTGAAACAGTGCATCACCCCGCCAACCTGGCTCGCGCCCTCCTCCTCCATGAGGCGCAGGGTGTCCTGCGCCGCCTCGCGAGTGTGTACGATCAGAGGTTTGCAGCATTCGCGCGCAGCGCGGATATGGGTGCGGAAACGTGCACGCTGCCACTCCAGATTGCCTTTCAGGCGAAAATAATCGAGGCCGGTTTCACCAATGGCGACAACCTTTTGATGCTGCGCCAGATCGACCAGGCGGGCGACATCAGGCTCCTCGACACCTTCATAATCTGGATGCACGCCCACCGAGGCGAAGATATTTTGATGCTGTTCGGCAAGCGCCAGTACCTGCGGGAAATCTGCAAGGTTAACCGAAACACACAAGGCGCCAACCACCTCGTTATGCTGCATTTGCGCCAGCACGTCGGTGATGTTTTCAGCCAGTTCGGGGAAATTGATGTGGCAATGGGAATCGATGAACTGCATGGCTACTTGGTTACAAACTGGCAATAGGAAAACAGCAGCGACTCCAGAAACAACTTGGGGTTGAGCGTATGTTGCGCTTCGCGTTTCGCGGTTTGCAGGTGTTTTTGCAGTTGCGCCAAACTTAAGGGGGCAAGCGGATCGACCAGTTTTTTGATGGTTGCTTCTTCGCCGATGTGATAGCGCAGCTTGCCCGCCAGCTTCATCGAACTCAAGTCATAACACCATTGTTGCAGCCATTGCACGACCAGTACCTGTTCGGTTTTCTGCAAAGCCTCGGCCAGCACAAAAACATCCAGCGCGGCAGGCTGGCGCACGGCGCGCAGTAATTTATCGCGCTCTTCGCTGCCTAGTTTCTCGTCCAGCTGAACGGCTTGTAGCGGCGAAAATCCGGATGCTGCGAGGGCTTCGACGGGATTTTTCACGCCCTGCCCGGCCAGCCATTGCATGGCGCTTGCCATGTCAGGAGCGGGCAGTGTGAAGGACAGGCAGCGGCTCAGAATGGTCGGCAACAATTGCTGCGGTTTGTGCGACACCAGAATAAACAGCAAGCCTTGCGGGGGTTCTTCCAGGCTTTTCAGCAATGCATTCGCAGCATTGGTGTTCATCGCTTCGGCAGGGTGAATGATGACCACGCGCCTGCCGCCCTGGTGGGCGGACATGCCCACAAAATCGGCCAATCCACGAATTTGATCGACGGAAATCTGCTTGCTGGGTTTTTTGCCGGATTCGGTTTCTTCACCGTCCAAGCTCAATAATTCCGATTGCAGCAAACGAAAATCAGGGTGTGAGTCTTGTTCAAGCCAATGGCACGATGAGCATTTTCCACAAGCAAAGCCGGATTCGTCCGGATGCTGGCACAGTAAGGATTGGGCAAAATTCATCGCTAGATCGAACTTGCCTATACCCTTTGCCCCCTTGAACAGCAGGGCATGGGAAGGACGTTTACGCAGCTCTTGCAAGTGCGCCCAGTCATTTTTTTGCCAAGGATAAATATATTTCATATCATATTGATAAGACAACTTCTTCAAGTTGATATTTAACTTTTTCCAAAGATTGCGCCGCATCAATAACGGCATATCGCTGCGGATTTTGTTGTACGCGACGGTGGTATGCGGCACGCACACGCTCGAAAAAATCTGCCTGTTCCTGTTCGAAGCGATCCAGTGTTATATTGTTCGATAGCCGTTGCCGTGCTATTTCGACTGGAATGTCGAACAGCAGGGTCAAGTCCGGCTGCAAGTCTTCATGCACCCAGCGCTCCAGCAACTCCAGTTTGGCCAACGGCACTCCCCTGCCCCCGCCCTGATAAGCAAAGCTGGCGTCACTGAAGCGGTCGGACACCACCCATGTTCCCCGCTGCAAGGCTGGCCTGATGACTTGCTCGATATGTTCGAGGCGAGCGGCAAACATCAACAGCACCTCGGTTTCGGCATGCATAGGCTGGTTTAGCAGTATTTCGCGCAACCGTTCGCCCAAGGGTGTGCCCCCAGGTTCGCGCGTGATCAGCACCTCCAGACCGCGCTGGCGCAGGGTGTCGGCAAACCATGCCAGATGGGTGCTTTTGCCTGCTCCATCCACGCCTTCAAAGGTGATAAATTTCGCTTTGTTCATTTTTGGTATTTATTAACCGCCCGGTTATGCTGCACCAGTGTTCCGGAAAACTCCGAGCTACCGTCCCCGCGTGCCACGAAATATAATGCATCGGTCTTTGCCGGATGCAATGCTGCCTGTAGTGAAGCCAATCCCGGCAACGCAATCGGGGTTGGCGTCAACCCTGCGCGGGTATAGGTATTGTACGGCGTATCGGCCAGTAAATCGCGCTTGCGCAAATTGCCATCAAATTTTTCGCCCATGCCGTAAATCACCGTGGGGTCGGTTTGCAGCAGCATGCCCTTGCGCAGGCGGTTGATGAACACGCCAGCTATCATGCCGCGATCTCGTGCCTGCCCAGTTTCTTTTTCCACGATAGATGCCAGAACCAACGCTTGATAAGGCGAATCCAGAGGAAGATTGGACTCCCGCGTTTGCCAGCTTTCCTGCAAGTGTTTTTGCATGGTCTGATAGGCGCGCTTGAGCAAGGCCAAGTCGCTGGTGCCACTGGCAAAGTAATAGGTATCGGGGAAAAACAATCCTTCCAACTGCTTTTCAGGTATTCCGAGGTGCTGCAATATCTCGGCTTCGGACAGTGTCGCACTGTCGTGGCGAATGGCCGGATTGGCATTCAATGCGATATGGAACTGGCTGAATGTCCAGCCTTCTATGATGCTGAGTTCGCTTTGCGTCACTTTCCCCCTAGTCAGCATGTTTAACAACTCAAGCGGAGTAACTGCGGTTTCCAGCTGGTAGTTGCCAGCCTTGATCTGCGCAGACTTGCCAAGCAGGCGTGCCAGCCAAACGAACATCCGCTCGTTTGGTAACGCCCCTTCCTGTTGCAGTTGGTGCGCCGCACCCTTCAGGCTGGTGCCTTGCTTGAGTGAGAATTCAAACGGCAGCACGGGCAGGGTCAACGGGTGGGTGGCGTAGTAGCCAATATCACCCGCCAGCAATGCAGTCAGGAACAACACAAGGAGCAATAACTGTTTAATCGAGCGCATGGTTCAACCATTCCTGCACTTGCCTGGAAATCGGGTGATAGCTCCAGGTGCGATCCTGTAACTCACGCACCGGCCACAGTCCGATAACACTGTTTACCAGGAACATTTCATCGGCTGCGAGCAATTCCACCAACCCAAATTGCCCGATTTGACACGGCATGTTGTGAGCAGCCGCCCATTCCATCACCCGTTCGCGTTGTACTCCGGTCACGCCGCAATGCGACAAATCCGGGGTCAGCAATGTTCCGTCCCGCACCATGAACAGGTTGCTGCGCGTACCTTCTATCACATTGCCTGATACATCCAGCAACACGCCTTCCGCAATTTCCGGGTCGTTCCACTCCGCCGCCGCCAGCACATTTTCCAGGCGGTTAAGATGCTTGATGCCCGCCAAATGCGGCTGTTGGCTCAAACGCAGGTGGCACAGCCGCGCCTTGATTCCGTGCATTGCCCAGTCAGCCGGATAGCCGGGTATTGGGGAAACATCCCAGATGCGGGCAGGTGTGGACTGTATGGAAGGTGCATAGCCGCGCGTTCCTTCCCCGCGTGTGACGATCAGCTTCACCACTCCATCAGGGTGCTGCATAAGCAAATCGTTTAGTTCAGCGGAAAGTAACGCAACATCCGGGCAAGCAATACCCAGCGCGGCGCAGTCGTGTTGAAGTTTTTGATAGTGCAGCAGCCAATGCTGTGCTTTGCCTTGGGTGGCGCGCAGGGTGCGAAATACCCCATCACCGTAAAGCAGGCCGCGATCACGGATGCTGATCAAATTGCCAAGCTTGCCATTGACCAGCATCGTTAATAATAGATAAAGCTAAAGTTTGCGGAACACCAGCGTACCGTTAGTCCCGCCGAAACCGAAGTTATTGTTCATCGCGACATCAATCTTCATGTCGCGCGCAACATTCGCGCAGTAATCCAGATCACATTCAGAGTCTTGCTCGAAGATATTGATGGTCGGCGGCGAAATTTGGTGGTGTATCGCCAACACGCAAAATACCGACTCTACTCCCCCCGCGCCGCCCAACAAATGGCCGGTCATCGACTTGGTGGAATTCACCACCAGCTTCCCGGCATGATCGCCAAACGCCAGCTTGATCGCATCGGTTTCGTTCTTGTCGCCCAGCGGGGTCGAAGTGCCGTGCGCGTTGACGTACTGAACGTCTTGCGGATTCAGCCCGGCGTTGCGTAGCGCGTTTAACATGCTGCGCTTCGGGCCATCGGCATTCGGCGAGGTGATATGGTAGGCGTCGCCGCTCATGCCATAACCGGTCAGCTCCGCATAAATCCTGGCTCCGCGCGCCTTGGCGTGTTCGTATTCTTCCAGCACCAGCACACCCGCACCTTCACCCATCACGAAACCATCGCGATCCTTGTCCCACGGGCGGCTGGCTGTGGCCGGGTCATCATTGCGCGTGCTGAGTGCGCGAGCGGCAGCAAAACCACCCACTGCCAATGCGCTTATCGTCGCTTCAGAACCGCCGGCAATCATCACGTCCGCATCGCCATACTCGATGATGCGCGCCGATTCGCCGACACAATGTGTGCCGGTGGTGCAAGCAGAAACCATCGCTAGATTCGGGCCTTTCAATCCGTACATCACGGACAGATTGCCGGAAATCATGTTGATAATGGTGCCCGGAATGAAGAACGGCGAGATTTTGCGCGGCCCTGCGGCAAGGTAATCGTTATGCGTGTCCTCGATCATCGGCAGGCCGCCGATGCCGGAGCCGATGTTCACACCGATGCGCTCGGCATTCTGCTCGGTAACTTCCAGCCCGGAATCCTTGAACGCTTCCATCCCCGCCACCAGTCCGAAATGGATAAACTTATCCATGCGGCGTGCATCCTTGGCGGAAAGAAATTGCGTGACATCGAAATCTTTCACTTCTCCAGCGATCTGCGCTGCC
>CAITJF010000238.1 GCA_903892645.1 uncultured Nitrosomonadales bacterium | reverse complement strand
GTCTGAACCCTCCAGATACAGGTCGGCGGGAGAGTGCAATTCCTCGCGACGCTGCAGCACGGATGCGTGGGTGACACCCGAATCGAACCACACATCCAGCGTGTCGGAAAGTTTCTTGTAGTGCTCTGCCTCTGCGCCCAGCAAGTCCACCGAGTTCAGGCTGAACCATGCCTCGATGCCATCGCGCTCGACGTACTGTGCGACCTGCTCCAGCAATTCCGGCGTACGCGGATGCAACTGGCCAGTCTCCTTGTGCACGAAGAACGGCATCGGCACGCCCCAGCTACGCTGGCGCGACACGCACCAGTCGGGACGGTTCCTGATCATCGCCTCGAGACGGGCGCGCCCCCAAGCAGGGAAGAATTCGGTTTTTTCAACGGCACGATTGGCGAGGTCGCGCAAGGTTGGGCCGTCATGCGTTGCTTGAGAACGGCCCTCCCGTACCAGCTTTTCGGCATCTGCCGCTATCGGATAAGCGGCATTGTCCATACCGATGAACCACTGCGGTGTGGAACGGAAAATGATCGGCGTCTTATGCCGCCAGCAATGCGGATAGCTGTGCTGCACTTTTTCCAGGTGCAATAAATGACCGTTGGCTTGCAATGCATCGATCACCACGTCATTGGCTTTCCACACGAACATGCCCCCGACTAATGGCGTGCTGGCAATGAATTTACCGTCGTCGCCGACTGGGTTATCCGTCGGCAAGTGATATTTCTGGCCGACAAAGTAATCGTCCAAGCCGTGCGCCGGTGCGGTGTGCACCAGCCCCGTACCCGCTTCCAGCGTGACATGCTCGCCACAGATGATGGGCACGATGCGCTCGTAGAACGGGTGTTGCAGCGTCAAGTTTTCAAGTGCTTTTCCTCGTGTAATACCATCTAAAGCGCAAAAAGTAGCACCATATTTTCTAAACAACGGAGGCAACACAATATCTTGCAGCTCTTGTGCAGTAATGGGATTTGATACAGAGTTCCCTGTTAGTGCCATCTCTGCTGCAACAACAAAATATCCTTTGTCGGTTTTATAGAGTCCATACTCAAAATCTGGATGCACACACACCGCCTCATTGGCCGGCAATGTCCACGGCGTGGTGGTCCAGATCACCGCATATACCTTGGCATCGCTTGGCAGCGATATACCGAACGCCTTTTCCAGTGCGGGCCTGTCCTTGATCTCGAAACCCACGTCTATCGCTGGTGAAGTCTTGTCCTCATACTCCACCTCTGCCTCGGCCAGCGCCGACTGGCAATCTAGACACCAGTTCACCGGCTTGTAGCCTTGATACAGATAGCCGCGTTCGTAGATGCTGCCGAGCGCGCGAATGATGTCAGCCTCGGTCTTGAAATCCATGGTCAGGTAGGGATTGTTCCATTCCCCCAGCACACCGAGGCGGACGAAGTCTTTCTTCTGCCGCTCGATCTGCTCCTTGGCGTAGGCGCGGCACAGTTCGCGGAACTGCGCGGGCGGAATGGCCTTGCCATGTTTCTTTTCCACCTGCAACTCGATCGGCAGGCCGTGGCAATCCCAGCCCGGCACATAGGGTGCGTCGAACCCGCTCAGCGTCTTGCTCTTGACGATGATGTCCTTGAGCACCTTGTTCACCGCGTGGCCGATGTGGATATCGCCGTTGGCATACGGCGGGCCGTCGTGCAGGATGAATTTCGGTTTGTCCCGCTTGGCCGCGCGGATCTTTTGATAGCGTTGCTGCTCCTGCCAGCGCGCCAGCATTTGCGGTTCGCGTTTGGCGAGATCGCCGCGCATCGGAAACGGGGTGTCGGGTAAATTCAGGGTGTTTTTGTAATCAGTCATGTTGTTCAAACCATTGCTTTGCATTCTGTACGTCCAACGCGATTTGCCGCGTCAGCGTTTCCACATCGGGATATTTTTCTTCATCGCGCAGCTTGTGCAGGAAGTCCAGGCGCATGTGCTTGTTGTAAACTTCGCGCGCAAAATCGAATACGTGAACTTCCAGCACCGGCTTGCCGTCCTGCCTCACCGTCGGGCGCACGCCCAGACTCGCCACGCCTTGCATGGGAGGCATGTCATCGCCCTGCACGCGCACCACGAAAATGCCGGACAGCAGCGGGCGGTTGTGTTTCAACTGGATGTTGGCGGTCGGAAACCCGAGCCGTTTGCCCAAGCCGTCGCCATGCTCCACGCGCCCGCTGATGCTGTATGGCCGCCCCAGATAGCGTTGTGCCACATCCATCTTGCCTTCCGCCAGCGCAACACGCACCGCCGTGCTGGAAATGCGCACGCCGTCATGCAGCACGCTGTGCATGGCCTGCACCGTAAAGCCATGCTGCGCGCCGATCTTCTCCATCAGCGCAAAGTCGCCGCTGCGCCCGCTGCCGAAGCGGAAATCGTCGCCGATCAACACGAACTTCGCCGCCACCTCTTTATGCAGCACATGGATAAAATCTGTTGCGCTCATGTGCGCGAAGCGGCTGTTGAAGCGGCACACATGCACACGACCCACACCAAGCGCCGCAAATAACTCCAGCTTTTCACGCATGCTGGTCAGCCGCGCCGGCGCCTGCTGCGGCGTAAAAAATTCGCGCGGATGCGGCTCGAACACGATTACCGCCGTCGGCAACCCGCGCGACTGCGCCGCTTCGCGCAATTGCTTGAGCATAGCCTGATGGCCAAGATGCACGCCATCGAAATTACCGATGGTCAGCGCAACCGGCTGTGCAACAGAGGGATGAAGTCCGCGAAAGATCAGCATATAGGGCGCGGATTATACCGTAGGGCGGGCAACTTGTTGCCCACCATGCGCCGTTAGCACAGCGTAATGAGCATGTAAGCTACACTTTTGGTTGCGTTAAAACATCCGGTGGCGTCAACTTCTCAAGCTCGAAGAGCTTAGAGAATTGCCTGCATTTGGTGTAATTGCCATTGCACGCTATGCCGTCCCGCCCACCGTCAGCCCGTCAATCCTTACCGTCGGCTGCCCCACCCCCACCGGCACGCTCTGCCCCTCCTTGCCACAGGTGCCCACACCGGGGTCGAGCGCCATGTCGTTGCCGATCATGGAAACGCGGGTAAGCGCTTCCGGGCCGTTGCCGATCAGCGTCGCGCCTTTCACCGGGTAGGTGATCTTGCCGTCTTCGATCATGTAGGCTTCGGTGGTGGAGAACACGAACTTGCCGCTGGTGATGTCCACCTGCCCGCCGCCGAAGTTGGCGGCATACAGTCCATGCTTGACCGAGGCGATGATTTCATCGTGGCTCTTATCGCCGTTGAGCATGGTAGTGTTGGTCATACGCGGCATCGGCAGGTGCGCGTAGGATTCGCGCCGCGCGTTGCCGGTGACCGGCACGTCCATCAGGCGCGCGTTCAGCGTGTCCTGTAAATAGCCCTTGAGGATGCCGTCTTCGATCAACACGGTGCGTTGCGTTGGATTACCTTCGTCATCCATTTGCAGCGAACCGCGCCGATTGGCAATGGTACCGTCATCCACCACTGTCACGCCTTTTGCGGCAACGCGCTCACCGACACGGCCGGAGAATGTGGAACTGCCCTTGCGGTTGAAATCTCCCTCCAGTCCATGCCCTACCGCCTCGTGCAGCAGGATACCGGGCCAGCCGGAACCCAGCACCACGGTCATGTTGCCCGCCGGTGCAGGCTTTGCATCCAGATTAATTACCGCCTGATGCACCGCCTTGGCGGCATAGTCGCGCAATATCTCATCCGTAAAGTAAGCATAGTCGAAACGCCCGCCGCCGCCTGCGGAACCTTGCTCGCGCTTACCGTTGCTTTCCACAATGACCTGCAAGGACAGGCGCACCAACGGGCGGATGTCGGCATTCATCAAGCCATCGCTGCGCGCCACCAGCACCACGTCGTATTCTCCCGCCAGCCCCGCCATCACTTGTGTTACGCGCGAATCGAGCGCGCGCGCGTAGCGCTCCAATCGCTCCAGCAGTGCGACCTTGTCGGCTGCATTCATGCTGGCAATAGGATCGTGCGGCAGGTATAAATTACGCTGCTTGCCTTTATGCAATATCGGCACAGCTTGGGTTCCGCCCTGCCGCGCAATCGCGCGTGTAGCCAACGCGGCATTTTCCAGCGCGGACAGGCTGATATCGTCGGAATAGGCGAAGGCAGTCTTCTCACCACTCACCGCGCGCACGCCCACGCCTTGGTCTATGCCAAAGTTGCCCGACTTGACGATGCCCTCCTCCAGAGACCAGCTTTCCGCGCGGCTGTACTGGAAATACAGGTCGGCATAATCCAGCCGGTGCGCCAGCATTTTGCCGAATACTTGTTGTAGATGGCGCGCCTCCAGTGCGTGCGGCGCCAGCAGGGAGTGTTGCGCGAGGTTAAACAAAGTATCTTTTTGCATTATCAACACCATGGGAATTCGTATGTTTTGTTACAGCAAAGTCGACCACCCAATGCAGGGCAGGTTCCCTAATTACAAGCTACTGCCTCGCTTAAAAACTGCGCAGCGTGCGATGCGACAAGGCCGGTAAACTGGCGCGCAGGCTGGCCTGATAGAGCGGGTTCACTTCCGCGACCACCACCCCGGAACCACGTGGCAAGCGATCCAGCACGCGCCCCCACGGATCGACGATCATGCTGTTGCCGTGCGTCTCACGTCCGCTGACGTGATAGCCGCCTTGCGCAGCCGCCACCACATACGCCAGATTCTCGATGGCACGGGCGCGCACCAATACTTCCCAGTGCATCTTGCCGGTAGTCTCGGTGAAGGCTGCGGGCAGCACGATGATGTCAACATCGTGCATGGCGCGGAACAGTTCGGGAAAACGCAAGTCGTAACACACCGCCAGGCCGATGCGGCCGAATGGGCTGTCCACTACCACAACCTGCTTGCCCGGCTCGATAGTCTTGGCCTCATGATAGCGCTCGTTGCCAAGGTCGAGATTAAACAAATGGATCTTGTCATAACGCGCCACCTGCGCGCCGGTTTCGTCAAACACCAGGCAGGTATTAAGCACCTTTTCCGGTGTGCTGGCGGCCAGCGGAATGGAGCCGCCCACCAGCCATATTTTATTCTTGCGTGCGGTCTCGCTCAGGAAAGACTGGATCACACCGCTACCCGGTTGTTCGCGCACTGCCACCTTGTCCTGTTCGTTCATACCCATGATAGCGAAAAATTCCGGCAGCACCACCAAGCGCGCGCCTTGCTCAACGGCTTTAGCGATAAGGCGGCGCGCTTCGCTCAGGTTGCCCGCAACATTCGGCCCGGAAGCCATCTGCACGGCAGCGACCTTGAACGCCTTGGCTTGTGCGGCGATGCGCTGCTGGGTGGAGTTTACGTCTGACATATTTATGCTTTCCTATGGGTTGTTTTCTTTGTTGGCTGACCCGCTGGTTTGCTGTCCCATCTTGACTACATTCGGATCAGCCCACGTGCCCGTGACATTGTATTCAAACGACGCCAGCTTATCGAGCGGCTCACGCAGAAGCTTGTTGACGATGAAAGTCCCAATACCCACCATCGGCCCGGCAGTGAACGCGCCCAGTAGCGATACGCTGTTTCCTACCGTGGGCAGGATGCGTATGCGCAGATTTTGCGTTTCACGGTTCAGGTCAACTTGCCCCAGCATGGTCACCTTGGCGGCGGAGCCGTCAATCCTGAAATCGTTAGTCGACAGCACGCCCTGCTTGATCTGTGCCGTGCCGGTGATGCTGTCAAATGCAAAACCCTCACTGAACACATCGGTAAAATCCAGCGTAATGTGCTTGGGCAGGGCTTGCAGGCTCAGGATGCCGAGCAGTTTACCGATGCCCGTATCTATCTTCATGAATTGCCCCTTACCCGCATCCAGCTTGAGTATGCCGTCCAGCGTGGCGTGGCTAAATTCATCCGGCCCGCCTTGCCATATGAACTCGCCTTCAAGTTTGCCACTGCCATTCTTGACACTATTTGGATAACCGGAACGGGCAAGAATTTTTCCTGCATCGCTGATTTCCAGCTTGAGATTGACCTGTGTCTGCACCTTGCCAGCAGCCATATTCCATTTTCCGTCCGCTGTCAGCACGCCATCTGGGTTGGTGATATGCATGCGCTCCAGCAACCAGTCGCGCCCATGCTGCTGCGCCAGCAATTCCAGACGGCCAAGCTGCTTGCCTTTCAGCGTTAGATCGTCCACCGTCAGGTCAAGTGCGGGAAACTCGGTGCTGGCAGTGCTTTCATCAATATTGCCTGCGGCAGCAGGCTTGTGCATGGCGTCTTCTTTTTTGCCGTCTTCGCCCTTATCCAATGACAGGTTTTTTAAACGCGCCACCAGCTTGCCTTTGCCCTGCGGCTGCCAGACTATCTCGCCGTTTGTTTCCCTGGAAGCCAGTTGTGCAGTGAGTATTCCGTTGCGGTTGCGCGCATTGATGCGCAGATCATTCGCCTTGTAGCCATATGCATTGAGATTCTGGATCAACAGATCGGCTCCAGTGATGCTGACCGGTGATACTCCACTGGATGCGCCAGCCAAGCCCCCCCATCCTTCCAGCGATAACTGCGGCACGGTGCCGGTTAGCCACACGCCATCCTTGGGCAGCCACCTGGCGGTATTGCCGAAATTCACCGTGCCGCGCTTGATGACCCAGCCTCCCCCCTCCTCGCGGCGCAACAATTTCGCGGCGAGCAGCTTGCCATACTGCAGGGTAAGCACATCTTGTTGCGCTGTAATACTCTTCATCTCAAAACGCAATGGGGTGGTCTCGCCTGCGCCCTTTGCGAACGGCGTGGGCAAGTCGGAAGTCAGGCCGGCCAGATTTGAAGTAACCAGTACCTCGGTCAGTTTCTTCTGGACCGTGATCGCCGCCTCCCATTCGCTGCCACCGTGCAGGTAACGCAACAGCGGATGTAGTGTGCTCTTGCGCAGTGCATCCAGGTCAGCCTTGCCGCGCACCCTGGCTTTCACTGCCCCGTCCGCACCGCTCTGCACCGCCAACGTGGCCGGGCCGCCGAGAATTTGCGCGCTGGCATTCTGCGTGTGCATCGAGGATTCCGTGAACAACAGCTCGCCATTTGTTTTGTACAAGACAGGTACACCGTCGCCAATGCTCACCTCATTGTCGGCAAAATGATATCTGCCGGAAACAGTGACCGGCTTGCTGCCCTGTAGCGAAATATCCACCTGCAGATTAAGCTTGCCATTGCCGCGCACCGCCATGTTATCGGTGAAGCCGTCAATGTAACCGCGCACCGGGCTTTTCTGGATGAAGTCCAGGCAGCGCGCGGTTTCGCCCACCGCGTCGCCGCGCACTTGCAACAGCAGGTCGGGGTTCGTCATATCCGGCAAAACCACACTGACTTTCTGCAGGTATCCACCCGCCGTCATGGCGGCCGGCGCAGTCACCTCCAGCCGCTTGCCCTGTATCAGCAACTCGCCGGTGATGTTGTCTATACGCGGCCAGTTCTTGGCATACTCCACCGCCGCGCCCTTGGCACGCATTTGTATCTGAAATAGGCCTTTTTTATTTTCCGGGAAAGGAAAATCGTTCAGGTCACCTTTCAAACGCAGACGGAATTCATCGGCCTGCCCGTCAAGCAGCGCGGTGCGTATCCAGGCGTGGGTTTCCTTGTCCAGCGCAGCCAGCGGAATATAACGGCCGGCATGGCGCACGGCGCCACGCGTCAACAGGATGGTCAAATCAATCAGGCCTGGACTATTCGGCAGGGTCTGATAACTGCCGTAAATATTTCCGGCGAGATCGTTGTTGGCAACGGAAACATTGCTGAATTTCACTTCCATTCCCTGTTTGTTCGACCGCCAACTGCCCTGCGCAGTGAGCGTGTCAAACGCCAGCGGCTCCGGCATGATTTGCGGCGCATCCACCGTTAGTTTGCGCGCATTCAGCACCAGCGTGCCACCAGTGTTGCTGCCATCCACTTCTCCGCTCAGCCCGCTAAAACCGGGCAGATTGCCTGCACGCCTCATGGATAACTGGTCGAAATGCGCCTTGATATTGTACTGCGCCAGATTGTCCGCATCGCCCTGCCATTTCGCTTGCAGGTGCGAAACCTGCCCTTGCGGCGCAAATTCGGCGAGTTGTTTTTTCAAATTGCGCTCCAGTGGCAGGTAATCCGTCATGCCAACCAGGCTGGCCAGCTCCAGCGTATTGGCACGCATCTCGCCACTAGCGGGCTTTTTGTCCTTGGCGGCGGCAAGGTGCAGATAAAAATCGGTAGGTTGCAGCAGCAGGCCATTATTCATCTGCAACGATAATTTGCGTGTGGAAACTTCAAGCCCCTGCATTATTTCCTGCCAGACAACACGTCCACGCAGCGTGCGCAAATCGAGAGGCGACAAGTCATCGGCCAATTGCGCCAGCACATTTTCCAGTGCGAGATCGGCAGTCAACCTGGTAACCTTGCCTGCCTCGACATCCAGCCAACCGCGCAATGCACCCATGCCGCGCTTGAAACCAACCGGCAGGGGCAGCCATGTATGCCATGCGCCTACATCGGCATAATCAAGCTGGGTGTATAACTGCCCGCGCCAAGTACTCAGGTCGTCAAAGCCTTTGCCGTAGAAATCGCCGCGCACGTCAAGCTGCGCGGACAACTCCGCCGGAGGCAAAGCGCGCAGCGCAAAACGGTGGTGTGATCCGCTGCCCCCGATGAACCCGCTGTTCTCGATGAGCAAGTTCACTTGATCAAATGCCAGAACTGGAGTGGCACGCTGCTCATCCTGCCAGGTGATATGTGCATCGCGCACCACGACGCGCGCCTGATGCAGCAACCAATCCGCCAGACTTTTATCAGAAGACTTGTCGGACAACACCACGCCGGCGATGTACAGCAGGCCTTGCGCATCGCGCTTGATAACCAGATTCGGCCGATCGAGCTCCAGGCTGTACAAGCGCACCTCACCGGTCAGCAGAGTCATCCATGACACGACATTATCCACACGTTCCAATGCCAGTGCGGTCTGCCCCTGCTTATCCAGGATATGCACATCGGTAAGCAGCAAATGGGGGTGAATGCCGCGCCAGTCAGCCTCAATCTTGCCGATGGAAACCGGCTGCCCTATGGCCTGGCTGGCAGAAACAGTGATAATGCCGTGATAACGCTCGATGTCCGGCAATATCCAATAACGCAACCCCAGCAGCAACCCCCCGACGGCAATTATAAGCAGCGCCGCGCCAACCAGCACAATACGGGATAGATGGCTGAAGCCCTTCCAGGCAAAGCGCAGGGAAGCTTTCAACATAAAACGGGGTGATCCTGCGGCCACGCACAAAAGAAAATCCGCGCAAACAGGCAAACCAGAGGGCGTATCAAAAAAGCTACGCGATGCTCTACGGAACACAAAACCATTCCGCAAGAAACCGTCAAGGGGGATTTATAATGGGACATAATGAGTGCGCATTTTAACCCGAAGCCCCCGCCATGAATACCGCCATCACTCCCGCCACCGCCGATTTTGACGCTGTTTTGCGGCGTGCACTGAACTGTAGCCGTTATGTGCAACGCCTGCTCGACAGTGATACCACTGGCGAATTGCTTCCGTGGCTGCGCTCGCACTACACACAACCGTGCAACGCTGCGGAAATGGAAGCATGGCTGGATGCCATGCCCATTACGGATGAAGACTCGCTGTCGCGCGCGTTGCGCCGCCTGCGCAAGCGCGTGATGCTCAAACTGCTGACGCGCGACTTGGGGGGGCTGGCCGACCTGAGCGAAGTAATGGCCTGCATGACGGCGCTGGCGGAGCTTGCCGTGAGGCGCGCACATGCTTTCGTCATGCAGTCGCTGGTTGCGCAATACGGCCAGCCGATGGGCACGGACGGTACACCGCAAGAGTTGCTGGTGATCGGCATGGGCAAACTGGGCGGCGGTGAACTCAATGTTTCCTCGGATATCGACCTGATTTTTGTCTACCCGGAAGACGGTGATGGCGAACGCGGCGTCAGTAACCACGAATTTTTCTCCAAACTTGGCCGCCGCCTGATCAGCCTGATCCACGAGCCGACCGGGGAAGGTTATGTGTTCCGCGTGGATATGCGCCTGCGCCCATACGGCGACAGCGGCCCGCTGGCGATGAGTTACGCGGCGCTGGAGGAATATCTGATCGAGCAAGGACGCGAATGGGAACGCTACGCCTGGATCAAGGCACGTGTAGTCTCCCCTGCGGATTATTCCGCCAGCAAAGAGCTTATGCAACTCACACAGCCATTCGTGTTTCGCAAATATCTCGACTTCGGCGCGTTCGCATCCATGCGCAAGCTGCATGCGCAAATCCGCCAGGAAGTGCAGCGGCGCGACCGCTTCAACAACATCAAACTGGGGCCCGGCGGCATCCGCGAGATTGAGTTCATCGCCCAGGTATTTCAGTTGATACGCGGCGGGCGCGATGCGCACCTGCGCATCCGCCCCACCCTGCAAGTGCTGCAGCTCCTGCGCGAAAGCGGCCAGCTCACACCGGAAACCGTGGAGGAACTGAGTGCGGCCTATATTTTCTTGCGCAACCTGGAACATCGCCTGCAATACCTGGATGACCAGCAAACCCAGGACTTGCCGGAGAATCCCGGCGATCAGGCGCTGGTGGCGGCAGGCATGGGCTACCCGGATTACGGCGCCATGCTGGAACAACTGGACCGGCACCGCGCGCTGGTGAGCGAACAGTTTGCGCAGATTTTCAGCACGCAGGAAAACGCCGGGCCGGATAACACACAGCAGGACAGCGCACTGTGGCACGAAAATATGCGCGTGGAAGAAGTGCGCGACGGTCTGGGTGAACTGGGCTATACCGATGCCACGAATCTGGCCGAACGACTGCTGCATATCCGTGACAGCGGCCGTTACCGTCAATTGCCGGAAACAAGCCGGAAACGCATGGACATGCTGATTCCGCAATTCATCACGTTATGCGCCGCACATAACAACCGCGACCAGACCTTGCCGCGCATTCTTAATCTGGTGGAAAGCATCAGCCGGAGAGCCTCCTATCTGGCCTTTCTGGCAGAATATCCGCAGGCACTGCAACGCTTGGTAAGCATAGCCAGCGCCAGTGAATGGGCGTGCGACTACTTGATCCAATACCCCATCCTGCTCGATGAACTGCTGGATGAGCGCGAAATTTACCGGGTGCCGGACTGGTCGGCGCTCGACATCGCGCTACAGGAACAATTGGCGGAGTGCGGCACTGATATGGAGCGGCAAATGGATGTGCTGCGCCAATTCCAGCACAGCCAGACCTTTCACCTGCTGGCGATGGACTTGCAGGGCCTGTTGCCGCTGGAAAAACTGAGTGACCATCTCAGCGACCTGGCCGACTTGATCCTGCGCCATGTGCAGCAACTGTGCTGGCGCGATGCACGCAAGAAACATCAGGAGCAGGCACAGTTCGCCATCATTGCTTATGGCAAGCTGGGCGGACGCGAACTGGGCTATGCCTCTGATCTCGACCTGATCTTCCTGTACGACGATCCGCATCCGGATGCGGCGGAAATCTATGCCCGGCTGGCCAGGAACATCAACACCATGCTGAGCAGCTACACTTCGTCCGGCCGCCTGTATGAAATCGACCTGCGCCTACGCCCGAATGGCGCCAGCGGCCTGTTAGTCAGCTCAATCCCGGCATTCGCGGAATACCAGCAGCAACACGCTTGGGTGTGGGAACATCAGGCATTGACGCGCGCGCGCTTCAGTGCCGGGGATGCACATGTGGGCAAGCAGTTTGAGGCCATTCGCCACAAAGTGCTGCGCAAGCCGCGTGATCCCGATGCGCTACGCCATGAAATCATAGTGATGCGACAGAAGATGCGCGATGAACATCCGGGCAAGAGTGGCTTGTTCGACATCAAGCATGATCGCGGCGGCATGGTGGATATCGAATTCATGGTGCAATTCCTGGTACTTACCCATGCAAGCGTACATCCGGAGCTGACTGCCAATAGCGGCAACCTGGCACTGCTGAAATGCGCCGGGACACTGGGTCTGATAGACGCGCAGCTGGCAGAGGAAGTATGCGGTATTTACCGCCGCCTGCGCGCGCTGCAACACAAGATGCGCCTGAACAACCAGTTGCCATGTCGCGTAAATGAGGGAGAGATAAACACTGCATCGGTGCTGGCGCTATGGGAAATACTTCTGGAAAAGAACTCGGAATAGTTTAATCGTGCACCGTGTTGTGTATTTTTCCAATCAAGCCATAAGTGGCCATATCACCTTTCCCCTTGAGGTGGGTAACACCTGGCAGGTCGAACTGGTACTCCTTGCGCAGGCGAAGGTAAGTGGCCTTGTCGACTTGTATATTACCCCCTGACGCTTCATCGGTCAGGCGGCTGGCAATATTGACTGTGTCGCCCCACAAGTCGTAAATGATGCGCTTGGTGCCGATTACTCCAGCCACAACCGGCCCGGTAGCAATGCCTATATGAATGGCAAGATCGAGCTTGACCAAGTCGGGATGACTGCTAATGAAATCACGTATCTCCAACGCCATGTCGGCAACATTGGCGACATAATCATGATTCTCGCGTGTGAGTCCGCCAGCCACCATGTAAGCATCGCCTATGGTTTTGATCTTCTCCAGACCGTACTTTTCGGAAAAAGAGTCGAACCAGGTAAAAACTGTGTTAAGCATAGCCACCATTTGTTCCGGTGACATCTGCTCGGTGAGTTGCGTGAAATTGACCATATCAGCAAACATCACCGTCACATCGGCAAAACCGTCGGCAATCAAACCATGTTTATTTTTCAGTCGTTGCGCAATATGAACCGGTAACACATTGCACAGCAATTGTTCTGACTTCTCCTGCTCCTCGATCAATTGCTTGTGTTGCATGTTAACTTTGCTTCGCATCTTTTCAGTTTCCAGCACGAAATAACGTATCAGGAAATAGATAATGGAGGACATTGCGGCAAAGTTGAGCGCGAAAAACACCCCTATGGTCTTCAGCGGAATACCGGTTTGAATCCCTGCACCCAGAAAATAATCGAAATAACCCGATACCGCGGTCAACACGATGTAGGCAATGAACCAGGGAATGGATTCGCGCCAGCCAGCCACTACCACCGCACCTACCGGGGCAAGCAGCGCCCACAACATCACACCGCTCGAGGTCACCGAACTACCGATACTCCACTGCATGATAAATGGCGCAAACAGAAACAGGCTTAGCTGGACAAAACGGAATACAACGAAATTGCGTGTCTTGTGGTAATAAATCAAGGATGCAACGGAAACCGCCTGGTAGGCTAATGGCACGTTGCTGGAAAAGTTCAACCCCATCATCCAGTAGATCGCCAGCCACAACATGACCGCGAACGTCATGAAGGCGCTGGCGAAAATTAACAAGCTTCTGCGCAGCTTGTCTTCCTGCTCATCCATCGTTTCCACGGTTATTGCTTCTCCCGGCAAACCGGATAGTTCAGCCATCTTTTCCCCACGACAATATTGTATACAACGAATTCAAACTGGCCTCACAACCACACGCCCCTTGTCTGCAATGATACATGAACCACACACAAATAAATTAAGCTATTCGGTTTTCGTGTGGGTTACTGCGGCCAGTAAGGAGCCGAGGCCACCGCAATGGAAACGAACGGCGATACTAAAATATCGCCTATATTTCTGACTTATCGGTAAAGCAGGTCGCGGCGAGAAAAACTTTCCCATCCAACCATGGACAGGGCCCCCCACTTCCGGTCATGCAATTTTCTTTGCGTAACACAATGCCAAGTCATGCAATGCGGCAGGTTTGCCAAAATGCCAGCCTTGTCCGAAATTGCACTTCATCTCCAGAAGTTTTGCGCCCACGCCTTTGGTTTCAATCCCTTCGGCAACCACATTCATGCCGAGTGAATGCGCCAAGGCAATTGAGGATCGCACAATTTCCTGGCTCTGCGCTGATTCCAGCATGGGTGCAATGAAAGCACGATCTATTTTTAACGTGCCTATTGGATACCGCTGCAAGTGATCCAACCCGGAGTGGCCAGTGCCATAATCATCCAGCGCGAGGCTGCAACCCAATTCGATCAGCCTGTTCAGAATTTGCGACGCAATTTCCGGGCGCTCGACCATGACTGTTTCCGTGAGCTCCAGCTTGAGTTCAGTCGCCGGCATATTGTGACATGCAATGATCGCCTTCACATCATCCACCAACGATTCACTGGTCAATTGTGTTGCCGACAAATTCACACTGACAAAAGGTTCGTCATAATCCGTATATTGCCTTAGTGTCGGCCAGTCCCGGCAGGCGCGTTCGAGCGTCCAAAGGCCAATCTCACGTATCAAGCCGGTTTGCTCGGCAAGCCAGAGGAATTCCATGGGCTGGATCATGCCGTTCATGGGATGATGCCAGCGGATCAGAGCCTCGAATCCGGCGAGATGCCCATCAGACAAATTACAAATCGGCTGATAGTAAAGTTTGAATTCGTCATGAGTTAATGCGCGTGTAATTCCATGGGCTAGCGACAGATTCTGCGTTGCCTCCCCCTTCAGGGCAATACGACGAATGGCTTGCTCCTGCGAACTTTTTGTACTTGCTGCAGGCCCCGCGGGGCTACTCTGTTTGTTCCGGAATCGCTCCAGAGTGACCAACAACAAATGGCGCAATATCGGGTCGCTTTTCTCCAATAATTCTTCCACCAATTTTCGCCTGATAGGAACAAGCACCGCTTTTTCGACAGCCCTGACTGTTGCCGTGCGGGGCTGATGGTCAATTAGCGCCACCTCCCCGAACATCTCGCCCTTGCCTATCAGGCTGACCCGACGCTCCAAGCCTTGATCCACAATAATAATTTCCACCGTGCCTTCTTCGATAAGATAGGCGCAATCGCCAGCGTCACCCGCCTTGAATATTTGCTGGCCGCAAGCAAAAACTTCGCGATTGAATTCATCAAACATGCTGTAAACCCCTAAATACACTGGAGTCAAGGTAGTCGAAAAGTCGGCCTGTCAACTCCAGAATCGTCCGGCAGTTTCATCGCATAGCTGCAAAGTGTCAATATGCCAAATGGCTTAATAGTAAGCTATTCGACCTGTACAATTTTACCGCCATGCTTCATAAACCGCGCAGAAGAAGCTAGAATCACGCCCTTCGCAATATTCATTAAGGAAATGCAACCATGTCCATGGCTGACCGTGACGGCTTTATCTGGTATGACGGCAAACTCGTACCCTGGCGCGATGCCACTACACACGTGCTAACCCACACCCTGCACTATGGCATGGGCGTGTTCGAAGGCGTGCGCGCATACAAGACCACTAGTGGCACGGCAATCTTCCGCCTCAAGGAGCACACCGACCGCCTGTTCAATTCGGCTTACATCTTCAAGATGAAAATGCCGTTCGACAAGGAAACGCTGATGGAGGCGCAACGCGAAGTGGTGCGTGCCAACAAGCTGGAATCCTGCTACATCCGCCCTATCGTGTTTTTTGGTTCAGAAGCCATGGGCATCGCCGCCACCACACTCTCGGTGCATGTCGCCGTCGCGGCGTGGCCGTGGGGCGCATACCTGGGCGAAGAAGGCATGGCGAAAGGCATACGCGTGAAAACCTCCAGCTTCACCCGCCATCATGTGAACATCAATATGTGCCGCTCCAAATCGGTCGGCACCTACACCAACTCCATCCTGGCGCATCAGGAAGTGGCGCACGATGGCTATGACGAAGCGCTGCTGCTGGATGTGGACGGTTACGTAGCCGAGGGCGCGGGCGAGAACATTTTTATCGTGAAGAAGGGCAAGCTGTACACGCCGGATCTCACCTCCTGCCTGGAAGGCATCACGCGCGACTCCATCCTTACACTGGCGTCTGACCTGGGCATCGAGTTGATCGAAAAACGCATCACGCGCGACGAAGTGTATTGCGCGGACGAGGCATTCTTCACCGGCACGGCAGCGGAAGTCACGCCGATCCGCGAACTGGACAACCGCACCATCGGCTGCGGTTCGCGTGGCCCCATTACCCACCGCCTGCAATCGCTGTTCTTCGATTGTGTCGGCGGAAAGAACCCGCAGCATACCGACTGGCTGGCACACGTTTAAGGGGAGTATTCATGCAAACCGAACACGCCAAGCAACGCTACATCGAAGTCACCGCCACTGACCTGCCGCTGCATTGCCCCACACCCAGCATGAGCCTGTGGAACGCGCACCCCAAGGTGTTCATCCCGGTTGACAAGCTGGGTGAGGCGCGTTGCCCCTATTGCAGCACGCTGTATAAGTTCAAGGGTGAGTTGCCCAAGGGGCATCACTAAACCTTTTCCTCGCCCGCTTGCGGGATAACCAGCAACTTGGCCGCTGACTTTTGGTGGCTTAGTCGAATGGCTATAACCAATGGCTTCCCCAGCGTTTCTTGCTGGGTTAGTCAGATGGCTAGTTGCTCTATCAGTAGTTTCATCAGAGGGTGGCCGCAAGCGGGCGAGGGAGTAATGGAAGGCCGAATGCAAAAAATTCTCGTTATCGCGCCAAGCTGGGTGGGCGACACCATACTGGTGCAGCCCATGTTAATGCGCCTCAAACAGCGCCACCCCGACGCGCAGATCGACGTGCTTGCTCCGCCCTGGACTGCGGCATTGCTGCGCCAGATGCCCGAGGTACACAGGGGCATCATTAACCCCTTCCCGCATGGCGCATTGAAATTGGTAGAACGCTACCGCCTCGGCAAACATTTGCGTAGCGCGCATTACGACCAGGCCATCGTGCTGCCCAATTCGTTCAAGTCCGCGCTGGTGCCCTTTTTCGCCGGCATCCCGTTGCGTAGCGGCTTCGTCGGTGAGATGCGTTATGGCCTGCTGAACGATGCACGCAAGTTGAATAAGCATGGATTGCCGCTGATGGTGGAGCGCTTTGTGCAACTCGCCGAAGCGCCGGGCAATGCAATTCAGCGCCCTCTCCCGCAGCCGCGTTTGCAAGTCGGTGAGGAACAGCGCCAACGTGTACTCGACAAGCTTGGCCTGTCCATTACCCAGCCGGTAGCCGTATTTTGCCCCGGCGCGGAATACGGCCCGGCCAAGCGCTGGCCGATTCCCTATTTCGCCGAACTGGCACAACACCTGCGCGAACAGGGCTATGCCGTGTGGCTGGTTGGTTCACCCAAGGACAAGGAGATCGGCGATAAAATCATCGCATTGGGTAATGAAGCATGCCACAATTTGTGCGGTACAACTGACTTGGCCGAGGCCATCGTGCTGCTCTCTTGCGCCGACCTGGTGGTGAGCAACGATTCCGGCCTGATGCACCTCGCTGCCGCACTGGATCGCCCCATGCTCGCGCTGTACGGCTCCAGCTCCCCGCAATTTACCCCGCCGCTGTCGGATCAAGCACGTGTCCTCAAACTCGACCTGCCATGCAGCCCCTGTTTTAAACGTGTATGCCCGCTCGGCCACTTCAACTGCATGATGCAATTAACACCACAACAGGTTGCGCAACACATCCCCATTCAACCCAACAGGCAACTCCAATCGCGATAGAAAGGAGAACAATGTCTGTGTGGGAATAGCAGACTTGTTTACCCTATAACTTGCCTTGCACCCACGCCGGGACGGATGCCAGTGCAGCCGCCAGATTAGCGGGTTCGGTACCGCCCGCCTGTGCCATGTCCGGGCGACCACCGCCCTTGCCGCCGACCTGCTGCGCGACAAAATTCACCAGATCACCGGCCTTCACCTTCGCCGTGGCATCCGCCGTAACGCCCGCGATCAGGCTGACCTTGCCGTCACTCACCGCAGCCAGCACAATCGCCGCCGACTTGAGCTTGTCTTTCAGCTTGTCCAGCGTCTCGCGCAACGTCTTGCTGTCCGCGCCTTCCAGTTGGACGGCCAGAACCTTCACCCCGTTGATGTCCACCGCCTGACTCAGCAGCTCGTCGCCTTGCGCCGAAGCCAGCCTGGATTTCAGCGTGGCGAGTTCCTTCTCCAGCGCTTTCGCATTGTCGAGTATCTGCGCCACGCGCGCGGCGGCTTCATGCGGTTGCGCTTTGAGCGCCGCAGCGATCTCCTGCAACTGCTGCTCCTGCTGCTGCACTAGCACCAGTGCGCCCTCGCCGGCCACCGCTTCCACGCGCCGCACGCCTGCCGCCACGCCGCTCTCGGCCAGTATCTTGAACAGCCCGATATCGCCGGTGCGCTTGACGTGCGTGCCGCCGCACAGCTCGCGCGACGATCCGATGTCCAGCACGCGCACCTCATCGCCGTACTTCTCGCCGAACAGCATCATCGCACCGGTTTTCTGCGCGTCCTCGATGGACATCACACGCGCCTGACACTCCGCGTTGGCGAGGATTTCCGCGTTGACGATGCTTTCTACTTTATGAATTTCCGCGTCGGTCAGCGGCTGCGTATGCACGAAGTCGAAGCGCGTCTTGCCCGGGTCAACCTGCGAACCTTTTTGCTGCACATGGCTGCCCAGCACTTCGCGCAACGCCTTGTGCATCAGGTGGGTGACCGAGTGATTGCGCTCGGTGCGCGCACGCGCCTGTACGTCCACTCGCGCCGAAACGCTGTTACCCACGCTCAGCTTGCCGGTCTTCACCACGCCGTGGTGGCCGAACACGCTGGCCTGTATCTTCAGCGTGTCTTCCACCGCGAAAATGCCGTGCGTGCTATGCAGCACCCCGCAATCCCCAACCTGCCCGCCGGACTCGGCGTAGAACGGCGTATCGTCCAACACCGCCACCCCAAGCTCGCCCTCTTTCAGCTCGTTGACCGGCACACCGTCTTTATACAAAGCCAGCACGTTGCTTTTGCTTTCAAGCAAGTCGTAACCGTGAAAGATAGTGGCGGGGCCAGCGTATTCGAGATTGGTGGCCATCTTGAACTTGCCCGCCGCACGCGCCTGTTGCTTTTGCTGCGCCATCGCCGCGTCGAACGCCGTGCCATCCACTATCACGCCATGCTCGCGGCATACGTCCTGCGTCAGATCGAGCGGAAAACCGTAAGTATCATGCAGCTTGAACGCCGTCTCGCCGTTGAACACCTTGCTGCCCTGCTTCGCCATCTCGGCCAGGTCGGCTTCGAGTATCGCCATGCCATGTTCGATGGTAGTAAAGAACCGTTCCTCTTCCTGCTTGAGTATCTCCATCACGCGCGCTTGCGCCGCCGCCAGCTCAGGAAATGCCACGCCCATTTCACCAACCAGATCCGGCACCATCTTGTGGAAAAATGCAGCACGCGTGCCCAGCTTGTAGCCGTGGCGGATAGCGCGGCGGATGATGCGGCGCAGCACGTAGCCGCGCCCTTCGTTGCCGGGAATCACGCCGTCCGTGATGAGGAAGGAACAGGCGCGGATGTGGTCGGCCAGCACCTTGAGCGAGTTGTTGGTGAGGTCGCTGGTGTCGGTTACCCGCGCCGCCGCGCAAATAAGATTCTGGAACAGGTCTATCTCGTAATTGGAATGCACATGCTGCAACACCGCCGAGATACGCTCCAGCCCCATGCCGGTGTCCACCGATGGCTTGGGCAACGGGTGCATCACGCCGTGCTCGTCGCGGTTGAACTGCATGAACACGTTATTCCAGATTTCGATGTAGCGGTCGCCGTCCTGCTCGGGCGAACCGGGCGGGCCGCCCCATATATCCGCGCCGTGATCGTAAAAAATCTCCGTGCATGGGCCGCACGGCCCGGTGTCGCCCATCATCCAGAAATTGTCCGAGGCATAGCGCGCGCCCTTGTTGTCGCCGATGCGGATCACGCGCTCCGCAGGTACGCCGATCTCCTTGGTCCAGATGTCGTAAGCCTCATCGTCCTCGGCATACACCGTCACCCACAACTTCTCGGTGGGCAGCTTGTAAACTTCCGTCAGCAATTCCCATGCGTATTTGATCGCATCGCGCTTGAAGTAATCGCCGAAGCTGAAGTTGCC
>CAITJF010000237.1 GCA_903892645.1 uncultured Nitrosomonadales bacterium | reverse complement strand
GGTGTTTAACATAAAGGCGTCTTATGCAAAGCGCATGCGCCGGTAAAAAGCTCCCGCCTCCCGCCCTTCGGGTTCGCATAAGAGGCCGTTATGTCTCGCGCCCTTCGGGTAAATACCGCCACTAGGTCAACGTCCATCACTTTCAGTGAGGGGCAGCAAACGGGGCTGGTAATTCGTCGCCCCTCGCATTTTGCTGCGTGGTCGCTGCGCCGTTCTGTTTATTACCCCCTTCCGCCCAAGGTAGCTCCACAAAGCAAAACGCCGCGCTATTGAGCAAACGCGGTTACACAATGGTTACATGAAGCAAAAACCACTTGACGTAAAAATGGCCTGCATCGCTGCAAGCCTTATGTATATTGGTGCCCCGAACACGAATCGAACGTGTGACCTACCCCTTAGGAGGGGGTCGCTCTATCCACTGAGCTACCGGGGCGTGCCGCACATTCTATCGTAAAATACCCTGTGCCAATCAGAGGTTCCCTAAAGAAAAACAAGCGATACATGAAACGCAAACTGCCGCGCACGGTGGTGATACTCGGGCTGGTCAGTTTTTTCAACGACCTCGCCTCCGAGATGGTCACCCCATTTATTCCCATCCTCATCGCAACCGTGCTTGGCGCGGGACCGGTAATTCTCGGGTTGGTGGAAGGCGTGGCGGATGCGGCGGCGAGCTTCCTCAAGTTGTGGGCAGGCCGTTATTCCGATGCCGGAACCGGGCGACGCAAGCGCCTGACAGTGTTCGGTTATGCGCTGTCGAATCTGGCACGCCCCCTGCTGGGGCTGATATCGAGTTGGGGCGCGTTGCTGCTATTGCGCAGCTTGGACCGCATCGGCAAAGGCATACGCGGTGCGCCGCGCGATGCTCTGATGGCCGATGCGACACACCCCACCATGCATGGCCATGCCTATGGCTTTCAGCGCGCACTGGACAATGCCGGTGCGATGGGTGGCAGCCTGCTGGCCATCGCCGCACTGACCTGGATGAACTGGACTATCAGCGAGGTGATCCTGTGGTCTGTGGTACCGGGGGGGCTGGTGTTGTGCCTGCTGGTCTGGGGTGTGCAGGAGCCGCCGCGTCTGGAAGTGGAGGAGGAAAACCTGCATGCACCGTTGGCCTGGTCGGCGCTGTCGCATCCCACGCGGCGTTATTTGCTGGTGCTGGTAATGTTCACTTTCGCGCGTGCCTCGGAGAGTTTCATCCTGCTGCGCGGCAACGAGATGGGCATGAGTATCGTGCAGCTATTGCTGCTGTGGGCCACGCTGAACATATCCAAGGCGGCGACATCGACTTTCGGCGGTCGCATGGCGGATGCCTTCGGCCTCGGTCATCTCACCATAGCAGGCTGGCTGGGTTACGGCCTGAGTTTCTTCGCCTTCAGCCAAGTAAGTCATATTGATGCGTTGTGGATCAGCGTCATCGCCTATGGCTTGGTCACCGGCCTGAGCGAAGGCTCCGAGCGCGCGCTGATCAGCGTTTATGCCAACGAGAACGAGCGCGGCACCGCGTTCGGCTGGTATCATCTCGCCGTTGGCTTAAGCGCCATCCCGGCCGGTGTGTTGTTCGGCGCGTTGTGGCATTACTGGGGGGCAGGCACTGCCTTCCTGTTTGCCGGCAGTCTGGCGCTGGCCTGTGTGTTGCTGCTGCGGCTGTGGGGATTTACCAAAGGCGAATCCTGAACAGATGAGTAATTTTAGTTTTGTCATTCCGGCGAAGGCCGGAATCCAGTAAGTTTAAATCAAAAGCATTTTTGAATGACTGGATTCCCGCCTTCGCGGGAATGGCGAAAAGTTTTTGTAGCATAGTCATTACTTTTACGGAATTCAATAAACCTGATGCCATACCTTACACTTGATAAGGCCGCGCTTGCGTTCGGCCATGTACCGCTGCTTGACCATGTGGATTTCCAGCTCGATGAAGGCGAGCGCGTCGGCCTGATTGGCCGCAACGGCGGCGGCAAATCCAGCATGTTGAAAGTGCTGGCCGATCAGGCCGCACTGGACGACGGCATCGTGTGGCGCGCTCCCGGTGTGCGCATCTGTTATGTAAGCCAGGAACCGGTGCTGAATGCAGACGCAACCGTGTTCGATGAAGTGGCGCGCGGACTGGGCGGGCTGTGCAAGTTGCTGAGCGACTATCATCACCTGTCGCATCAACTCGCCGAACCGGATGCCGATTACGATGTGCTGCTCGAAGCGATGCAACCCTTGCAGACCCAGCTCGAAGCGGAGAACGGCTGGGCGATGCAGGCGCGTATCGAGACAGCCATCCAGCGCCTGGAATTGAATGCCGATGCGCTTGTTGGCTCTCTCTCCGGCGGGGTGCGCAAGCGCGTGGCTCTGGCGCAGGCACTGGTGGCCGAGCCGGATGTGCTGATCCTGGACGAACCCACCAACCACCTCGACTTTTCCTCCATCGAATGGCTGGAAGGCTTGCTCAACAATTTTCGCGGCAGCGTACTACTGGTTACCCATGACCGGCGTTTTCTCGATAATGTCGTCACCCGCATCGTGGAACTGGATCGCGGCAATCTTGCCAGCTTTCCCGGCAACTTCTCTGCTTATTTGCGCTTCAAGGAACAAATGCTGCAAGACGAAGCGGTGCTCAACGCAAAATTCGACAAGGTGCTGGCGCAGGAGGAAGCGTGGATACGCCAGGGTGTGAAGGCGCGGCGCGTCCGCAATGAAGGCCGTGTGCGGCGGTTGGAGCAATTGCGCCTCGAGCGTGCCGCGCGGCGCAACCGGGTAGGCAAGGTCGAGATGAGCCTGGAAGCGGGCGACCGCTCCGGCAAACTGGTGGCGGAACTCGCCCATGTCAACAAATCGTTCGGGGAACGCAAGGTTATCAGCAATTTTTCCTGCCGCATTCAGCGCGGCGACAAGATCGGCCTGCTCGGGCCGAACGGTGCGGGCAAAAGCACGTTGCTCAAGATCATCCTTGGCGAATTGGCGCCGGATAGCGGCGAGGTCAAACTGGGCACCAAACTCAGCGTGGCGTATTTCGATCAGTTGCGTGCGCAACTGAATGAAGAGGCTACGCTGGCCGACACCATCAGCCAAGGTTCGGATTTTATCGAGATTGGTGGCGTGAAGAAGCATGTTATCAGCTATCTCGGCGATTTTTTGTTTGCGCCGGAACGCGCGCGTTCACCAGTAAAAAGCTTGTCAGGCGGCGAACGCAACCGTTTGTTATTGGCGCGCCTGTTTACCCGCCCGGCCAACGTGCTGGTGATGGATGAACCGACCAACGACCTCGACATTGAAACACTGGAGTTGCTGGAAGACCTGCTGGCCGAGTATGACGGCACACTGTTTCTGGTCAGCCATGACCGCGCTTTTCTCGATAATGTGGTGACCCAGGTGATCGCCTTTGAAGGTGATGGCAAGCTGATGGAATATGTCGGCGGCTACGAGGACTGGGCGCGGCAGAAGAAGCATGCCGCTACACAACGTGAAGCGGCACCAGCCAAACCCGCGCAACAGCCTGTTGCACCGAAAACTAAAGCAGCTGGCAAGCTTGGCTTCAAGGAAGCGCGTGAGCTGGAGGAAATCCCGCAACGCATCCAGCAACTGGAACGCGAGCAGGAAGAAATCGCCGCCGCATTGGGTGCCGCCAACCTCTACCGCGACAACCCCGCCCACGCCAGGCAGCTACAGGAACGCAACCCGGCCATCGAAGAGGAATTGCTACAACTGATGGCACGATGGGAAGAGCTGGAAGAGCGCAGAACTTGATACTTTTGGCTGAGAAAAACTCGCAAGGTGACACGTTTTTTGAATGCGGCGCTGATTCAAGTCAGAATGGTAAAAACAATGCCGTAGCCAAAGTTTGCACTACGCGTGTAATGGTACGCTGTGATTTTTCCGATAGGGTAATTGCATATAAATCCAGGCTGCCGATAATTTTCCCGAACTCCCGTTCGAAGCTGAGATTGCGTTCGTTGTCATTCAATTCATTGGTTAGCAGGTAAAGCTGTCCTTTGTCGTCACGTGTATTGGAGAGCTTCCACACGGCGATTTCGACGTTTCGCGCGGTGTTGTAAACATTTTGCGGATCAATGGTGTCGGTAAAATAGAAATCGGATTTTCCGCCGTGTGCTTTGATCAACATGGTTTGCATACCGACGATCAACGACAATACGCGGTCACCCTGATAATCCGATCTGAACGCCTGTTGGATGGCATCCGTACCCTGTGCGTCATTGATTTCCTTAAGTCGCCAGTCATGCCTGTTTTCAAATACTGACTTCACCATCTCTTCAACGTTATCTGGGGTGCTTTTCCTGAGTTCGCGCGGATTGCGCTTGTAAAGCTTGGTCATCAGCATACGCAAGCTTTGCGTGTTTTCACGTATCTCTACATCGGCCAGACGATCAAAATCCGATTTGCCGAACTGTCTAAACGAACTGCGATCATCCTGTTGCGGGATGGATTTGCTGTTTTTAGCGGATTCTGTGGTGGCGCAAGCAGCCAATAAAGCGGCAGAAGCACTGAGGGCAAACAAATGGTATGCATTCTTTCCGTTTTCGCGGATATATGCTCTGATCATCTCTTCAGCTAGCCTGTAGATAGGCGCACCTCTCGGTCTTTTCCATCATTGGCAACCACCCTTTATGCTTTACAAGGATGGATTCGATAACTATAATGCGCCCTCTTTTTGGGGGTATAGCTCAGCTGGGAGAGCGCTTGCATGGCATGCAAGAGGTCAGCGGTTCGATCCCGCTTACCTCCACCAAAAAGATTTCTGTCCCCATCGTCTAGAGGCCTAGGACACCGCCCTTTC
>CAITJF010000236.1 GCA_903892645.1 uncultured Nitrosomonadales bacterium | reverse complement strand
GGTCTGCCCATTCCGAGACGGACAGCATCGGGTCTGGGATTAATCCCTCACACCAGGCGCGTTCGATTTCGAGTGCGCCTTCGTAATCCATGTTTATTCCACCCGTGGGTTCAGTTCACCCAATTCAGCAAGATGTTCGCGCACAGCGGTTTCAAGAATGACGTGCAAGTCATGCGCTTCAATATTGAGTTGTGATGCCATCTGCGCCGACACGCGCGCCGGCCAATTTAGCCACGCATCACGTTCGGTGCGTGCCAGCCGAAACACATGCGCGATGGCCTGCGAGCGATCAACGAGATCGCCCTTAAGCCGTGCCAGTCGCACCTTGTTGGTTTGCGCCTTGACGACTTCATTGACGGTGCGTGCTTGTAAAAGCGAGGTGCCGTTGGTTGATAAATTATTTGTTGTAGGTTCTACGTTTTGCTCACGCGCCACAGGCTGCGGCGCAGTTTGATTGTCTGTCGCTGGACGCTTGCGCGGAGACACCGTGTTCTGGTTCCACTCGCGATCAGCGCGTTCAGGATTGATTGAACCGTCGGCCTCCGGCGTGACCCGTCCAGCTTCGATTGCCTTCATCACCGCTACATGGGAAACCCCGCGATGGCGGGCATAAGCGCGTATCGACAGTCCCATAAGTTGCATCAAAATTTAGTTGAAAAAGAAGTGCATCTTCTACTTGTCTTCTGTGTTGAATGAAGCGTTCATGTCACTGTCATCAACAACAACGCAGGAGAACAAAATGAACGCCAACGCCAACACCCTCGACAGCATCCTGACCTTGATTGCCCAAAAACACATGGACATCGAAACCCTTGAAACCCGCCACGGCGACAGCTTGGATTTCCACGACGTCGCAGTGTGGAGGCTCAAAGAAGCCTTACACGCCGCCTTCATGGCCGGCTGCGAAGCGGGCCTGCAAATGCCGAAGGCTAACGAAACCGAAATTGCCGCTTAACACTAACCACTCACAGGAGAACATCATGACAACGACCCAACTCTCACCCAGCCAGCACGCACTCCTTGATCATGCCGCGCAACACACTGGCGGCATCATCGAGTGGTTTCCCGACAACCTCAAAGGGGGTGCGCGCAGCAAAGTGCTCGAAGCCTTGGAGAAGCGCGGACTGGTTGAAAATACCCACAACGTTTGGCAACTCACCGATGCCGCTTTTGAATTAATGGGAACGCCACTGCCAGAGCCAGATCCACAACCCGAGCACTTCGGCACCTCTCCAGAAAAAATCAACGAGGCACTCAGCGACCAGTTGGTCTCGGTGGCGCAGGTTATTTGCCAGCAGACTCCTCCCTCCGAATTTACCGAACCGCCGGTGAAGCGAACTCGCGCCAACAGCAAGCAAGCGCAAGTCATCGCGCTATTGCAAAGACCCGAGGGAACAACCATCACGCAGATTTGCGAAGCGACCGGCTGGCAGTCGCACACGGTGCGCGGCACCTTTGCCGGAGCCTTCAAAAAGAAACTAGGGCTCGACATTACCTCGAGCAAAGAAGCCGGTGGAGAGCGGATTTACCGCATCGCATAGCCACTTAAAAGCCAAGTCAAAATAGCTGCAGAAAGATGCAGAATTGACTTGGCTTCTCAATCAAAAAGAGCGTTCATACAGGTGTCGAAACCAACCCCACCAAGGAGAGCATCATGGAAAACCAAGCCACCCAAACCAGCACAAACCCCACAGAAACAAAGCTGCGTGTGCGCTTTGCGCGCAAGCCCTTCGGTCTTGATGACGTGCTGCACAATTGCGACCCAGACGACTCAAGCAGTCCAGTTGCCATCGAGCTCATCAAGGAGATGACCAGCACCGAATACGACGCCTTTGCAGAAAACATGTACCGCGATCACCCTTGGCTGGATGGTCGGGGCGGTTACATCAATCACTCGATTCGCAGCGTGGTGATGGTCACCGCGCCCGACCGTAAAACGTTATTCGTTGACCCCTCCGGCAGCGCCTACGGTCGCTATGTGGGTGTCGCGGTTTAACGAAAAAATAGATGCAGAAAGTTTCATCATTGACTTGCTATTACAATCAAACGAAGCGTTCATACGGTTGTCGAAACGCACAACCCAAAGGAGAAGAAAATGAACATCAACGCAAACATACCGGCTACCCAAAACGAATACTGGGGTTTCTGGGGAACCATGAACAACCACGCCAAAGCCGCATGGCCACTTGCGATGCGCACGATTGCAGCCGCGACCGACCAAACTCTCGAGTCGGTCAGGACGTTCCTCGATAGCCGCCACGGTCGCCACTTTGCTGACAACGTCAACGACCAACTTTTTGCAGGAAGCTCACTTGAACAGGCCATCCACGCCACCACCCAAACTTGGATGGGCTGGACGATTGGGAAGCTTGCCTCACGCGACTACGGCATCCCTCGCGGACTGCCTTACCTGACCGGTTTTGTGATCCACTGCGAAATCACCGACCTAGAATTAGCCGCTTAAGGAGAACGACATGGCTGCCATCACAACAAACTCAAACACCGAAGCCAACTACGATGCCTTTGTGGCCGAGCTAACGAAGCTCACCCGCAAGTACGGCGTGGCCATCAAATCAATCGGCGGTGTCGCCATCGCTGATGACCCCAGCGAGTTCAGCGATGTGACTTACGAGGCTGACATCACTAGCGGCGACATTTACCCTGTCAGTGTAGGCAAGTGAGGGATTCGAAATGAACACCACACCCAACACAATTAATTTCTACCTCAACCAACTAAGTCAGTTGGTCGGAGGACGGATTACCGCACTCGCCAGAACTGGCACGCCAGAAGATGCAGGCGAAAGCGAATTTTACGGATTCGTCGTCACCCTTCCTGATGGAAGCAAGCGAACGCTAATACTGCTTTCAGACGACGAGGGAAACAGTCCCGGAAGTTTCGAGCTTGTTGACGCCTGATTCAGCGCCAACACTCAACTTTTCAAAAGGCGCACCATTGGATTCGAGCGTGGCGTATCCCCCTGTAAATTCCTGCCAGCGACGCACGATGACATCGCAGTATTTCGGATCTAGTTCCATCAGTCGAGCGATACGCCCGTTTTTCTCGGCGGCAATCAGTGTGGTACCACTGCCGCCAAAACTGTCAAGCACAATGTCGCCGCCCTTGGTGTTATTGAGCATCTGATATTCAAACAACGCCACCGGCTTCATGGTGGGGTGTACGTCGTTGCTGGCCGGCTTGTCGAATTCCAGAATAGTGGTTTGCTTGCGGTCGGCTGACCATAAATGGCCAGCGCCGCTTTTCCAGCCATACAGGCAAGGCTCATGCTTCCACTGGTAGTCTTGGCGACCCATCACCAGTGATGATTTTTTCCAGATCAAACACTGGCGCACTGTCCATCCGGCATCCTGACACGCACCACGGAAATTAAAACCTTCGGTGTCCGAGTGCCAGATGTAAAACACAGCTCCCGGTTTCATTACGGTGTCAGCGGTGACAAATGCATCACGCAGGAACTGGCGGAAATTCTCATCGGACATATCGTCGTTGAGAATGGTTTTTTCGATACGCGCACCACCATCGCCTTTATTCTTGAAGGCAGCGCCGGCCCCATATGCCACATTGTATGGAGGATCGGTAAGCCACATGTCAACGGACTGACCGGCTGTTAGCTTTTCCATATCGGTGAGATTGCACGAGTCGCCGCACAACAGGCGATGCTTGCCCATCAACCACACATCGCCGGGCTTGGTAATCGCCACGGCTTGTACTTCTGGAGCGTTGTCGTCCTCGGTCAAACCTTCGGTCGGCTCCGCCAGAAGGTCGGCGAGTTCTTCATCACTAAACCCAATCAACTCCAAATCGAAATCGAGATCGCGCAATTCGGCAAGTTCGAGTGACAGCAGTTCAGTATCCCAGTCAGCCAGTTCAGCGATCTTGTTCACGCTCAAGCGGAATGCTTTGATCTGGGCGGCGGTGAGATCGTCTGCCAGCACCACCGGCACCTCGGTCATCTCGAGCTTTTTGGCCGCCTTCAGGCGCAGGTGTCCGTCAACGACAGTGCCATCGGATTTTGCGATGATGGGCACGCGGAATCCGAATTCACGAATGGCGGCAGCAACCTGATCGACCGCATGATCATTCTTGCGGGGGTTGCGTGCGTACTCAATCAAGCGGCCAATCGGCCATGTCTCGTGGGTTAGCATGCTGACTCCGGTGCTACGGAAAATTGTTGTTCAGTTTTCATAGTTCTCATATCGCGCATTAGC
>CAITJF010000235.1 GCA_903892645.1 uncultured Nitrosomonadales bacterium | reverse complement strand
TTTTGAAAAAATCCAAGTCCAGATAATAATGACCTTTCAGACAAAGGAAAATACTTTTTGGAAGTTAAGGTTTAAATCTAAATTCCAACTTCTTGCCTTTTCGGAGAAAGAAATTAGCGTTTTCCGACTATCAGAGCAAAATTACGACAAAACTGAGCAGAACCAATTTAATGAAAATAACCAAATAAATAATTTTATTGTTCAACCAACAAAATACTTGACAAAGATTATGGAAAAAAGGATTATAGAAGTGCAATTTTCTCAAAAAAATGATTTAATTTACGTAGCTGCGGAGGATTACTCTTTGTCCCTTTTCAACGTGGAATTCTTGGATAAAGTAAGGGAATTTTACCCATATGGTCTTGATGAAGGGTTTATTCAAATTTTACCTTATAGAAACATTTTTAAAAAACATGAAAAAAATTTAGAGGTTCCTGAAGATTTCTCTTTAAAAGACTTTTTCCTAACAGTTAATGATAAATATGAAATTCGGGTTTGGGATTTAAGTGAATGGGATAATGAGAAAAACTCATATTTCTGCATTGAGGAGCTCAAAATTGATTTGGAAGAAGGTGGCTCAACAAAAAAGATCAGTTGGGGTTTTGATTACACTTCCAATTTTCTGTTCATTATTTCAAAGGAAGGCAGTGAGAATATTCTTCACATCTATCATGTGAACAGTCTTTTTTACGAAAATACTGAGAAACTAGTTGCTACTAAGAAGAAAACCAAATTTTTCAATTATTGCAAGGAATACAAGGAGTGGACATGAAGCCAATGGCAAAGCGAGTGGCGCGTTGTTTCATCGTGCTTGGGTTTTCGTCCGGGTTTTTATGCGGCTTTGCGCTTTCGCCGGCGCTGGCGCAGCAGCCGGGGCAGGCAGAAAAGAGCAACATGGAACTGGTCGGCTCAAGTGACCTGCAGGCGCGCAGCGCCTACCAGCCGGTGGTGCACAAGCAGGGCGAGCGTTGGATCGCCTACGTCGGCCACCACGGTGGGCGCTCGCTCAACGCGCTGACCGGCAAGGAAGAGGACAATGGCACGTCCATACTCGATGTGACCAATCCGAAACAGCCGAAAATCCTGTTTCATATTCCCGGCGAACCCGGTCTGGGCGAAACGGGCGGCGCGCAAATGGCGCGCGTATGCAACGGCTCCGAATTACCCAAGGCGGACAAGAGCAAGGTCTACCTGCTGCGCCCCTACGGCAATGTCGCGCAGGAAATCTGGGATGTCACCGATCCGGCCAGGCCCGTGTTGCTGACGACCATCGTCAAGGGCCTGCTCAACACGCACAAGAACTGGTGGGAGTGCGACACCGGCATTGGCTACCTGATCGGTGGCGTGCCTGGCTGGCGCACGCGCCGCATGACGCAGGTCTACGATTTGTCCGACCCGGCCAAGCCGGTGTTCATCCGCAACTTCGGCTTGCCCGGGCAGCAACCGGGCGCGACCGGACCGGAGCCGACCGAATTACACGGCCCGATTTCAACCGGTCCCAAGGGCAACCGCGTCTATTTCGGCTACGGCACCAACAAGGGCGGTGTGGTCCAGATCGTCGATCGCGAAAAACTCATCAAGGGGCCGAAAGAGCCGACCAACGAAAATCTGCTGTATCCGCAAATCGGCCGTATGGAGCTCGCGCCCAACGTCGGGGCACACACGGTGTTCCCCTTGCTGGGCATGCCGGTGGCCGAATTCGCCCGGGACCGCGACGGCGGCAAGCGCGACTTTGCACTGATCGTCAATGAGTCGTTGGTCAACGAGTGCCAGGAGGCGCGCCAGATGATGTGGGTGGCCGACATCACCACCGAGACCAAGCCGATGGGCGTTGCGAGTTGGACGCCGTCCGAGGCGAGCGGAAATTTCTGCAATCGCGGCGGGCGCTTCGGCACGCATTCGTCCAACGAGAACATGACGCCGATCTACTACCGGCGCATGGTGTTCATCGCCAGTTTCAACGCTGGTGTGCGCGCCGTGGACATCCGCGACCCCTACCACCCCA
>CAITJF010000234.1 GCA_903892645.1 uncultured Nitrosomonadales bacterium | reverse complement strand
CCTTGTTGGCACTGCCTGCCGACGCCCAATACTCCGAGGCAGAGGATGCGCTTATCGCCCGCGAACTCGCCCATGCCTATTGGCTCGACGAATGTGCCGGCACCAACCCCGAGGTCTTGCGCCTCGCCGAAAAAGTCCGGCTGCGCATGCGCGAGGCTGAAGCACCCGAAGCCTTGCCGCAGGAGGAGTCCAAACCGTGAGGATCAGCCGTCTCTATCGTGGTGCGGGCATCCTGCCCGCCGCCAAGTCCCAGCCCGGCGCATGCGATTTTTCCCGGGCACGACACGGCTGCCCCCGCCGCCGTCCCCTCAAGTCATCCTCGGCCTTGCCTGACGACTCCAATCACGCTCTTCGGGTTCACTCCAGTAAGCAAATCCAGCGGCGTGCAGCGCAACACCTTGCTCAGCACCACCACCTCGGCATCAATCACCAATCGCAGCCCGGCCTCCACCTTCGACAGCCCCGCCCGGCTCAGGTCCCAGCCCGCCGTCTGCAAGTGCGCCGCCAGCGCTTCCTGCGACATCCCAGCCGCCACCCTGCGCTTCCGCACGTTCGCTCCTACAATATTTTTCAATTCCGCCATTTGCTCCGCACTTGGAGCTTGACGCTAACCGGCCTGACTGCCAGTCTTGCTCCGTAATCAGAGCAATCACCCAAAACAAGCAAATCATCCCATGAAATTCAGTTGTCCCCTCTGCGGAGGAAGTATCGAAGGCGAGGAATCCTGGATAGGCTTGCAGGGCAGATGTCCCCATTGCGAAAAGAAAATAACTATCCCCGCCCCGGAGAAACCCTCACCGCCGGACCCGCCATTGACTACTGTCCTTCCCTCGGATGTCCCGGAGTGTAAGACGACACAGCGAGCAGGGTCTACCGGGGTGGTGCCTCCATTGGCCCCGGAACGACCAGCAACTATCCCGCAAACTCCGATGCAGCCCGCTATGCTTGATGCCGGGAGCAAAATGCGTGCTCTTCCACTCCTGTTCAGCATCGTCGGACTGTGGTGGATAAATTGTTTGTACCTAATTGTTGCAATTACCGCATTAACACTCGCAACAAGCAGCGCCATCTATGCTCAGGATGCCCCCCCCACTCAACCCTGGACTGCTAGTGATGGGCGCGTCATTCAGGCGAAGTTCATTAAGCTTGAAGGATTATCGGTGATCATCGAGAAAGATGGCAAACAATTCCCCGTGCCGTTTGCAAATCTCAATGAAGATAGCATAAGATTAGCAAAGAAGTTGTCACTCCAAGTCGCGATTACTCTGCGGGATCAGGAATTGAAACAAATAGACAAAAACCTCAAATACCAACGCGATCACCACAAAGCACTGGAAAAGAAAATATCCGATGACGTGGCCAAGAAACAAATTTCTGATGCTGATTATCGGCGGAAGATCGTTGCGATAAATGTATTATCAAAGCAATTATTAAATAATATTTCAAAGCCATGAATTTAATACCGACCAATGTAAATTCCCGGATAACTCTCGGCTTGTGCTCAGTCCTTTTGATATCTGCCTGTCGGCATAATGAGTCTGCAAAACAAGGTTTAGCCGATAAGGCGCTGACAGTTTCAATTCTGCGCGAAGAAGCCAACGGGAGAATCGTGGCTGCGATAGCGATTCCAGAGACGACACTGGTAAGAGCAGCCAAGGAAATATACGGATTGTCTCTCCTAGCAGACGATCCTGAAAAAGCAGACAAGATGGCAAAGGAAAGGGATTCTAATATACAAGAAGCTCTGGATTTGCTCTTGCGTGTTACTGCGAAGGATTCCGTCGGCTACGACGAAAGCCTACGAACAGCGCTGGAATCAAAAGCAAGGGTAGAATTATCCACCACCAATGCGGAATGTAATGGCCTTACGCCAAGCCAACTGGCACATATCTCATCAGTAAGCAAACGGTGGAAGTACACCGTAGGTCGCATGCATGAAGCATTCAATAAAGACATGCGTGCCAAGGAGATCCAAACCAAACTCAAGAGCACTAAGCCAGTTTTGCGCGAAGCCATTGAAATATTTGAACAGAAGTTCAGCAAGGCGCTGAAAGAATGGATGCAGCAAAAAGGAATTGTGGATGATGGAAAGACACTGGCGAATGCGATCGCGAAAAGGGCTGTTAGTAATGGGGAGTTGTGCGGCACTACTGAGGGTCTCGCTGCAGGCTTTACGCCTTTTCAGTCAGCCTATACAGGAGCCGCGTGTGAGGTAGCCGTCTTATGTGGGCAATCGTATGATGCATATACACCATACATCAATAGCTTTCGTG
>CAITJF010000233.1 GCA_903892645.1 uncultured Nitrosomonadales bacterium | reverse complement strand
GGGCATGAGCATCATCGCGCGCACCGCCGGTATCGGCCGCAATCTGGAAGAGCTGCAATGGGACCTCAACTATCTCAAGCAGCTGTGGGATGCCATCGAGGGCGCGGCGAAAACCGAGAAAGCGCCGTCGCTGATCTATCTGGAAAGCAGCCTGGTGGTGCGAGCCATACGCGACTATTTCCACCCGGAAATCGGCGAAATCCTGATTGATACCGACGACATTTTCCAGCAGGCGCAGGCGTTCATGAGCACGGTGATGCCGAACAATGTTAATCGCATCAAGCGCTACCATGACGATGTGCCGCTGTTCTCGCGCTTCCAGATCGAGCACCAGATCGAGTCGGCGCACGCGCGCCAAGTCAACCTGCCGTCGGGTGGCGCCATCGTCATTGACCATACTGAAGCGCTCACCGCCATCGACATCAATTCGGCGCGTGCCACACGCGGCTCGGATATCGAGACGACCGCACTCAACACCAATCTGGAAGCTGCCGACGAAATCGCACGCCAGATGCGCCTGCGCGATCTGGGCGGGCTGATCGTGATCGACTTCATCGACATGGAAAGCAGCCGCAACCAGCGCGACGTGGAAAACCGCCTGCGCGATGCGTTGCACTATGACCGTGCGCGCGTGCAAACCGGCAAGATTTCGCGCTTCGGTTTGCTGGAACTGTCACGCCAGCGCCTGCAACCCAGCCTGGAGGAAACCAGCTACAGCCCTTGCCCGCGCTGCAACGGCATCGGCCACATCCGCGGCATCGAATCTTCCGCATTGCACATCCTGCGCATCATCCAGGAAGAGGCGATGAAGGAACACAGCGCCGCCATCCACGTGCAAGTGCCGATAGACGTCGCCACCTTTTTGCTCAACGAAAAGCGCACGGATATCCACCAAATCGAATCACGCCTGAAGGTAAGCGTCACGCTGATTCCCAACATGCATCTGGAAACCCCGCACTACAATGTAGCCCGTCTGCGCCAGGACGACATGACCAGCGAAAACCTGCAGGCCAGCTACAAGCTGGTGGAAAAACCTGAAGAAGGCAAGGCCGCTACGGATGCCGTTCAGGACGCCAAGGCGCAACGCCCGCAAGCTGTGGTGCAGGGCATCACGCCGGCGCAACCGGCTCCCATGCGTGCAGTTGAGACAGCCGCCCAGCCATCCTTCTTCAGCAGGATATTCGGCTGGCTTAAACCGGCAGATACGGAACAATCCGCCGCCAAGCCCGCAGCAGCCAGGCCGCCCCGCCCAAGCCCGCCACGCCGCGACCGCGATGGCAACCGCCCGAGTGGAAACAAGGATGGCAGCCGCCGCGAACGCCCAGAGGGAGGCAACAAGCCGCGCCGCGACGAAGCTGCGCCACGCACGGAAAGGCCGGCACAAGCAGCTCCCAGAGCACAGGAACCGCGTGGCGAACGCCCGCCCCGCCAACCACGCCCGCCACGCGTAGAGAATGAGAAAATTCCCGCGCTGGAAAGCGCGCCACCAACTGCTGCACCCACGCCGGAGCAAGCGGAAGGAAGCGGCAACCGCGAGGGTGGGCGCAAGCGCGGTCGGCGCGGTGGACGCCGTGAACGTGAGCATCGTGAGCAACAAGCCCCGGGGGCGGGTGAACAGCTTGCGATTGAAACAACGGGTGAAATGGAAACCGCGCGCCACAGCGAAGCGGCGGAGCAACCTGCCATCCAGTCTGTGGAACAGCACCCTACTGAACAACGACAATCTCCTGTTGCTGAACAGCAGGCAGAACCGGTTGCCCAGTTTGAGCAGGCTACTCCCGCACCAGCCCAGGCTGCGGAACAGCACCCTACTGAACAACGGCAATCTCCTGTTGCTGAACGGCAGGCAGAACCGGTTGCCCAGTTTGTGCAAACCGCGCCGGCTCAGACCAGCACGCCGGTAATCAGTGGCGGCCTGGTGCTGATCGAAACCGACCCGGCCAAACGCGCTGCCGTGGCCACCCAACCGGCCGAAACCGCGCCGTCTGGATCGCGCCGCCGCTCACGCCCGCGTGAGGTTTACAACATGGAAAGCAGCGAACCGTTGGTGCAGATCGAAACACAACACACGCCGAACTGATCGTTCGGTAGAAGGCCGTAAAAAAAACCGTGCGGTGCGAACCGTGCGGTTTTTTGTTGTCGGCACGCTAACCCCTGTAGTTCGCTGGAGGCCTGGTACCTTCAGCAGTGCGACCCGGCCAAGGATCATTTTTTGTCGCGGAATGTGCTTAGCAGCAGCGCCAGCGTAGCTCCCCATAACAGCAGGGCAGCCCAGAATTGTACCTTCATCGAAGTTGACCATTCCGCGCTCTTGTTAGTCTGGTTTGCCGCAATTGGCACAATTTGAATATCATTGCCACCCGGCAACACCAGGTAACCACCCGGGCCGAGTCCGAACGGCTGGTACGGGACAGTAATGACGCAACTGGCGGACGGTGCCAACCCGAGCGTCTTCACTTGGTTGCACGTTTCTGTGTCCAAGTGCAGTTCGTAAATATCCGAAATATGCGCTGCAATGTTAAAGATAAAAAGAAAGCCGACAAACAGACAGACGAGTGCAGTGATTATTTTCGTACCGTCACTCTTTTTGCGAAGTTCCATTTGCGCCCCCTGACGAAACTGTAAAAAACCCTGCTGCCTGCATTCTGCCTTGAGTCCAATAGGGTTTCAACCGTTTAGGGTGAGGGGTAGCTAATCGAGGTTGTCTTAACTGTGTTGTGATAGCTGTGTCCAAAAAGCTGCCCCTTTAATCTGAGGCAACGCTAACCGGCAGAAAATGGGAAAATAGCACTCACCTCGCCCAACCATAAAAAGTGATGACCCCCTCAGATTCAGCCCGGCCTGCCGTCACACGACGCTTATCCCCCCTGCGGGATCTGTGGCCTTTCCTGCGCCCCTATCGCGAGCGGATCGCGCTGGCTTTCGTGCTGCTGTGCCTCGGCTCCGCCACCATCCTGCTGGTGCCGTTGGCGTTTCGCGACCTGATTGATTTCGGTTTCGGGCAACGGGAAAACACTAGTGGCGGGCTGTTAGGCGCGCTGAGCCTGAATGGGCACTTCGCGGCGCTGTTCGGGCTGGCGACCCTGTGGGCACTGACCGTGGCGGCACGTTATTACACCGTGTCCTGGGTCGGCGAGAGGGTCACGGCAGATTTGCGCAGTGCGGTATATGCACGGGTGCTGGCGCAGTCGCCGCAATTTTTCGAGACCTTGCAAACTGGTGAGGTGCTGTCGCGCCTGACGGGCGACACCACGCTGATCCAGACCGTGATCGGCAGCTCCATTTCGATGGGTTTGCGCAGCCTGTTTCAGTTTATCGGCGGCATGGTCATGCTGGCGGTGACCAGCTTTTATCTGTTCTCCCTGAATTTCGGCCTGATGGCATTGCTGATGCTGCCGATCTTTGCCATCGGCCGCAAAGTGAAAAAACTCTCGCGCGAATCGCAGGACAAAATTGCCGATGCCTCGGCGCTGGCCGGCGAGATACTCAACGCGATACCGACGGTGCAAGCCTATACGCAAGAGCAGCGCGAAACAAAGCGCTTCGCCGATCGCGCGGAAGCGAGTTTTGTCACCGCAATCCGGCGTACTCGCGTGCGTTCGGCGCTGACCGCGCTGATCATCACCGCAGTGATGGGTACCATCATTTTCGTGCTGTGGATCGGCGCGAACCAGGTGCATGCAGGCAGCATGACCGGCGGGCAACTGGCTTCGTTCGTCCTCTACGCGGCGTTGGTAGCGGGCGGCGTAGGCACCATGGCGGAAGTGTGGGGCGATGTAATGCGTGCGGCGGGGGCAACCGAACGCCTGCTGGAATTGCTGCATGCGCAGTCCACCATCGCCGAGGCAGCCACGCCACAACCGCTGCCGCAGCCCCAGCAAGCGGCGATCCGCTTCGAGCAGGTTACCTTCCGCTACCCGGCACGCTTGCAAACGGCTGCGCTGGACAACATCACCCTCGACATCGCGCCCGGTGAAAGCGTGGCACTGGTCGGGCCTTCCGGCGCGGGCAAGACCACCCTGTTCCAGCTCTTGCTGCGCTTTTATGATGTGACGGATGGCTGCATCCGCCTCAATGGGCAGGATATCCGCCAGCTTTCATTGCATGACCTGCGCGGCAAGATTGCCATCGTGCCGCAAGACCCGGTGATTTTCTCGGCCAATGCGCTGGAGAATATCCGCTACGGACGCCCCACTGCCAGCGACGATGAAGTAATATCCGCCGCCAGATCGGCGCAGGTGGAAGAGTTCATCGACCGCCTGCCGGAAGGCTATCAGACATTTCTGGGCGAACGCGGCACCCGCTTGTCCGGCGGGCAGCGCCAGCGCATCGCCATCGCGCGGGCGATCCTGAAAAACGCGCCGCTGTTGCTGCTGGATGAAGCCACCAGCGCGCTGGATGCGGAATCAGAAATTCTGGTGCAGGAAGGCTTGAATGCCGCCATGAAGGGGCGCACCACGCTCATCATCGCACACCGATTAGCCACCGTGCAGAAGGCTCACCGCATCGTGGTACTGGAACACGGGCGCATCGTCGAAACCGGCACGCCTGCTGACTTGCGCAAACAGAGCGGGCTATACGCGCGGCTGGCAAGTTTGCAATTCGACGTTTGATAACCCTGTAACTTGCAAGAGCGGGCCATGACTCAACACACCTTTGCCATTCCTCCTGACGGCAGCATGAGCCCCAAATTCTGGTATCAGGCCAACAGCAAATTGCCGGGCTTTGTTTATGACCCCGCCCAAGCCACCGCGATTGATGAGCTGGATGCGCTCTGGCATCAGTTGATGGATTTCAAGGCCAGGCGCAACCGGTTTCTGGGGCGCAGCCTGCTCAGCCCGGATGTGCCCAAGGGCTTGTATCTCTGGGGCGGAGTTGGTCGCGGCAAGACATTTCTGATGGATGCGTTTTACACCTGTCTGCCCTATCGCCGCAAACGCCGCATTCACTTCCACAACTTCATGGCCGAGGTTCATCACGAGATGAAGTTGTTGGCCGGAAAAAAAGACCCGTTGATCGCCCTTGCCGACAATATCGAAAAATCCACCCGTGTACTGTGCTTGGACGAGTTTCATGTCGATGATATTGCCGATGCGATGATCCTGGGGCGGTTGGTGGCGGCGATGCTTGAGCGTGGCGTGGTGCTGCTGACCACATCCAACTATCCACCCGATAACTTGTATCTGCATGGCTTGCAGCGGCAGAATTTTTTGCCCGCAATTGCGCTGCTCAAGCGTGAGTTGAAGGTATTGAACGTGGACGGCGGCAATGATTACCGCCAGAGGAAAACAACCCGTGAACCGATATTCATCGTACCTCCAGATGCGGCGAGCGAAGCGCGCATGGATGCCTTGTTCGAACAGATAGCCGCAGGAACACAGCGCGAAGAACAGCATATCGAAATACAGGGCCGCCTGATTCCGGTTAAAAAAGTCGCGCGCACTGTGGTGTGGTTCGACTTCAAGGAGCTGTGCGGCGGGGCGCACGCGCAGGAAGATTACCTGGAGATTGCCCACCGCTACCCCACGGTATTCTTATCGAGCATTCCGCAAATGACCGCCGAACATGCCGCCGAGGCACGGCGTTTTACCTGGCTGGTGGATGTGCTTTACGACAACCATGTCAGGCTGGTGGCTTCATCAACGGTCGTACCGGAAGAAACTTACCCCGAGGGTGTGGCATCCGGCGAGTTTTCCCGCACCTCCAGCCGCCTGACCGAGATGCAATCCATGCATTATCTGGAACAGCCGCATCATTCGCAGAACGTGACGTTGTAGCACCACGTAGGTTGGGCAGAGCGTAGCGTGCCCAACATTGATATAGGGTATTCATTCGTTGGGCACGCTACGCTTTGCCCAACCTACGCAATACAAAAACCCCTCACAACGGCGAAATAAACACGCTCTCCCGCAACTTCTTCAACTGATCCCGCAACTCTGCCGCCTTCTCAAACTCCAGGTTCCGCGCGGCTTGCAGCATTTCCTTCTCCAGCCGCTTGATCTCCTTCGCCACTTCCTTCTCGCTCATCGCCAAGTACTTGGCCTGGGTCTGTGCGATCTTCAGCGACTTGCGCTCGGCGTCCATGTCATACGTGCCTTCGATGATATCCTTGATGCGCTTGACGATGCCTTGCGGCGTGATGCCGTGCTGTTCGTTGTAGAGCAGTTGCTTGTTGCGCCTGCGCTCGGTTTCGCCCATCGCACGCTTCATCGAATCGGTGATTTTATCTGCATACAAAATCGCTTTGCCATTGATGTGGCGCGCGGCGCGGCCCATGGTCTGGATCAGCGAGCGCTCGGAGCGCAAGAAGCCTTCCTTGTCTGCATCGAGAATCGCGACCAAGGAGACTTCTGGAATATCCAGCCCCTCGCGCAGCAGGTTGATACCGACCAGCACGTCGAACATGCCCAGACGCAAGTCGCGGATGATCTCCACGCGCTCCACGGTCTCGATGTCGGAATGCAGGTAGCGCACCTTGATGCCGTGCTCGGAAAAATAATCGGTGAGGTCTTCCGCCATGCGCTTGGTCAGCGTGGTCACCAGCACGCGCTCGCCGGCTTTCACGCGCAGGCTCACCTCGCTCATCAAATCGTCCACCTGATGCGTGGCGGGGCGCACTTCGATCTGCGGATCGACCAGCCCGGTCGGGCGCACCACCTGCTCCACCACCTGCCCGCTGTGCTCGGCTTCATACACCGACGGTGTCGCAGAAATACATACGGACTGACGCATCACCTTCTCAAATTCGTCGAAACGCAGCGGGCGGTTGTCCAT
>CAITJF010000232.1 GCA_903892645.1 uncultured Nitrosomonadales bacterium | reverse complement strand
GGATTCCTGACCGAGACCCGGCACGAAATCACCGCCATGGACCGGATGCTTGAGGATTGGAAACGGGAAGCCTTGCCCGACTTGCCAGGGAGCTTGATGCTCGCCGGCAGTAGCGCCGACGTGCGCGAACTCAACCGCCGCGCTCAGGAGGAACAGCGCCTCTTGGGTCTGCTCGGCAACACGCCGGTTACCACCGGCCCGGACCCGATTTTCACTGGCGACCGCGTGCTCTTCACCCGCAATTCGCTCACGCTGGGCGTGGCGAACGGCGACCTCGGCAAAGTGCAATCTGCGTCAGGCCGGACGCTGTCCGTGCGGATGGACGATGGCCGCGACGTCCCAGTGCCGTTGGACGGCTATCCTCACCTGCGTCTGGGCTACGCGCTGACCACGCACAAGGCGCAAGGGATGACGGTGGAACGGGCTTTCATCCTCGCCGGCGGCGTGATGGCCGATCGCGAGTTGACCTACGTGCAGGCGTCGCGCGCCCGCGGCGTCACCCGCTGGTATGTCGGCCACGACCTCGACGAAGTCACCCAGCGCATGACTCGCAGTCACGAGAAGCTGGCTGCCGTGAGTCTCGTCGAAGGGCGGGAACTGGAACTCACGCTGGTGCGGTGAGCCGACGACGCGGGACGCCCCCGCTTGCGTTCAGCGTCGCCGTGTCACCAGGCATCGCGAGCTTGCGGGTCAACTCTCCGGATTGACTGGCATTGCCAGTGGCGGGCCGGGCCTCTCTGTGTGCCCCGCACAGGCAGGCATGAAGCCCAGCCAGTTCAACCGCTGTGATTTGAGCTACAGCCGGTGGATTTCGCGGTTGCGACCCGACGGCTGGATGGAGTTAAAATCCGGGACAAAGAATTTTCGGATTTCTTCGGAAAGGGCTTGCTTGTCCTAGCGCAACTCTGTTATTTTCGCAACCGGCAGATGAAGCACAGAGTGCCACTGATAGTTGGTACGCGCAACCGCGCAACCGCGCAACCGCGCAACCGCGCAACCGCGCAACCGCGCAACCGCGCAACCGCGCAACCGCGCAACCGCGCAACCGCGGAATAAGCGGAATTCCATACGCCGTTCCCCGGTTTCCTGCCGCCGCAGCACAGCCCACGGCAACCATTTCTCAACCCTGCCCGACGACTGCGCGGCCTCCATCAGCCGCCGCCGGAGGCCAAGCAATCGCCGACCGAGCCAGCCAACGGCTGCGGGGGTTCCTTCAGCGACTCCCTGGCCCCAAGCAACGGTTGCCGAAGGCCAGACAATGGCTGCGTGGCCCCACTCAGCCATTGCCAGAGCCACGATGAAACTCGAATTCCTGAAATGCTCCCTGGCCGCGCTGGCTGCCGTCTTTGCGGCAGGCGGATGCGCTTCCTACCCAAACTTCAATCAGGCTACGATCCCCTACAAGGTGACAGCGATTTTGCCACTCGGGGCGGATTTGCCCATTGGCACCATTTTCGCCTTTGACCGAATGCCCCAAGACATTTACGACGCGCGCGCGCTGGGGGCGACCACGGCCATACTGATAAACATAACCAACGGTTTGCATACCAATGCCGTTATGTTTCCCGACATCAAATTGACAGAGACCAATCATTTCGGACTTGATGTTGGCTACCAAGGTTTCGCCAGTCTGGCCGCCAATTATGCCTCTTCGGTTGACATTTTCCTGCAAGTGCGTGGTGCCAGCAGCGTGGCCGTCTCAGAAGCAGACGCTTACCGGCCATTTACCGTTATCACCAACTACACATACGGAACACCACCAACCAACCACGCTTCACGCGTCCTGCTTGACCCCGCCTACGCCGACGATTTCGCACGGCTGCGGCTGGCTACGGCGAAAGGGGGAATCAAAAAAGTATTCACGCACGACCCGTATTTTTACAACCAGGCAAACGCCATGTTCCGGATGGTCACGCAAGTGTTCTATGCCACAAATATCACGATCACCTTCAAGCCCAAGAGCGCCCTACAATTGGGCTTGGACACGGCTTTGTTAAGCAGTATGGCGGGCTTGCCGAACTTGACGAACAATGTCATGCGCGCGATTGACGGCAGTTACGTCGTGAATTATGCCTCACCCGCCCCTATCGCTTTCGCCTACCGGAGCACACTTTTCAAAGTCTGTTTCGGACTTATGGAAAGCGGGAAGAAAGTCCACCCATGGAAAGGGCAAGTGGACCGTTTCATCGAAAAGAAATAATGCCGACCACCCCCAAGCAATCGCAGCAGTAAACGCGGCACCGAACATGAAACCTACAGCAAGCCAAGAAGGACTTGGCGATCCTCATGCTTCCCTACCCGCACCCGATTCCATTGAAAAGGTGCGACTTGAGCTGGAGAAACGCAAGGTTGTAGCCGAGGAAGAGAAGGTGAAACTCGAACGCAAAAAGGAGGGCTACTTCAGGGTTGCAATCACACTGCTCGCCACTGGTCTTCCGCCAATCGTATCTGCGTTTCTAGTTGCCTTTATTGGATGGCAGCAAGTGTGTGTATCTAGGAATCTGGCCCGCTCTGCTGAACTCCAGGGGAGAGCCGCTAAACTGCAGGCTGATGCGGGAGACCTTGCTGCAAAGACAGCCTCCAACCCCGCCGTGCTAAACGCCTCTTCCACATCCAACCAGGAGGTGTTTTGCCCACTGATGCGGCCTTCTTTTCGGTTTTCCAAAGAAAATAATCTGGAACTTTGGAAAGGCGACGAATTACAACAATTCCAGACCTTCAAAACACAAACTTGAAAATTATGAAACAACTCAAAAAGCACGTAATAATCACCATGCTGACAGCTATCGGGCTTGTTGGGGCATTGCCTGCAGTAGCCCAAAGCCGGGTAATATGCTCCGTCTGCAATGGAGCCGGAAACACACAGTCGCAGCATTATACTGGTAATGGCAGTGAAACGACCACCGTGAATGTTAGATGCGGGCCGTGCAATGGGACAGGCTATCGTAACGATACGTCATATAGTGGTGGCTCGTCTGGAGGATATTCATCCGGCGGTGGCTACTCCGGTGGCGGTGGCTACTCCGGTGGCGGTGGCGGTGGCGGCTCCGACTTCTCAAGTTGCTTCATCACCATGAGTTCACCCACCAGTCTTGTTCCCGGCGTCGCTGTAGTGGCTGGGGTGTCGGGGCTCCTTCTTCTAGCGCGCAGACGCGGTTGCTACAAATAGTCTAACGTAGAATACCTTTGCGCGCCTGTATGAGTGAAGAATTCCGGCGCCGCAGTTTGTTCTTTTGGTGCTTGATTGTCTTTGGTGCCGCTGAAGAGGGCACGCTGCTGTTTAGACAATGGGGTTTGGGTGTCTCGACAAGCGAAGAAGGACGGTTTGTTGCCGCCGGGTTCGTCCGAACGCTCGAAGGTTGCGGAATTACTGCCTTTGCGTACGGGTTGAAGCCTCGTTTAATTCCTCCTTTGCCCGCCCAGTATCGCAACTTGTTTGCTCCACTGTTTTGCAGCGCGGCAATCTCAGCCGCAGGATTGGCCTGGGGTTGCCCTTCGACTGTGGCAGCCAAGCAGTTTGCCATTGTGCCGTCCGTGTGCAGCATTGGCAGCCTGTTGCTTTTGGGTCCGCTTGCCGAGGAAGTCATCTTCCGTGGGATACTCTATGCCGTGGTGCGGACTGAGGCTGGAGTGGTTGCTGGGATGCTGTTGTCATCATTGCTGTTCACCGTCTTGCATGTTTCGTCATACAGCGTGATTTGGCTGTTGCCTGTTTTTCTCGGCAGCCTGACAATGTCTTTAGTCTATGAACGCTGGAGGTCCCTGTGGCTTTGTATAGGGTTGCACAGCGCCTACAATGGTGCCGCTCTTGTAGTCGCCGCCGTTTTCTTGCACGCAGCTAGACCGTCGCCCGTTGGGTGAGATTGCCTCGAATGGAATTAATAGCAGACAAAGTATGGAAAAGCTATCGCGGGCGGGACATACTCAGAGGAGTATCTTTTGCCGCTCACTCGGGATGTGTAGTGGGTTTGTTGGGCCTAAATGGATCGGGGAAAACAACACTTTTGTCTGTGTTGGCAGGCATGGAACAACCGGATCGTGGGAAGGTGACTTTGTTGCCGAACGGCAGCGAGCAATTACAGTGGAGCGGCACGGTCTCCTGCCTCTTGGGGAAGCCCGCTTTTTACCCAAACCTAACCGGCTTGGAGAACCTGCGCATTTTTGGACATATACGCGGAGTTGGAGGTGCTCAATTCATGTCGCAATGTGGTAAAATGCTTGAAGACTTTGGTTTGAGTGAGCACGCTACAAGAAAAGTTAAACATTACTCGGATGGCATGCGGCAGCGACTAGGGTTGAGCCGCGTGCTTCTCCGCGAAGCGCCAATTCTGTTATTGGACGAACCGACGAACGCACTCGATCCTGATGGGTATCAAAAAGTCCGGCAGGTGCTAGTTCATCAAGCAAAGGAACTCAACCGGTTGGTGATCCTGACCAGTCACCGGCTGGGAGAGGTGGAAGAAAGCTGCGACCAAATTATTTTGCTAAAGGACGGCGTACCGACTCGGAATGCGTTGACGCGCGAATTGTTGCAAGAACTTCATTGCGAATTTATTCTCACAACTGCCGATGAAAGTCGTGCCGTCTCGATTCTAGCTCAAGCAGGTTGTAGTGCCGTATCTGCACAAGCTCAGCACGTTAGTTTTACGTGCCCACGCCCCCGTCTCCCAGAGATGTTACAGGTTCTCGCACGCGCGCAAGTGTCTGTCTATGAAGTGCGCCGGCAAAACTCCGGTTTGGAGGCGTTGTATCAGTGAAACATAGCCCGACTCCTTTCAGTGGGTTCATCTACGCGGAAAGTCTCAAATGGTTCAACTGGAGGGGGATTGCCGGCGTGGCAATGCTGCTGCTGGGCATGATTTTGCTGGTGAGGCGTGAGATGACCTTACTTGTCGAACAAGGGGCCACGAGCCCCATCTGCTGGGTTGCTTCGAGTGTGCAAGCTGCATTTGGGACACTAGGACACCCGGCCCTCGTGGCACTGGCTGCCCTTCTGGTCTCGATCGAAAATGAAAACCATACACTTAAGGAAATTCGCTTAATTCAGTCACGACCCTACCAACTGTACATTGCCAAGGCCTTGCTGCTGGTGGTGGTCGCCCTTGTTCTGCTGCTTGGAGTTGTAGTTGGTGGTCTGCTATCTGCGGCTCACACATCGCGAATTGGAACGACAGTGCAAACGGCAATCACGCCCGAAGGGACCAACTTGCCGTTGTGGTTGTTGGTTGCGGCAAGTCTGGAGTTCCAATGCATACTGAACTTGAGCCTGCTAGGGGGCTGCTTGGCGCTGGTGAGTGAATCTTCGGCGAGTGCGTCCGGGGGCGCAGTTTGCCTCTTTCTGCTCGTGGATACACTGAAGGAAGTTCTCGGGTTTCGTGACTTCGTATTCTGGCATCATACTAACAACTTCTGGAACCATTTGGCGGCTGCTGCAGATGGCATGGTCTGGGCGGGAGAAGCGGACGCTTGGAAGGCGCTTTGTGTGGGAACCCTGAGTCTGGTTGCGATGGGCTGCCTGTTTCGCTTCCAGGTTTGGCGGAAGGTGGAACACTAATGTATTCACTTAGCGCGCGTGTTTCGTTCCTTGTTATCTTACTGGGCGCAGGGACTTGGAGTCTGGGCGATAGTGTTTGGAAGCGATCTTCTTTGTCGCACCTTCCAAACCTGGAGCAGCAGAACTGGACTGTTCGTGATTTCTCTGGTGGTGGGATTCCCCAACTTGGGGTCATTAACAAAGGTGAATTGCTGGTGTTTAGTTTTTCCGCGAACAATTGTTTAACGTTGCCAATCCCGGCGGGGACTGTCTGGATGCAAGTCCTTCCAACAAGAGAAGGCGGGAAAGTGTTTGCGTTTGACGGAAAGCAAATTCAGGGACTGTCATTCCTGAAACCGCAACAAGAACGATGGGTGCCACGTTTCAAGCAGGAACTGTTAGGCGGAGCCGATGTCTACAAAGATGGACCAATATGGCAGGAGTTTGTATTCGAATTTGGCGACCGTGATTTGCTGGCGGCGGTGCCCGATCTACAGGGCCGAGTGCATTTGTGGCACTCGGCCGGTGCGGAGCAGATTTTAACGCTAGGGACTCCCGACCTGATATGTGAGCGCGTAACGCCGGATTGGCTGCTTCCATTCTCGCCTGTTGGTTACAAGGAAGTCTTCATTCTTGGAAGCAATTGGAGAGGGGAAATCAAGAAGATTGATAGTTTGAGAAACGACTCTCCACTGCTCTTTGCGCGTGTCGGCAATGCGTGTGTTCTATTGCGGTGGGGAGCGACGAACGCCATGCCGGTTGTGCAGGGACGCTTCTCCACTGGGCTAGAGGCAACTGCGGAGGGACGTACTGCAATATCAGGAAAAACACTGGATTTTTACGAAATCCGCACCGCTTTCCATAAATCTTCTCTTGCGGGCATCGCGGGTGGTGAGTTGGATCGAGGGGTTTTGTCGCGGCACATATTCGACTTCGACGGGCGCAGGTTGGCAGAGCATATTAACGTGCCTATCCGGGGCAGTCGCACGATGGCGTTCGCGGATGTGGATGGAAATGGCGTCAATGATCTGACCTTGATTAACCCACTCATGTACCAATACGGTGACAAAGACGCATTCACACGTTTCTTAGTTGATCACCAAGTTAATATCCAAGTGAGCACCACTCTGGAAAGTTGGCCCCCCGGAGCGTCGCTTGGCACAGTCACCGGTGAATTCACATTGCAGGTTCGGCCAACCACCGTATTGCACTTTGATGCAATTGCGCAGTCGATTGCCTCCAGTGTCTGTTTCGGAGATTTTGACGGAGATGGAATGGCGGAGTTGGCCTTCGTAAGCAAAGGTAACCGTATCGTGGTTGTGAAGGTGAAAGGAAGCAAATATGTCGAGCTTGGCACGACTGAAACAAAAGTTAAAACTCCACAATTGCGATCTGTGAGAACTGGTTCTGGAAACAAGAGTGGAATAGTTTGCTGGAACCACGAGGACTTGGAGTTGATTGAGCGACGCTAAATCCTTCGTGAGGCCCGCACGGACACTTTTGAAAACTTACTCGAAACTGCTTATCGCCCTCTTGGCCGGCGCTTCTTCCGCGTCAGGGGGAGATAATTTATACCACCAAAGTCGCTTCCCCAGAACCGCTGGAGCTCCTTGGGCGCTCGTCGCGGCCACCGGAGAAGAGAATGGCTATATTGTTTCGATCGAACGATCAACTCTGCAAATCAAGGCGGTTGGCGGACCGCCTCAGAGGGATTTAGAGATTTCGCTACCGGTCGAACAACGAGGGGGTATAGTTGTGCCTGGTCGGTTTGAGGAGTCTCAGACAAACATTCAATTCCTGCTACTATGTGCTGACAGAATTTGGTTGGCTTCTGCGAACGAGAAAGCTCACTGGGAAGTGGTACAGTCCTCCGATCGCATTGAGTTTTGTCCTGTAAACAACTACTACTTTGCGGACACGACCCTGCATTTCAGGCAGAAACATGAGGACGGCCTAATCTTGTTCGCAAACGGGGCGCCTAATCTATTTAGGTTTCAACGTGGCCAGTCCGGTGGAAGGCTTATTCGATTACAAACACTAGCCTTTTCAGAACTAGAAAAGCCTCACTTTTTCAGCGAGCCCTTCTCCAAGGTCGCAGAGGCCGCAGGGGAACTGGGCGCCTCGTGGAACATTTCGCGTGTAGGGCTTCTTGGCCTGCCTGAGAGCCCCCGAGACTTTAGAGTGGGAGTGAGCCGATTGGCGGCAAGTGTGGACCAAAAGCAACGATGGATTCGTGAGTACTACAGCGTTTCAAATAATAGTGTTATGGAAAGAGTAGGAGCCGACGATCTGCAGCTTCCTGACTTTGGCTACAACAAGTTGTTGGTAGATATTGATGGGGACGGTTGCTTAGATGCGCTACTATGGAAAACGCAGGCGAGGTCACAAGGTATGTTCACTTCCTTCACACTTGTTTCCGACATCGTTGGGAAGCATATCACCAACCAAGTCATTTCATTCGAGGGACTTCCAATGCCCCTAACGCGCACCACCGGACCGTTGAGCGACGTGAACAGAGACGGGCGATTGGACCTAATCACAGCGATTCCGCAAACTCGCACAAGCTCCTTGAAGAGCGTCATCAGCCAGACATTAAGGTCTGGACTCGAGTTCAGTTTTCAAGTTCATTGTTTTGACAAACATATCCGCGGTTTTTCTAACCGCACAGACTACTATGCGCAAGGATTTGTACCCGAGGCTAATCTAGCCGGCGGGTGCTACGGGGATGCGGACGGAGACGGGGTGAGTGATCTTTGGCTGTTGCATAAAACTCGCCTATGTATTTGCCGCTTGCAAAACAAAGCGAAGAACGAGCCGCTTCTCACCTGGGTCTGCAGCCAACCGGTCGATACCTTCCGCGCCGCAGACCTGAACCATGACGGGCGAGTTGATTTTGTTATTTCCCACGGAACGAATCTGACTTGCTTTCTCAGCAATGGGGATCAACTGCCTTCTAAACGACATAAAGGTAACTGAATAACTGTAGAAGGAGTGCTGTTCGCAGCAAGACGCTTGAAGCAAACCCTGATTATGTTTCACAATAGTTCATAAGATCGGGTTCAGTCAAAAGCCCCTATTGCCGGATGAACGCAATCAAGAATTATGCACGGAAGGTCACGAGCAGTTACACGTTAACTACTGTAGTTTCTCTTGTACCGGCCGGGACAAGGCCTTTTGTGTTTGGGATCACTAGCCTGTGCCTTACGGCCATGTTGCTGATTCCATTCGGCCTGGTGCCGCTGTGGACCACATACGACAATCTGATCGATGCGAGCGCGGCAAACTGTCCACTTACCTGCCCCTCGATAACTTGGCTGAAAGAGAGGACGGCTTGGGACTTTGTTACCGCTGGATGGATCTTTTCGCTGCCGCTTGCAGGAATGGTAAGCATAACCACCGGACTTGTGTTAAGTTGCGGGCTGAGATGCTCGTCATTTGTAAAGTTGTGTGCCTATACAGGCAATTGCATATTCCTTGGCTGGTGTGCCCGTTCGTGGGCTGGGACGTATTTGATTGGATTGACGCTCGTGCTCTTGTCGTTTTGTCTTAACGCCCTTCTGTTCACACTTCTATTTCCGCCTGGAGACCGCACGGCGGCAGTATGGCTTCGCGATTACTTAAGGAAGGCGCGCTACAGCTTAGCAATCTGGGTCCTACTGAGTGTTGTGGCAGCTTCGCTTGGAAACGGTAATCTTTTAATGAGCTACTTGTTCACATTGCGAGACGTTGCATTTGATAGCTCTTGGGGCGTGGAAAGGTTGACTATACGTTTATATTATGAGTACAGCCCTTGGTGGTGCTCCGCGATGCACGTATTATCCAGTTCCGCAGTTCGGGAAGCAACTAACTCCCCGGCGTCCCGGATTCTGGAGTCGGCGGGTACATCCACTTTTGTCTGCGTTTTGTTAATGCCTCCATTGTTAATTGCAGCCTGTTATTGCACAGGAGATAATGTCGTGCGCAAGTTGAGGCAATTCACGAGGGCAACTTTGCATAACCAAGAACGTTCGCTTTGGCAATTGTTTGTCCCCATGGTTGCTGTCGCGGCCGGCGTTTGGTTGTCGGCAACAAACGTTAAAGCCGTTCTCTGGCAGGCCATGGTGGCATTCACCCCACCTCGGCCATCTCTCGTTCTATTACAACAACGCATGTTCCTGACCCAATATGCCGTATGCCGTCGGTTGGCCAAAGCACAATGCGGAATGCTGAGCGAAACAGAGCTCGAAGCTCTGCTCGAACTGGCGAGAGGGAACGCCCACGCGGGTATCCGTTACTGGGCCAACATTGCACTAGCGAGCAACAAAGGGCCCGGTTGGGAGAGATGCCTTCGTGCCTCGTTGATGGACCACGAACCTGTAATTCGTGCTAGTGCGGTAAGATTGTTTCCTCCGGAAAGGTTGGAATTTCTGCAATATTCAGAGAATTTACTCCAGAACGCTGAATCACATCAATATGTTCGCGCTGCGGCCCTGAATTACGTGCTGCAATTCCCAGCTAGGCAATCAACCAATCGTGTCTTACAGCCCATGTATCAGATCCAGTGAATTATGTTTCATCATTCGTGTAAAATGATCCGTATGGTTGTGCATTACTTGGTGAGTTGATGTTCAAGAAGGATGCGGGTTACCAGCGTTTCGTTGAAACCCTGGCCGGGGCTTGCTCCAAGATGGGTTTGGGGTGGCTTACCGCAAGCGTTCGATGCGGCGAACAAAGAGTGGCACGAGGAACACCAGCGGTTGGAGCAATTATCGCCTGAACACGAGATTTGCGCGCTTCATAAATGTACCGGAGTTGATGCAGCAATTTCGGCAGATCGCGGACATTCAAACGCAGAAGATGCTCAAGTTGCCCGTGCCGGAGCTGCGGACCGGCAAGCCCATCGTCGTCAGTGCGCCCTGCTCCCGGGAGTTGAAGGAAATTGTGCAATCACTGGTGGCGCGGGCGGAGGCATTGCGGTCGGGGCGGATTGATCCCCGCGAAGACAACATGCTGCTGGTGACGACGG
>CAITJF010000231.1 GCA_903892645.1 uncultured Nitrosomonadales bacterium | reverse complement strand
CACCCCGGCTGGTGCAGGAAGCCGTGAAGCACTTCGGACGGCTGGATGGGCTGGTCAACAACGCCTCCAGTTTTTTTGCCACGCCGCTGGGCGAGATAGACGAACGGTGCTGGAACGACCTGCTCGGCACCAACCTGAAAGCGCCGCTGTTGCTGGCACAGGCGGCAGCCGGCGAGCTGCGCCGCAACCATGGTGCCATCGTCAACATCGTGGACATCCATGCCGAGCGCCCGATGCGCGGCCATCTGCTATACAGTGTGGCCAAGGCCGGATTGACCGCGCTGACGCGTGCGCTGGCACAGGAAATGGCACCGCAGGTACGCGTCAACGCCATCGCGCCCGGCGTTATCATGTGGCCGGAAAGCACGGAGTGGATGGATGAGGAGCAACGGCGCAAAATCATCGCGCGCACCCTGCTCAAACATGAAGGCGAACCGGACGATGTCGCGCGCACGGTGCAATTTTTATTGAACGATGCGCCCTATGTCACCGGGCAGATCATCGCCGTGGATGGTGGCAGGAGCATAAATATTTAACCTGGAATTTTCATGAACGACGTTATTCAACCCATACATTTCGAATCGCGCTCCACCAACTTCAACCGCTTGCGCGGCCGGCTGGAACACCAGGTCGGCAAGGCCATTGCCGATTTCAACATGATCGAGGAGGGCGACACCGTGATGGTGTGTCTCTCCGGCGGCAAGGACTCCTACACCCTGCTGGAAATTTTGCGCGCCCTGCAAAAACGCGCGCCGATTGATTTCCGCATCGTCGCCATGAATCTGGACCAGAAGCAGCCGGGCTTTCCAGAACATATCCTGCCGGAATATTTCAAGTCCATCGGCGTGGAATACCGCATCGAGGCGCAAGACACCTACTCCATCGTCAAGGAAAAAATCCCCGAGGGAAAAACCACCTGCTCGCTGTGCTCGCGGCTGCGGCGCGGCATCATCTACCGCGTGGCGAACGAACTGGGCGCAAACAAAATCGCACTGGGCCACCACCGCGACGACATGATCGAGACGCTGTTCCTGAACATGTTCTTCGGCGGCAAGCTCAAGGCCATTCCACCCAAGCAGGTCACCGACAAGGGCGACCACATCGTGATCCGCCCGCTCGCCTATTGTGCCGAAAAAGACATCGCGCGTTTCGCGCGCGGCATGGAATTCCCCATCATCCCCTGCAACCTGTGCGGTTCGCAGGAAAACATGCAGCGCAAGAACATCAAAAAAATGCTCGCCGCATGGGAGATTGAGTACCCGGGCCGCAGCCAGACCATTTTTACCGCCATGCAGAATGTCGCACCATCGCACCTGCTGGATGGCAACCTGTTCGACTTCAGGAACATCAAGCTTGGCGACGTGGTGGCGGAAGGCGATGTGGCGTTTGATGATGGCATGGCGTAGCGGGAGCTTCTGCCGCCTCTTGATGAAAATGTGAAAAGTAGAAAGCAAAGAAAAAGGGCGGCTTGTGCCGCCCTTTTTTCCACCAACCGCTATGGTTTAGTGGTGATCATGATGCTCATGTTCATGCTCTGCAACCTTGCCGGACAGGGCTGCCTGCACCTTGGCAGCATCGGTCTCACCGTTCACATTGATGACGTTGAGCTTGCCCGCACCCTGCTTCATGTCGTCGGCAAAGTCATACACTGCGCCAATTACCAGTAGATGGCCTTCCTTTATCTTGTCGGCATATTCCTTCACGGCGTCCGCAACCTGGTTATTTACATTGGTCTTCACACCGTCAATATTGGCCACTCCCTTGCCGATCTTGATGGTATCCAGCTCCTTCTGGATGGGCGCTTCCAGCTTGGAGTAGTCGCCGCTGGCGGCAGCAATTGCGCCGCACTTGGAGTGGCCGATGATCAGCAGCAGGGAAGAAGCCAAATGGTTCACGCCGTATTCGACGGAGCCGCGAGCTGTATCGATCTGATTGCCGATGTCGCGCACCATGAACAGGTCGCCCTCAGGAGTTTCGTCCAGCATATTGGTGTGCACGCGCGAGTCGGAACAAGTGACCACGGTTGCGCGCGGATGCTGGCCCTTGGCCAGCTCCTGGAAAAATGCGGCCTTGTGCGCGCCGGCATAAGCGGCGTTCCTGGACTGAATCTCCTTAATAAAGGCCTGAGCCACCGCAGCTTCACCATGCTCGTGTTCAGCTGCGAAAACGTGTGCAGCAAGAAAGGCTGCGGCCAATACGAATGCCAGTTGCTTCTTCATCAATATTCTCCCTGAGCTGTATTTAATTTTATGCTGCGTAATTTTATGCTGCGTAACCAGAACGCAGGCGAAAGTGTAGCAAAGTTTTTACTTGAGATGTTAGTGCTATTTGACCGCAACCATTCTGTACTTGTGTCTAACGGCACATGAGCTTAAAACACGAAGTATCAAGATACCCATGCTTCAGTAAAATAAATCACATAAGTATGACATCGTACTGTTCTTGACTGTACAGATTTTCCACCTGTAGCGACACCGGTTTGCCGATGAAGTCGGAAAGTTGCGCCAAGCTTTGCGATTCTTCATCAAGGAACAGGTCAATGACTTTTTGTGAAGCCAGGATGCGGTATTCGCGCGCATTAAATTGGCGCGCCTCGCGTACGATCTCGCGCAGGATTTCGTAGCACACAGTCTGTGCGGTTTTTACCTCGCCGCGCCCGTGGCAGGTGGGGCAGGATTCACATAGTATGTGCGCCAGGCTTTCGCGTGTGCGCTTGCGTGTCATTTCGACAAGGCCCAGCGCGGAGAACCCGTTCACCGTAATGCGTGTGTGGTCGCGTGCCAGTGCTTTCCTGAATTCTTCCAGCACGGTGTTGCGGTGTTCCTGGCTATCCATATCGATGAAATCGCAGATGATGATGCCGCCGAGATTGCGCAAGCGTAACTGGCGTGCGATGACATGCGCGGCTTCCAGATTGGTCTTGAAGATGGTGTCGTCGAAATTGCGCACGCCGACGAAACCTCCGGTGTTCACGTCAACAGTGGTCAGCGCCTCGGTCTGGTCAATGATGAGATAGCCGCCGGATTTAAGGTTCACGCGGCGCGATAGCGCACGCTCAATTTCCTCTTCCACGCCATACAGGTCAAACAGCGGACGCTCGCCGGTATAGTGCCCCAGCAGAGGGATTGCCCCAGCGATGTAGTCCTGCGCAAATGCCGTCATACGCTGATATGTCTCGCACGAATCCACCAGGATGCGCGTGGTATCTTCATTGACGAAATCGCGCAGCACGCGCAGGCTGATGTTGAGCTCCTGGTACAGCAACGAAGGGGCGGGTGAGGTTTTTGCCTGTTCCTGCAGCTTGCACCACAGCTTGTCGAGATATTCGATGTCGGCGAGCAACTCCTTGTCAGACGCGGCTTCTGCCATGGTGCGGATGATGTAGCCGCCGCCATGGTCACCCGGCAGCAATTGTTGCAGCTTGTCGCGCAACAGCTCGCGTTCGGCCTCATTCTCGATGCGCTGCGACACGCCGATATGCGACTCCTGCGGCAGATACACCAGCAGGCGACCGGCAATACTGATCTGGGTTGACAGCCTGGCGCCCTTGCTGCCTATTGGATCCTTGATGACCTGCACCAGCAGGCTCTGCCCTTCATACAGCACTTTTTCAATCGGCTTGGCGACATCGCCGTTGTGGCGGTTTTCCCAGATGTCGGCGACGTGCAGGAAAGCGGAGCGCTCCAGCCCGATGTCGATGAAGGCGGACTGCATGCCGGGCAGTACGCGTTTCACGCGCCCGACATAAACATTGCTCACCATGCCGAGATGGCTGCCACGCTCGATGTGCAGCTCCTGTACTACCCCTTGCTGCATCAAAGCGACACGAGTTTCCTGTGGCGTGACGTTGATAAGGATTTCTTCGCTCATGGCGTGGGATATCCGAAGACGCGCAACAGCTCAACTGTTTCGTACAGCGGCAGCCCCATTACGCCGGAATAGCTGCCCTCAATGCGTTGTACAAATGCACCGGCATGACCCTGGATGCCGTAAGCGCCGGCCTTGTCATGCCCCTCATTGGTGAGCAGGTAACGGTGGATGCGTTCCTCGCTTAACGTGGCGAAGGTGACGGTGGTGGTGCTCAGGCGAATTTCAATGCGCTCCTCGAAGGCAGCTGCCACCGCGCTCAGCACCTGGTGCTGCCGCCCGGAGAGCTGGCGCAACATGGCGGCGGCTTCTTCGCGGTCGTGCGGTTTGCCGAGGATCTTGCCATCCACCGTCACCGTGGTGTCGGCAGCCAACACCAGAAAAAACGGCAGGCTGCGGAATTCCAGCGCATCCCATCCCGCCCGCGCCTTGTCCTCGCAGATGCGCTTCACATATTCTTCCGGCAACTCGTCCGCGTGCGGGGTTTCGTCCGCATCCACCATGCGGCGCGGATCGGAGCGCAACAGCAGCATTTCAAAACTGATTCCGACCTGTTTCAACAACTCGCGGCGGCGCGGGCTTTGCGAGGCAAGGTAGATACGCGGCTGGATGATGCTCATAAAAACTTTCTATCCACAAAATGGTGCTGCGCTACTCACGATGATAAGGGTGATTGTGCAACAGACTGTGCGCACGATACAACTGCTCCGCCAGTAGCACACGCACCATGCCATGCGGCAGCGTCATTGCCGACAACGCCAATAGCTGCTGCGCCCCATTTTTCACCGACTCGTGCAACCCATCCGCACCGCCGATGATGAAGGCAACATCGCGCCCGCCGCGCAGCCAGTCCTGCATTTGTTGCGCCAGTTGCTTGGTGGTCAGGTGGATACCGTGTTCGTCCAGCGCAATGCGCAGCGCGTCCTGCGGCAAGACGGCGAGTATGCGCTGCGCTTCCGCTTCCATGATCTGCGCCACATTCTTGCCCGTGGTGCGCGGCTCCGGCTTGATTTCCGCCAGCTCAATCTTCGCCTCGCGCGGCATGCGTTTGGCGTATTCGTTAAAACCCGCGCTGATCCAGTCCGGCATTTTGTGGCCAACGGCTACGACCCGGAGCTTCATTCTGAAAGAACCGGCAGCTTCATGGTGTTTTGTGCGGGGCGTTACGCGGCAGATGTTTCATGCTCCACAGTTCTTCCAGGTTGTAGTAGGCACGCACCGCAGGCTGCATGATGTGCACTATCACCTCACCAAGATCGATCAGTATCCACTCGCCGGTCTCTTCGCCCTCACGGCCAAGAATCTCTTCGCCGCGCTCCTTGAGTTTGACCACCACGTTGTCGGCTAGGGCACGTGTCTGCCTGTTGGAGTTACCGCTGGCAATCACCATGCGTTCGAACAGTGAGCTGAGTTTGTTGGTATCGAGCACGGCAATGTCGGTGGCCTTGATGTCTTCCAGCGCGGCCACAACGGCTTGGGTTTTTTCTTCAATGGTTAGCATGTTGGGTATAGAGTTGATGAGATTGAATGTAATCGGCTACTGCATCTGGCAGCAAGTAACGGGTGCTCTTGCCTTCGGCGCAACGCCTACGGATATCGGTAGCGGAAATTTCTAGCGCGGGCATGTCCGCCACCAAGATCGTCCCTGCGGGCGATTCGTGCAGCACTCGCGGCGCCGGCGCGAGGCGCGCATGATACTCGCTACGCAGAAAAGTGTCTGCTTCGTTCATGGCATTGCCCAGCGGGCGCCCTCCCGCACGTTGCATGACGACGATGTGCGCCAGCTCAAACAATTGCTTCCATTCGTGCCATGTGTGCAGCAGCAGGAAGGCATCCCCGCCCATCAGCAGGCACAGCGGCTGCTGTGCGCCGAGTTCGGTTCGCAGCGAGGTGAGCGTGTTCACGGTGTAGCAGGGGTCGTTGCGATGAACTTCACGTTCATCAATGGTGAAAGCGGAGTTGCCTTGCAGCGCCAGGCGTACCATGTCCAGCCGTTGCTGCGCGTTGGTGTAGGGCGTATTGCGGTGCGGCGGTGTGCCGCTGGGAATGAAGCGCACGGCGGCCAGATTGCATTGCTCCAGCGCCTCCTGCGCGAGGCGCAGATGCCCGTTGTGGATGGGGTCGAAGGTGCCGCCGAGGATGCCGATAGGTTTGAGGCTCACTATGCCGGGAGTTGTGTGAGTTATTGATTGGGGTGGATTTTCCCATGCACATCACAGACAGACAATAGAATTCGTATGGGTGGTTTGCCGGTGGTAGACCGGCGGCTAGTCACTTTTCTTGTCTTACCCGGTATTATGTAGCTGTTGCCAAAACGTCTAATAATCAACAGGTAGTGATTAGATATTGTAATCATTTATGCCTCGCCTGATTCCTGCATTTCTGTGGTTATCGCAACCGTTTCAATACTTACACGACAAACCTTGCCAAGCAAGGAAATCACATCCTCCTTGTGATCGGCAAAGCGGTAGAGGTTGAATTTTTCTCGGATCGTTGGGTCTTTCGGCGTGAAGTCACGGTATTCCTCCATTACCCATTCCAAGGCCGAACGACTACTAAGGCGATACAACCAAGCTTCAGGCGGAACGCCTGCGATCTTAGTTGTCGCATCCACCTCGATAACT
>CAITJF010000230.1 GCA_903892645.1 uncultured Nitrosomonadales bacterium | reverse complement strand
GGCAGCTAGTCACTTTTCTTGTCTTGCCAAGAAAAGTAACCAAAAGAAGTCGCCCCCGGTTTGCCGCCCCTGCGGGGTACCCTCGATCAGCCGCAAGCAAGCGGGGCTGCGCAACTCGACCTCGCGGCTATGCCGCTCGGGACTCGAACAATGCTCGCCTACCCCTCCGCTTCCTTGCGGCTGATCGAGGCGGCGCACAGGGGAAAGTGGGAGGTACGCAAAGAGCGCATCATAAAAGGCTAATCGGGCTACGTTTCCTATTATTCGATTTAACATACGGCGCAATGCCCGTTGGTTATTGCGCCCTACATGGGCTAGGCTGAGCGTTCAACAGCTGCCGTTTCAGCATTTCTTTCGTTACTAACTTGCTTTTAGTAATTTACTAGTGTAAGATAAGTGTCACTTACTTGATTTTAGTAATAAGGAGTGGTACATGAAGAATTTCCCTGTTGATGATGATCTCGTTGCTCTTGTTTGGCAACGTGCTAACCCAAGGCCGTTCGAAAATCTGAACTTTAGCGAAGCCTTGCGCCGAGTACTTACCGAGACGCAGCCGAAGGCTGAGTCCAATAGAAAAAAACCGCCCCCCATCTCCGCTGACGAGTTGCTAGCTGAGCTAAATGCTATGGGCAAAGAAGAGCTTGAGAAGCTCCAAAACTACAAGGTGACACGCCGCCAGCGGGCACAAAGCCCAAGACCGGTTAACTGGTTATCAAAAGTTTCAGAATTGCGCACCATACCTAATTTAAGGAGTTGGCAAGACATTTGCGCTCATCTCGGAATAGAAGTAGGACGTGACTCTGCACGCAGAAAGCTAAAGGAGTGGGTGCATAACAAACATCCAAAGTGGCCTGAAGTACCGGACGCATAACGTATAGCGCGACGATATAACTGAACATCCTGCGTCGTATTTGGCAGGTGCAGGCACATGTCGTTACAGGAGGTTTTATGAACAAAAAAGAACGCGATGAACTAATGAATAAGAGAGCGCTGGAAATGGCGCGTAGTGGGCAATATAACGACTGGCATCACATCGAAACTACACTATGCAGGGAGGGTTTTCCAAAGGCAAGACAATGGCTGGATAGTCAATTACTCCGAAACGAGTTAGATGAAATGTGCCGTCAAGCTAAAAAGGGGAAACATGGATAAGGAACGAGGGTTAGCTCTTTGGGGAAGGCTTCGCATTTCGAACTACATCAACATTAGTTTGATTCTCATATTGTTTGCACTCTCAAAGCATTATGTTACTTTCACAGAAAATGGTGAACTTGTTTTCGCGCTTGCTCTTTTTCTTTCGCATCTGAACTACCATTATCAGTTGGCAAAGGTCGCGAACTTTTTTAGGAAAAACTGCTATTGGAAAAACAGTGGTTGGTGGTATGCCTCTTTTTTTACTTTCCCCATTGGACCGCTTTGCTCTTATCTGTTAATTAAGCCAGTAGCGGTAAGATTCTTGTTGCCGGTCTAGCCAGCGTAGGGCGCAATAACCAATGGGCATTGCGCCGCATGTGTTCCATTCGGTGCAATGCGCTACGCTTATTGCATCCTACGAATTAACGGTTTTGGGGTTTTGCTTTTCATTCCCCTCATCCGCCACCGAGTAGCGCAGGCTGGTCAGGAGTTTTCGGCGAGCACTGTTTGAGCTCCGCAGTGGGGCGCGGGGTGTGCGGCCCGCCAGGGCGAGTTGCGCAGCCGCCTGATCAGTCGAGCAACGCAGGGAACCTCGAAGAGGTGGCGGATTGGGGTCGCCTTTTCTTGGGTTACTTTCTTTTGGCGAAGCAAAAGAAAGTGACTAGTTGCCGGTCTACCACCGGCGAAGTTGCCTTTGACTTTGTTCTAAAATTTAAGAGACCACGTTGAACAATTCAATAGAAAAAGCCAACCTAGTTGAGGTCGCCGCCGCCGTACTCCAACGCCCCGATGGCACATTCCTACTAGCCCAACGCCCCCCCGACAAAATCTGGGCCGGCTATTGGGAATTCCCCGGCGGCAAAATCGAACCAGGCGAAACACCCCGCCATGCGCTGGTGCGCGAGCTGCGCGAGGAACTGGGCATAACAGTCAAAACCGCTTATCCGTGGGTCACCCGCGTCTTCACTTATCCTCATGCAACGGTGCGGCTGAATTTCTTTCGCGTAACTCAATGGAGTGGTGAGTTGCATCCGCATGAGGGACAGGAGTTTGCGTGGCAGTCCCCTGCCCCCCGATACCTCAGGGTGAACGGAGACAATCCGGTGACGGTATCGCCTATGTTGCCCGCCAACACTCCTATCCTGCGCGCACTGGAATTGCCGCCGCTGTATGCCATCAGCAATGTGGCCGAACTGGGTGTGGAGGAATTCATGCATCGGCTGGAAGGCGCATTACACAACGGTTTGCAACTGATACAGGTGCGCGAGAAAAATTTACTGCGCGCCGAAATGCGCACCCTGTCGTTGCGTGTGATCGAACTGGCGCATGCACATGGTGCGCAAGTTTTGATTAACAGCGATATCGAGCTGGCCCGGGAAGTCGGTGCGGATGGTGTGCATTTGAATAGTGTGCAGCTTGCTACATGCAGCACACGTCCCGATGTGCCGTGGTGTGCGGCATCTTGCCATAATAAAGAAGAGCTGCAACGTGCCGGGGAGCTGGGTCTGGATTTTGCAGTGCTGAGTTCGGTGCTGCCGACCCAATCGCATCCGGGTACGGCGCATCTCGGCTGGGAAACGTTCGGAAAAATTGCGGCGGGCTCGGCCATCCCGGTATATGCCTTGGGTGGGCTGTGCCGCGACGATATGAAAACGGCGTGGCAGCATGGTGCGCACGGTATTGCCTTGTTGCGTCAGGCTTGGTGAGAAGTGTCCTCTTCCGTGCCGTCCTCATCCTGCGGGATGCGGTAACTCTCCGTGGCCCACTGCCCGAGGTCTATCAATTTGCAGCGCTCGCTGCAAAACGGGCGGTAGCGGTTTTCGCTGCTCCACACTACCTCCTTGCCGCATTGCGGACAGGCGACCACTGTCGGCTTATTTGCCATGGCTACAGGGCGCAGAAGATAAGATCAAACGCCACATCCTGTTCGTACAAAGCACTCTTGGCCGCATAATTGGCCGCGACGAAACGGATGTTGAGCACGTATTTGTTGGCGCTGACTTCCGGGACACACGGCAGTGTGTTGTCCAAATTAAGGCGTAGCAATTGCGCTACGCGACCGCCTTGCATTTGCTGGAAGTTGCCCTGATGGGCGATGAAATGGTACATCTTGCCGCTCTCGCGCATCAGCTTGAGGATGATGTCCAGGCTGTCGCGTATGGACAGCAAGGGAGCCAGCCAGGCATTGAGGTAATTGCGCCGCAGCATGGCATCCTGATGCAGCCAGTAATGGTAGGAAGGCAGATCAAATTCACATGTTCCCCCGGGGATGTAAGTGCGCTGCTTGATGCCCATCAGCCATTCGTTCTCGCGCAAGTGCTGGCCTATCTTGCCGTTCATGCCAAATAACCTGCTGCTGGCATCCTCGATTTCACCCAGTACCGCGTCCAGCGCCTCCTCCGATATTCCCGGGTTGTTGTGCAGGGCGGAGAGCTGGCGTTTTTGGCGTTCCAGTTCCTGCAGCAGATCGGACTTCAGGTCAGCACGACTGGCAACTTCGAGAATTTCGAACAGCACGTTCAGTGCGGCATGATGGTCAGCGGCGCTTGCCTTTTCGGTGAAATATGACATCCGGGCGTAGAGATCCTCCAGGCGTAACAAGGTGCGCATGCGCTCATTGAGGGGAAAGTCGTAGCTAATCACGGTGCCAGGATAGGTGTGGATATGCGTTTAAGTACGGACAATACCCGGCAATATATTGTGAATAGATGCATATCGTCAATCGCTTCCTGCGGAAAGGGCCAAGTAACGCTGGTGTGACCGTTCCACTTGTTGGCGTAAGGATTGCAAGTCGCCGTCGTTTTGAATGATGTCATCGGCACGCCGCAACCGCTCGGCGCGCAAAATCTGCTGCGCCATGATGTCGCGTATTTCCTGCTCGGCCAGCCCGCTACGCTGCATGGCGCGCGCAACCTGGGTGGCTTCTGCGCAGTCTACTACCAGTGTACGCTGCACCAGTTCGTGATAACCCGCCTCAAACAGCAGTGGAACCACCATTAACATGTAAGGGGATGTGCTGGCGGCTTTTGCCTGTGCCAGCATCTGCGCGCGGATCAGCGGATGCAGGATACCTTCCAGACGTTGTTTGGCGGCAGGGTCGGAGAAAACCAGTTGCCGCATCTTTTGCCTGTCCAGCGCGCCGCTGGCATCAATATATTTATCGCCGAATGCGGCGCAAATCGCCGCAATGGCGTCGCCGCCAGGCTGGGTGAGTTGATGCGAAATCGCATCGCTGTCAATGACTGTGACGCCACATTCCTTGAACAGCGCCGCGACTGTGCTCTTGCCACTGCCGATACCGCCGGCCAGCCCAATGCTATAACTCATGGCGCGGCGAGAAGGTGCAAATAATTTTGCGTCAGGGTCTGACCCCACAACAGCGCGATCAAACCACCGCCCGCGAGATAGGGGCCAAACGGAATGGGGATGTTACGGCCATGCCGTGCCGCGACGATTAGCGTGATACCGACCACCGCGCCAACCAGCGAGGAGAGCATGATGACCAGCGGCAGCATCTGCCAACCCAGCCATGCGCCGATTGCCGCCAGCAACTTGAAGTCGCCGTAGCCCATCCCCTCCTTGCCGGTGACGAGCTTAAACACCCAATATACGCCCCACAGCACCAGATACCCCACAACCGCACCGATGACGGCGCTATGCAAACCGGCGAAAGCACCGAACAAGTTGAACAACAACCCCATCCACAGCAACGGCAGGGTAATAACATCCGGTAGCAGTTGCGTGTCGAAATCAATAAAGGTCAGTGACAGTAGCGCCCATACAAACAGCAGTGCGGCCAATGCAGCCAAGCCGAAGCCGAAGTGCCACGCGACATAGCCGCTCAGTAGCCCGCTCACCAATTCCACGATGGGGTAGCGTGCGGAAATGTGCGCGCCGCAACCCTTGCACTTGCCGCGCAACAACAGATAGCTAATGACTGGGATATTCTCCAGCGCACTGATTTTGTGGCCGCAGTGCGGGCAGGCTGAGCGTGGCACGACCAGATTGTAGCGCGGCGTGCCTCCCGGTTCATCCGCCATGGGAATGCCGGTGGGTGCATCCGCAGCCCCCGCAAGGGGGACGCTGGCGGGTTCACCAAAAGTACGCAATCCGCTACCCACTGAAGCGGGTGCGGAGTTGTCATCCCCGCTGCCTGCGCCAAGACCACCCGAAGGGTGAGCGTCTGGCGGCATCCCCTTAACGGGGGCTGGCAGCGACCCTTCCGCAGCATGGTCGTTGAATTCGGCGCATTGGGCATGCCATTCGCGCTCCAGCATTTTCGGCAGGCGGTGGATCACCACATTCAGAAAGCTACCGACCATCAGGCCGACGATGCCGCACAGGGCTGTGAAAAAAGGTGGGGAGCTTTGCAGCAGCTGGAAGAATGGGGTCACGGTAAATTAGCTGTGTTCATAAAAAGACGCGGCCACAAGGCCGCGCTAAGCTGTGCAGCTTAATCGGGGATGCATTAAATGACTTCGCCCATTTTGAATATCGGCAGGTACATAGCTATCACCATGCCGCCGATCAGCGTGCCAAGCACCACCATGATGACAGGCTCCATCAGGCTGGATAAAGCCGCCACAGCATCATCCACCTCGGCCTCGAAAAAATCGGCTACCTTGCTCAACATGCTGTCCAGCGCACCGGATTCCTCGCCGATCGCCGCCATTTGCAACACCATACTGGGAAACACCCCGGTATTTTGCATGGCCACAGTCAGGGTGCTACCGACACTGACTTCGCGCTGTATCTGTTTGGTTGCATCATAATATACCGCGTTGCCGGCCGCGCCCGCCACCGAGTCGAACGCTTCCACCAGCGGCACGCCAGCGGCAAACATGGTGGACAGGGTGCGTGCCCAACGTGCAATGGAGGCAGTGCGGATCAGAGGACCGAAGACCGGTATCTTGAGCATGATCCGATCCATCACCTGCTGCATTTTCTTGCTGCGTTTCCAGAAGTAGAAGAAAGTATAGAGGCCGCCTCCGATACCGCCGAAAATTGCCCACCACCATGCGACGAAGAAATCGGAAATGGACATTAAGAACAGCGTGGGGGCGGGCAAGTTAGCGCCGAAGCCCTGGAACAATTCTTTAAATGCCGGGATTACGAAAATCATGATTATTGCGGTGATGAGGAAAGCCACTACCACAATGGAAACCGGGTAGAACAGCGCACCCTTGATTTTGCTTTTAATAGCCAGGGTTTTTTCCTTGTAAATCGCCAGACGATCCAGCAGGCTATCCAGAATGCCGGCCGCCTCACCGGCTTCTATCAGGTTGCAATACAGATCGTCAAAAAACAATGGGTATTTCCGAAATGCCTGAGCCAGGCTGCTACCGGTTTCCACATCGGTTTTAATGTCGAGCAGCAGGCGGGCGACGGCCGGGTTGCTGTGACCTTTGCCCACGATATCAAATGACTGTATCAACGGCACACCGGACTTCATCATGGTGGCAAGCTGGCGCGTAAACAGGGTGATATCTTTTTCGGAGACCTTGCCCCCGCCACCGCCGCTTTTCTTGATTTTGGTAACATTGATGCCCTGACGGCGCAGTTGCGCGGAAACAACTTCTTTACCGGCAGCCCGCATATCGCCCTTGACCAATTTGCCGGTCTTGTCCTTGCCTTCCCAAGAGAATTGGGGTTCTTTCTTCTTTTCGGTTTTCTTGTCCACGGCCATGGCATTTCCTTAACGAAAATCTCCCCCCATCATGCCGAGCTTTGCAGGCGTTGTAAAGCGGCTAATCGGTTGTTTGCTATTCGTTTGCTTTCTGTCGCAACGCGGGAAAAATCTTCACCACCTTCACCACGCGATCCTGTGTCTGGATAATTTCAATCGGATAATTCGCAATTTTCAGGCTGGTACCCGCTTCCGGAATGTCCTGCAGATGTTCCAGGATCAGGCCATTCAGCGTCTTCGCACCGTCCAGCGGGAAACGCATACCCAGCTTGCGGTTCAGGTCACGCAACGGTGAGCCGCCCTCCACCAGCAGGCTGCCGTCTTCCTGGCGCAGGAACCTGCCGGTCTGCGCGGGCGACTGCGTGGTGAAGTCGCCGACTATCTCTTCCAGAATATTTTCCAGCGTTACCAAGCCCAACAGCTCACCGTATTCGTCCACCACCAACCCCAGCCGGATTTGCCGTTCCTGGAAATGTTGCAACTGCGACAATAACGCCGTATCGGAAGGAATAAAATAAGGTTCGTACAGCAGTTCGCGCAATTCGTCGCGGTCAAAATTCTCGCGCTGCACCAGTGCCAGGGTGCGGCGCACGTGCAGGATGCCCACCATATTGTCGAGATTTCCCTCATACACCGGCAGCAACGTGTGGTGGCAGGTCGCCAACTGCTCGCGCAATACGCCGGGCTCAGCGTTCAGGTCGAGTGCCTCGATCTGGTTGCGCGGCACCATCACATCGTTTACCGCGATGCGCTCGATGTCCACCAGATTGAGCAGCATCTTCTGGTGTTTGCGCGGCAGGAAGTTTTCCGCCTCCAGCACCATCATGCGCACCTCCTCCAGGCTTGCTTTCTGGTGGCTGCGGTCGGTCTGCACCTTGATCTGCAACAGCCACAGGAAACCGCGCACCATCGCCGTGGCAATGGATACCACGGGATGAAACAACTTGACGAGAAAGGACAGCACATAACTCGAAAACAGCGCCACGCGCTCGGGATAGCTGGCCGCAATCACTTTCGGCATGATCTCGCTAAACACCAGGATAATGAAAGTAATCACCAGCGATCCTGCCACCAACGCCGCGCTGTTATCGTGGCCGAACAGGCGCAACACAATAATCTCGGCAAGCGTCGCCGCCGCCACATTGAGCAATGTGTTGCCTAACAGGATGGAGCCGAGCAGCTTGTCCGTCTGCGCCAGCAGCTTTGCGGTAAGCTTGGCGCCCTTGTTACCTTTGCGTACCAGATGGCTCAGCCGGTGGCGATTCAACGCCATCATGCTGGTTTCAGAAGAAGAGAAAAAACCGGAGCAAACCAGAATTACAACGAGGGCAAAAAACAGCATGCCCAATGAGAACTCGTCCAAAGCGGGAAGCCCTAACTAATGCGATGCGCCAAGTATCGGGGAGGCATGGGGGAGTGTCAAGAAGCGGCCTAAACTGATAAATTTTTCTTGTGCCGACTCAGCATGCAGTTTTATGCCGGATACGTGCAACAATTTCAGGATCATGTCGTAGCACAGCTTTATTTCAACGACTCAGTGCCTGAAAAACCCGTGGCGATTCGCTAACCAAACCCCCAGCCTTGCGGCTGGGGGTAAAGTTGCGCATTAGAAACTCAAACGGACTCAAGGGCTACTGAATCAACTCGCGCCATATCACCCTCTTCCCGGTAAATTTAGCTGCTGTCACTTTAAATCCTATACCCGACTGTACCTCAGGCGTCGGATTATTGGATGTTACGACCTCTACGATAGGGTTTCCACTTATATACAAAACATTGAGACCAACAATTGTCGAGTCATATTTTATTGACGCCAGATTGGTTGCC
>CAITJF010000229.1 GCA_903892645.1 uncultured Nitrosomonadales bacterium | reverse complement strand
TTTATACATAAGGAGATTCATCATGAAAACACGTATCCTGGCAACTATCATCACTGGCGTTTTGGTAACTTCGGCTGCTCAGGCAGACTCGGCTTTTTCAACCAACGACCTGGATGTGATTTATTCCGGCTTGAACCCCAGCTTTACCCGCAATGTGGACATAACCGGCTACTACACGGCGCCAGTACAACTGCAACAGGCTGCTGAGAACAAATCAACATGCAACTGGCGCGTGGTTAAAAATGATCTTAACGCACCCAAAGCTGCTCACACTGTGGCAGGCAATACCGAGTACTTTGCTCCAACGAATCTGCAACTCGTGTGCTAACAAGATGTTTGTGCGGTTAGCTCTGCAAAAAAGCGGAGTTTCAACAGCGTCACGACTTTGAGTTTGTGTCTTAACTTCCCCTTAGTTGTTAAGATCTTTGCCCCTGGCCTTCTAGGCTCAGGGGCATTTTTTCACCCAAGCTTTAATGTGTTAAACAGTCGCTAACGCGGGCAAAAAACGTCGTTCAAGAAAAGCGCCTTCAAATTTCGAACGCCCATTATTATGACGCTCGCATCGTGTAAAATGATCACTACCTTAACAACCAGGCAAAAAGTTCCAAGTGATTTCAGTCTCAATCAATGGGGTGGTGCGCCACTTCGACGTTCCTGTCAACGTCGCTAGACTGCTCGAACAGATGCAATTGGGCGGCAAGCGAATTGCCGTGGAATGCAACGGCGAAATCATACCGCGTGGACAATTTGACCAATGCATGCTGTCCGATGGCGACAGACTGGAAATTATTGCCGCCGTCGGCGGCGGTTAATTACGGAATACATCAATGAACAAAGACACACTGCTCATCGCGGGCAAAAATTACAATTCACGTCTGTTGATTGGCACCGGCAAGTACAAGGATTTCGCCGAAACTCGAGCAGCGGTGGAAGCCAGCGGTGCCGAAATCATTACCATTGCCATCCGGCGCAGCAACATCGGGCAGAATCCCAACGAACCCAACTTGCTGGACATTCTGCCGCCGTCGAAATACACGCTGCTGCCCAACACAGCGGGTTGCTACAGCGCGGACGATGCGGTGCGCACCTTGCGCCTGGCGCGCGAACTGCTGGATGGCCACACTCTGGTCAAGCTCGAGGTGCTGGGCGACCCGCAATCGCTGTACCCTAATGTGGTGGAAACGCTCGCCGCCGCGAAGACGCTGGTGGCGGAAGGCTTTCAGGTGATGGTCTACACTTCGGACGACCCCATCATCGCCAAGCAACTGGAAGACATCGGCTGCGTGGCGATCATGCCGTTGGCCTCGCTGATCGGTTCCGGCATGGGCATCCTCAACCCGTGGAATCTGCAACTCATCATGGAGCGTGTGCAAGTCCCGGTGATTGTGGATGCGGGCGTGGGCACCGCTTCGGACGCGGCCATTGCCATGGAACTCGGTTGCGACGGCGTGCTGATGAACACCGCCATTGCCGCCGCACAGCAGCCGGTGCTGATGGCCTCGGCCATGAAGCAGGCGGTGGAAGCCGGCCGCATGGCATTTCTGGCCGGTCGCATGCCGAAAAAACTATATAGCGCATCGCCCAGCTCGCCGACCCAAGGACTCATCAGCCGCTCCGCGGCCTGAACAATTTGGATTTCCGCGCATGTAAGGGTAAAATTGATATGTATAAAATGCAAAGTTTGCCCTGAATTAAACACCATCTCAATGACCGCCAGCCCGATCAAATCCGTCCTCGTCGTGGATGATAGCCGTGTCGCACGGATGCTGATCCGTAACATGATACTCAGCAACCATCCGCACTGGATCATCACGGAAGTGGCGAGCGGCAAGGAGGCGATAGAATATGCCAATGTGGAAACGCCCAATTACATCACCATGGATTTCAACATGCCGGACATGAATGGCATCGAGGCATCGGAACAGATATTGCGGCATGCCCCGCAGACG
>CAITJF010000228.1 GCA_903892645.1 uncultured Nitrosomonadales bacterium | reverse complement strand
GGTATCGTTCTTCTCGGGTGAGGTGTGTGTAGTTCATTTGTGTAATTTCGACTTGCCGGTCAAAAGGCACGGATACTACCGCATCTCGCCCACCTGACCTGCGTTACTCAAAATTGCACTTCATCCTAAAATTCGCCATATATAAAAATTGGGTTGGCCCGTTATTTCATGTCGACATGAGGCAACACTTTGTTTTGTTCCTGTTGTTTCTAACAATAATATCGATCATTTCATTTTACTGGCTGGAAAAACCGGGCAAGCGTCTGGTTCGTAGCTTGTTCAATCGCGTTTAGTTCCTTGTTACGGGGGGTAAAGCATCGGTTCCAGTTGTCGTATCACACTTTGCAAAACGCGCGGTTGCGCTTGTGCGGTGGGGTGCAGGTTGTCGGCCTGGAATTGTTCCGGCGCGACACCTTCCAGAAAAAACGGAACCAGCACCACGTGGTATCGCTGCGCCAGCTTAGAATACAGCGCCTTGAAGCGGGCGGTATAGTCCGCGCCGTAATTGGGCGGCAGTTGCATGCCCAGCAGCAATACCTTGGCGTGCGCCTTGCGCGATTGCTGGATGAGGGCGGTGAGATTGGCCTCGATGTCCGCGATGGGTGCGCCGCGCAAGCCGTCATTGGCGCCGAGTTCGAGGATGATAATACTGGGCTGGTGTTGGCGCAGTGCCGCGGCGATGCGTTGGCGTCCACCAGCGGTGGTCTCGCCAGTGATGCTGGCATTGATCACCTGATATTGCGGATGGCTGCGTTGCAGTTCCTGCTGCAACAGGTTCACCCATCCCGCCTCGCGCGGGATACCATAGGCTGCCGATAGGCTGTCGCCGAACACCAGTATGGTCGGTTGCGCAGCGGCGATTCCCGGCAGCAGGCAACAAGTACACAATAAAACTGAGCGGAAGAAAGCATAAAATTTCATGGCATCCATTGTGCAGGCAATGAATCTTACCAAGCAAGTGGAAAGCGGCAGCCAACCGCTGGTCATCCTGCACGAGGTCAGCTTTGCCGTCGAAGCTGGCGACAGCCTTGCCATCCTGGGCGCATCCGGTTCCGGCAAATCCACCCTGCTGGGTCTGCTGGCCGGGCTGGATGTGCCAAGCAGTGGCACAGTGTATCTCGACGGGATGGATATGTTCTCCTTCGATGAAGATGGTCGCGCGCGCTTGCGCGGACGCCTGGCCGGTTTCGTGTTCCAGTCGTTCCAGTTGCTGCCTGCCATGACCGCGCTGGAAAACGTCATGCTGCCGCTGGAACTGCGTGCCGCGCCCGATGCGCGCGAGCGTGCATCGGAAGCCCTGGAGCGCGTTGGACTTACGCCTCGTATGTCGCATCTGCCCAAACACCTGTCCGGCGGTGAGCAACAGCGCGTGGCGCTTGCGCGCGCCTTCGTCGCGCAGCCGAAAATACTGTTTGCCGACGAACCCACTGGCAACCTCGATGCCGCCACCGGCAGCCAGATCATCGAGCTGATGCTGGAATTGAACCGCGCGCAGGGCACGACCCTCATCATGGTCACCCATGACGAAGCTCTGGCAAAGCGCTGCAACAGACAGTTGCTTTTGGCGGCGGGGCGGGTGATGTAGTACTAGATGCAGTTCTGTGATGCAAGTATTTTTTAATGTTTGAGTGAATGATGGCAACCCAATTCTCCGACTTCTACAACAGCCTCGACCCCGACCCGGCCAAGCGTGGCAAGCAGTTCGAGCACTTCGTCAAATGGTTTCTGAAAGCCGATCCTGAATGGTCAACCCAGGTTGACCAGGTCTGGTTGTGGGATGAATGGCCGGGACGCTGGGGTGCGGACTGCGGCATTGATCTGGTGATTCTTCACAAGAATGGCGACCACTGGGCGGTGCAAGCCAAATGCTACTCGCCCGACTACGATATCACCAAACACGATGTAGATAAATTCCTCAGCGAATCGAACAGGTCGCTTATCAAGCACCGTCTCCCTTGATGGCATGGCGTTCATTGACCCGTGCGACAGCCAGGCGGACATCATCCAGGCAATGGGGCGTTATTCGAGAGAATGACGTTACTTTTGCTGATGCTGCAAGAATAATTCTGATATTGGCACATTGAAAGCACGTGCAATTTTTTCGATGTTGTCTAGCGAAATGTTGCGCACCCCTCGCTCGCAGTGGGTAATGAACGTTCGGTGCAGCCCGGTTTCAAACGCCAGAAATTCTTGTGACCAGCCGCGCTCAGCACGCATTGCGCGCATATTCGTTGCAAGCACTTTACGTGCAAAACCGGCAGGAAGGGAATGAAAAACCATGCCATGAGTTTCACCCTGTTGACGCGTTTAAGTCAGCAGCGTATAAGTCACATTTGGATATTTAGTTTGCAACAATAGGCGCACCAAATTTCTTTGTGTTTGCAACTATCTAACCGGGTGTATTTATAACCCCCTTTTACTTACTCTTAGGATCGATAAAGAAATGACATTTACTATACATGGATGGCTTTTCTTGATAGTTGTCGCACTAGTGATAGTAGGTATGGTTACGATTATTTTTATTACGTTGTTATTTATAGCTGGAAATGTGGATGACAAAGAAAAAGGGGAAATTCCAGCACATTGGCTATGAATTTGGCTGAGGCCTATGCATCTCATAAATAGAAGCTGGCAGCGGGGTATCTCCATCATGCGGCGTATCTACGGCGCGATACGCCGACGTGTCTACGGCCTGATGCTTAAATACTCTTTGGCTGCTTGCGGTAAGAGTTTCTTTCCAGCAATTCCGCTGACAATATTGGGCGGGGAAAATATCAAAATCGGAGACAACTTCCGGTCGATGGGACACAGTTATTTATATGGGAATGATGGCGAAATCATAATCGGGCATAACCTAAGCTTGAACACCAATGTTCAAATTGGTTCGTCGGGAGGAAAGATTCACATTGGCGACAATGTCTTAATAGGCCCCAATGTTGTTCTTCGAGCTGCTGATCATGGTCTTGCCCTCACAAATTTAATTAATAAACAACCGTATGTTGGAGGCGTGATTACGATTGAAGATGATGTCTGGATAGGGGCAAATGCTGTAATTCTGAAGAATGTACGCTTGGGGAAAGGCTCTGTTATTGCTGCTGGGGCTGTTGTAACAAAGGATACCGAGCCCTACACGATTGTAGGAGGTGTCCCCGCCAAGAAGATATCTGAGAGGGCGTAGCACGCAGGCTAGGGTGAGGCAAGAACCCCAGCATTTTTGATGGTTCGAAATGCTGGGGTTCGCAAGCTCACCCAATACCCCGCCCGATGTGGGTGCGTATTTCGCTAATGCCTTCTCCAACAGGTGCACAATCGCCAAAGTTTCCGCATTCCGCCCACAAAAAATCGCCAGTTTCTCTATCCAGCGTAATTTTCGTTCCCTGACGAGCATCCGAAATGCGCGCAACAGTTCGTCGCTAACGTAGAATAATTGGTGACAGGCCACTGATCCACCGTGAATACAAAATGAACCTCCTCCGCCTCTCCCTCAATCTCCTGCACCGCGACTGGCGCGCCGGGGAATGGCGCGTGCTGCTTGTCGCGCTGGTGCTGGCGGTGGGCAGTATATCAACCGTGGGCTTGTTCGCCGACCGCGTAAGGATTGCGCTGCAACAGGAAGCCTCCAGCCTGCTGGGCGCGGATTTGCGCCTTGCTTCGACGCGACCCTTGCCGCCCGCGTATCGTGCCGCTGCACTGCAACGCGGCTTGCATGTGGTGGAGACCGCGACTTTTCTCAGCATGGTGACGACGGCGCAGAAAAATTTGCTGGCGGAAATTCAGGCGGTGGAGGAGGGGTATCCGTTGCGGGGGAAGATTTTGGTTGATGATGGTGCGCAGCATGTTGCGCAAGGCATCCCCGCGCGCGGCACGATATGGGCGGATTCGCGCCTGATGCGGCGCATGGGGTTGCACTTGGGCGACGAGGTAGGCATCGGTGCGCTGCGTTTGCGCCTAGCTGCGCAGGTGGTGCGCGATGTGGATCAGTCCGTCGGCTTCTTCAGTTTCGCGCCGCGCGTGTTGTTGAATGCGGCGGACTTGCCCGCCAGCGGGCTGGTGCAGGAAGGCAGCCGCATCAGCTACCGTTTGCTGGTGGCGGGCGATGCAAAACAAGTAGCTGATTTGCGCGTATGGCTGCAAGGGCGGATGGGCCTGGGCGAGAAGCTGGAGGATGTGCGCGACGCGCGCCCGGAAATCCGCAACTCGCTGGAGCGCGCCGAGCATTTCCTCGGCCTGGCTGCGCTTACCGCGGTGGTGTTGGCGGGCGTTGCGCTGGCGCTGGCCGCGCGGCACTTCATCACGCGCCATCTGGATGCCTGCGCCATGATGCGCTGCATGGGGGCGGCGCAGTCGCAGGTGCTGCGCATTTTCCTATATCAATTCCTGTTGCTCGGCGCGTGCGCCGTGCTGCTGGGCTGCCTGCTCGGTTATGCGTCGCAGGCGGTGCTGGTGCAATCGATTCCCGCCATGCGCGAATCTGCTTTGCCGCCACCCGGCTGGATACCGCTGTGGCAGGCTGCCGCCAGCGGCATGGCGCTGTTGCTGGGGTTCGCTTTCCTGCCGCTGTGGCAGTTGAAAAGCGTTTCCGCGCTGCGCGTCATCCGCCGCGAACTGGGTGTCCCGGAAGCGCACACCGGCATGCTGTATGCCTCCGGCGCGGCGGTGTTGTGCGGGTTGTTCCTGTGGCAGGCGGGTTCGCTCAAGCTGGGCCTGACCGTGCTGCTGGGCCTGCTCGGCGGTGCCCTGCTGTTCGGCCTGCTGGCGTGGCTGGCCGTGCGCGCATTGGCTGTGTTGCCGCTGCCAACGCGGCGTTATGCGCTGGTTAACCTGGCACGGCACGGGCGCAGCAACGCAGTGCAAATTGTCGCGCTCAGCCTAGGCGGCATGGCCTTGCTGCTGCTTACCTTCGTGCGCGCCGACCTGCTGGAAAACTGGCGCACGCACCTGCCACCGGATGCACCGAACCGCTTCATCGTCAACATCCAGCCGGACCAGCGTGCACCGCTACAGGATTTTTTCGTGCGGCAGAATTTACCGGTACCCGAATTATTTCCCATGGTGCGCGGGCGCTTGATCGCGATCAACCAGCATACGGTCAGCGGCGACGATTACCCCGATCCGCGCACGCGCGAGCTGGTGGAGCGCGAATTCAATTTGTCCTGGTCGGACAGCTTGCCCCCAGGCAATGAACTGGTGCAGGGCGCATGGGTGGAGCAGGGCGCATCTTCGGCACTGTCGGTTGAAGAAGGCATTGCCAACCGCCTTGGTATCCATATGGGCGACACCTTGACCTACGAAGTGGCGGGCACACGGCTCAGCGCGAAAGTGGCGAACCTGCGCAAGGTGCAGTGGGATTCCATGCGCGTGAATTTTTTCGTGATCGCCGCGCCCGGCATGCTGGAGAATTTTCCGGCCAGCTATATCACCAGCTACTATCTGCCGCCGGGCAAGGCCGCGACGGGCGATGTCCTGCTCAAGACATTTACCGGCCTGCTGCTGATTGATACCGAAGCGATGCTGGCCCAGGTGCACCATATCATGGATCAGATCGCACAGGCGATGAGCGCGGTGTTCCTGTTCACCCTACTGAGCGGCTTGGCCGTGTTGTATGCCGCATTGCTTACCACGCAGGATGAGCGCACCCACCAGGCCGCCATCCTGCGCACACTGGGGGTGGACAGTCATTATTTGCGGCGCCTGCACCTCACCGAGTTTGCCGTGCTGGGCGCATTGAGCGGGTTGTTCGCGGCAGCGGGCGCGGCGGTGCTCGGCTGGGTGCTGGCGCACCAAGTGCTGCAAATTCCCTATCACCCAAGCATCATGCTCTGGCTGGCCGGTTTGGGCGGCGGCATCGTTACGGTGACGCTGGCGGGGTGGCTGGTGACGCGGCGAGTGGCGCATGTGCCGCCGTTGCGCCTGGAGTTCTTACCTTAATGAACGCGTGGATTTTACCGACCGATTCCTCTATCATGTCGGGGTGGTTGATCGGTATGCGACAAGATGATAGGTGTCGCCTGTGATGGGGCAACTTCATTGGCATGATTCCGGTGTTTTTTTGTAACGAATTTACGGAAGCTTTGCAGAAGCGCAGCAGCTTATGCGGAGTTTTTAAAGTATTGGCGGGCCTCCCCGCATTGTGGTGTAGTGAACCTGGTCAGGTCCGGAAGGAAGCAGCCACAGCTATTTTCTGCAAGTGCCGGGGGCAAGGCTCGCCTCCTTTTTGGAACTGGGGCGCGATGATGAAAATGCATGTTCCGATTTTCATGGCGCCGCTGGGTGAGTACATTTTTAAGATTGGCTGAATCTTGTCTGCAACTTCTGTTCTAGCGCGCAAATGGCGGCCCAAGACCTTCGCGCAACTGGCGGGGCAGGAGCATGTCGTGCAGGCATTGAGCAATGCCTTGGCACAGAACCGTTTGCATCACGCCTATCTGTTCACCGGCACGCGCGGCGTGGGCAAGACCACCATAGCGCGCATCTTCGCCAAATCCCTGAATTGCGTTAACGGCATTAGCGCCACGCCATGCGGCGTTTGTAGCGCCTGCACGGAAATCGACAGCGGGCGTTTCATTGATCTGATCGAGTTGGACGCGGCTTCCAACACCCAGGTGGACAACATGCGCGAGTTGCTGGAAAGCGCGCTGTATGCCCCGACCAGCGGGCGTTTCAAGGTGTACATCATTGACGAAGTGCACATGCTGTCGAAGTCGGCGTTCAATGCCATGCTGAAGACACTGGAAGAACCGCCCGCCCATGTGAAATTCATCCTCGCCACCACCGATCCGCAGAAAATTCCGGTCACTGTGCTGTCGCGCTGTTTGCAGTTCAACCTGAAGCAGTTGCCGCCCGCGCTGATCCTCGCGCATTTGCAGTATGTGCTGGAGCAGGAAAATATTCCGTCAGAGGCGGGTGCACTGGCGCTGCTGGCGCGCGCGGCGCAGGGCAGCATGCGCGATGCGCTGAGCCTGCTCGACCAGGCCATCGCTTATTCCGACTCAAGGGTAGATGAGGCGACGGTGCGCAACATGCTGGGCGCAATAGACCAGAGTTATTTGTATGGCCTGTTGCAGGCGTTGTTGGCGCGCGACGGAGTGGAATTGCTGCGCATCGCCGATGACATGGTGATGCGCAGCCTGGCGTTCGATGCGGCCTTGCAGGATCTGGCGACCTTGTTGCACCGCATCGCGCTGGCGCAGACCGTGCCGCAAGCCATCGCAGAAGATGAGCCGGAGCGCGTGCGTTTGTTGGAACTGGCGCAGAATTTCAGCGCGGAAGAGATGCAATTGCTCTACCAGATCGCCATCCACGGGCGCAACGAGATAGACCTCGCACCCGATGAATATGCCGGTTTTACCATGACGCTGTTGCGCATGCTGGCCTTCATGCCGGCGGGTGCGCAGCCTGTGCCCAAACGGCCTGCGCCTGAATGTTCTGCGCCGCCAGTGGCTGCTGCGGCACCTGAGCCACAGCCGAAGCCGCAGTCGAAACCGGCACAGGTTGTGACACAACCAGGCAACTCGATGACAGCTGCCACACTCGATTGGGGTGTACTGCTGGCGCAGTTGAATGTGCAAGGCACGGCGCGTGAGCTGGCCAAACACTGCACACTGGAAAGTTTTGTTGACGGGCGGTTGGCCTTGAATCTGGCGCCGCAGCACAAACACATGCTGACTAACAAAACGGCACAGGAAAAATTACAGGCGGCGTTGGCCGAGTATTTTGCCCAGCCGGTGCGGTTGGCGGTCGCGTTGGGGGCGGCCAGTATAGCCACGCCCGCTGCCGTCGAGCAGCACGAAAAACAGACGCGCCAGCAGCACGCGGCGGCAGCGATCAAGCAAGACCCGTTCGTGCGCGAGGCACAGGAGCAGCTGGGTGCGCAGCTGATTGAAGAATCGATTAAACCTGTTTAGCAGTATTAGGAGAGCAAAAAATGATGAAGGGCGGATTGGGTGGGCTGATGAAGCAGGCGCAGCAGATGCAGGCCAACATGAAGAAGGCGCAGGCCGAGCTGGCGACAGTCGAGGTGGAGGGGCAATCCGGCTCCGGCATGGTGAAGGTGACCATGACCTGTGCGCATGAAGTGCGCCGCATAGCGCTGGATGACAGCCTGTTGTCCGACGACAAGGAGATGCTGGAAGATTTGATTGTGGCGGCCATGAACGATGCGGTGAAGCAGGCCGCCGCTGTAAGCCAGCAAAGGATGAGCGGCTTCAGCGCAGGAATGAATTTGCCGCCCGGCATGAATCTCCCGTTTTAGTGCGGCAATGAATACTCCTTCCAGCCTGGAAGACCTGATTGACGCCTTGCGCTGCCTGCCCGGAGTCGGCCCGAAATCCGCGCAGCGCATGGCTTACCACCTGTTACAGCGCGACAAGCCGGGCGCATTGCGGCTGGCTCAGGCGCTCGGCCATGCGGTGAAAAACATCCGGCATTGCGCCAAGTGCAACAATTTTTCTGAAGAAGAGGTGTGTGCGCTGTGCCGTTCATCGCGGCGTGACCCGCATTTGTTGTGCGTAGTGGAGATGCCGGCGGATTTGTTGATGATGGAGCAGGCGCAATGCTACCGCGGCATGTATTTCGTGCTGATGGGGAGGCTGTCGCCGCTGGACGGTATCGGCGCGCGTGAGTTGCATCTGGAGCGGCTGGTCAGACGCGCGCAGGAACAGCCATGCGAGGTGATTCTTGCCACCAATTTTACCGTGGAGGGAGATGCTACCGCGCATTACATCGCCACATTACTGTGCGCACAGAGTATCAAGGTATCGCGCATCGCGCGCGGGCTGCCGGTAGGTGGTGAGCTGGAGCATGTGGATAGCGGCACGCTGGCGCAGGCCGTGCTGGAACGGCGCGAGGTGATGGGATGAATAAAACCTACTGCGCGGGCGGTCTGATGAAACTACTGATGAAGCTACTAGCCATTCCGCTAAGCCCCAAAGTACGGGGCAAGCGGCTGGTTATAGCCATTCGACTAAGCCCGCAAGCGGGCAAGTCGCCGGTTATGCGGCGTTGCACGGTGCTCGCTTCCTCGCTTACCCAATACGGTATGTCTCGGTCGCTGTGCTCCGTGCGCCTTGCATCCCATCCCGCTCGCTACGGTTTTGGAGAGTATTTATGAGCGATCAGGAAGAACAGCAGGAGCAACAAGGCGAGCGGCTACAAAAGGTGCTGGCGCAGGCAGGCATGGGTTCGCGGCGCGAAATGGAAGAGTGGATTGCTGCCGGGCGTGTCACGGTGAACGGCGAAGTGGCGACGCTGGGAATGCGTGTGGTTGAAGGTGATGTGGTGCGTGTCAATAACAAGCGCGCCATCCATATCAGGGCGCAGGACACACGCCTGCCGCGCGTCTTGCTGTACCACAAGCAGGAGGGTGAGATCGTCAGCCGCGACGATCCGGAGAAACGCACCAGTGTGTTCGACAAGCTGCCCAAGCTGAGCGGACAGAAATGGATAGCTATTGGACGGCTTGATTTCAATACCAGCGGGCTGCTGATTTTTACCACCTCGGGCGATCTGGCCAACCGCCTGATGCATCCGCGCTTCGAGGTGGAGCGCGAATATGCGGTGCGTGTGCAGGGCAGCATGACGGAAGAGCAGATGCGGCAGATGTTGAAGGAAGGCATCACTCTGGAAGACGGCCCGGTGAAGTTTGAGAAACTTATGGATGAAGGTGGCGAAGGCTATAATCACTGGTATCGCCTGGTGATGAAGGAAGGGCGCAACCGTGTTGTGCGCCGCACCTTCGAGGCGTTGGGCTTACCGGTCAGCCGTTTGATGCGCGTGCGCTTCGGTATTGTCAACCTGCCACCGCGCCTGAAGCGCGGCATGTTGGCCGAACTCGGGTCGGGTGAGGTGACCGCCGTTCTTGATTGGGCCGGCATGGAGGCGCAGCCTGTCGTCACGCAACACGCGGATGTGCGGCGACCTGGGCGTAATCAGGCTGATGGGCGCGGTCAAACTGACAAGGCTGGAGATAAAGGAGCCGGGGCAACGGATAAGGGCAGGCAAAAAAATGTTTCTGCCGCTACACCGCGCGGCAAGGCAGGCGTGCGGCGTGGCGCGTCCCGCAGTAAAGCTAAAGCTGGCTATTAACGCTACAATACATGCAGCAAAAACATATCGGGCTAGGGTTGAATGGAACAGCGTGCCAATAAAACCATAATGTGCAGTGTGTTGTTCCTGGATATTGTGGAATATTCCAAGAAGTCAGTTTCCGGGCAGATTGCCCTGAAAGATGGCTTCAACGCCTTTTTGGCAGCTGCTATCCGCAATGTGCCAGCCAATGACCGTATCATTCTGGATACGGGCGATGGTGCGGCAATCAGCTTTATGGGGGACGTCGAGGACGCGCTCAAAGCGGCGCTGATCCTGCGCGAAAAGCTGCTCACTGAAGGCGTGCACATGGATCCGCCATTGCTGGTGCGCATGGGCATCAATCTTGGCCCGGTACGATTGGTCAAGGATATCAATGACCAGCCCAACATCGTGGGTGATGGCATCAATGTGGCGCAACGCGTCATGGGGTTTTCAAACCCAGGACAGATTCTGGTTTCGCGCTCCTACTATGAAGCTGTATCGCGCCTGTCGCAGGAATACGTGGGGGTGTTCGACTACCAGGGATCGCGTACTGACAAGCATGTGCGTGAGCATGAGATTTATGCGATCGGCCATCCGGGCGACGTTAGTGCAGCCCGGCAGAAACTGGGTGACCAGGTTGTACCTGAAACGGCGGGCAACCTGAGTGCTGCACAACGCGTGAACGGGTGGGTACAGGCCGCACGTAGCATATTTCAAAATGCTTCCAATCAACAACGCACGCTGTATGTTGCAACTCTCGCAAGTGCGCTGCTGCTGATCGTTGTGGTTATCAAGATCATGCATCGCCCTGTTGCACCTTTGCCGCAAGTGGCGGAAGCACCTGCCGAACCTGCCGTGGTGCAGGCCGAGCCCGCCGTGGCACGAGCAGCTTCCGAGGTTGCTGCAGCATCGCCCAGAATGGCCGGGTCAACAGCAGAGAAAAAACCGAAAACCGTGCAACCCGCGCAGGAGAAACCTAAGCAGGCCTCTGCTGAACAGGGAAAAGCCAGCAAGAAAATCACCAGCACCCGGACGCTTGAGGAAACTACTGCAATCAATCCCAGCGCCAAGGTGCGTACGCTGGAGGAAACTGCTGTGGTCAAATCCGGTGCTGCGGCGCTGGTGAGTGTCGCAGTCACGCCTTGGGGGGAAGTTTATCTGGATGGTAGAATGCAAGGCGTCAGCCCGCCTTTGGCGGAATTGCAGGTGGCGCCGGGAAAACACGAGATTGAAATTCGCAACACGACCTTCCCGGTTCATACCCAGACTATTCATGTCAAGGCGGGCGAGCAAATAAAAATCAAGCATAAGTTTGCTAACTAGGAGCTCAGGATGTCAAATATTCGCATGGTACTGTTTGTCGCAGTTGCGTTTTTGTTGAGTGCTTGCGCTGAAATGGATAAGGTAAAAGAAAAGGTAGGTGGCTTGCTCCAACCCAGCCTTGCGGAACAAAAACTTTCCAGTGGCGTGAAAAGCTATGAGGAGGGCGATTACAAATCCTCCATGGAAGCGTTACGTGATGCGGAAAAAATGGGCTTGAGCCGCAAGGAAGACAAAATTACCGCACACAAATATAAGGCTTTTATTTATTGCATCACCGACCGTAAAAACCAGTGCCGCCACGAGTTCGAGGATGTATTTGAACAAGATCCGAATTTCGACCTGCAGCCTGCGGAGGCAGGGCATCCCGCATGGGGCCCGGTGTTCCGTAGTGTGAAAGCCGGGTCTGCCAAGTAACCCGCATTGTCGGCAATAGCCATGATCAGCCAGCTGGGGCGTTATGAAGTAATCGGCGAGCTCGGTCAGGGCGCGATGGGCATCGTCTATAAGGCGAAAGACCCGCTGATTGACCGTATCGTCGCGATCAAGACCATCAGCCTGAATTTGGCACTGGAAGAAAAAGAAGAATATGAGGCGCGCTTCTATCAGGAAGCCAAGGCGGCAGGCCGCCTGAGCCACCCCAACATCGTCACCATTTACGATGTGGGCAAGAGCGGCGATGTCGCCTATATCGCGATGGAGTTTCTGCAGGGACGCGAATTGCGCGATGTGCTTAATGAAGAGCCGCTCCTGCCGATTGATCAGGTGCTCGATATCGTGGTGCAGGTGGCGCAGGGTTTGGCTTATGCGCACGAGCACGGCATCGTGCACCGCGACGTGAAACCTTCCAATATCATGGTGGTGCGCGATGGGCATGTGAAGATTACCGACTTCGGCATCGCACGCATGGCGTCCACCTCAGTGCGCACGCAAACCGGCATGGTGCTCGGTTCACCCAAATATATGTCGCCGGAACAGGTAATGGGCAAGCCGATTGACCAGCGCTCGGATATTTTTTCGCTCGGCGTGATGCTGTATGAAATGCTTACCGGCCAAGTGCCGTTCAACGGCGAGAATGTCAACGCCATCATGTATCAGATATTGAATGCCGTGCCGTCGCCGCTTAGCACCATGAACCCGGCGGTGCCTGATATGCTCAATTTCATTGTTGCCAAGGCGCTGGCGAAAGCCCCGGATGATCGCTATCGCGATGCCGGGGAATTTGCCGATGACTTGCGTGCATGCCGTGCTGCCGTGCCGCGCTCCGGTGCGCCGGTTGATCTCCGGCGTAGCCGCCTGCGTCAAGCAGATGCGCAATTACCGGGCGCTATTCCCATGGTCAGGCATGATGGGGCAGGGGCGGAAGAATCCAGGCCGGTAGTGACCTTGGGTTTGTCCACCGTGTTTGATTCGTCAGCCGCCACGATGCGCCTGGCTGCGATGACCAGTTCGCCGGAAGAGGTCGAGGAGTTTGCCAAGACTTTAAAAATAGCACGACCGACCGCAGATGCACTCAGTCAGGCTGCCCCGCCAATCGTCAATGCGGAACGCCCCATGCCTGCGCAGGCACACCGGAGCAGCACGGCTAACACCCCAGGTAAGAGCGGCAACTTGCCGCTGATTGCGATCCTTGCGCTGGTACTGATCGGTTTGGTCTTAGCCTTTTTTTATTGACCTGGCTGCTGTCTTTCCCGACCAGGAGCGGACATGCAGCGACAATTCAAACTCCAACCTTCGCATTACCTTACAGCTATGCTGATTGCCGCCCATGGCGTCACGTTCGCGGCACTGTTCCCGCTGGCCTTGCCAATATGGGCGAAGGCGGCGCTGGCCTCACTCATGCTGTTTAGCCTGGTGTATCACTTGCGACGTGATGCATGGCTATCCGCGCCATCCGCCAATGTGGCGCTGGCGCTGGAAGGTGACCGGGTGGTGCTGACCACACGCGGCGGCGAACAGTTGGCGGGGCAAATATTGCGCGATAGCCTGGTTACGCCTTTCATCACCGTGTTGAATGTGTTGCCGCAAGGCGCGCACCTTGCGCGTAGCGTGATTATTTTGCCGGATAGCCTGGATGCGGAATCCTTTCGGCAGTTGCGGGTCTGGCTGAAGTGGGGAGCAAAGTAGGGTGCAATTCTTCCCCGCGCGGGGATTGCACTCTCCTGACTATATGCTGAAACCTGGCGGTTATCGCGTTGTATAGGTCTGTGGCGTAAGCACGGTGGGAAGGGCCTGCGGCAGCGTATAGGGGTAGTCCTTACTGTAGTGCAACCCGCGACTTTCGTGCCGGGACAATGCGCTTTGCACGATGAGCTCGGCGCTTAGCACCAGATTGCGCAGCTCCAGCAGGTCGGCAGTGACATGGAAGTTGGTGTAATACTCGTTGATTTCTTCATGCAGCAACTGGATGCGGTGCTGCGCGCGTTGCAGCCGCTTGGTGGTGCGCACGATGCCGACATAGTCCCACATGAAGCGGCGCAGTTCCGCCCAATTGTGCGCAATGATGATTTCCTCGTCGGCATCGGTCACTCGGCTTTCATCCCACTGCGGCAGAGCGATGGATTTGCCGCGCGGCTTGTTGAGAATATCGCGTGCGGCGGCTTCGGCGAATACCATGCATTCGAGCAGCGAGTTGCTGGCCAGGCGGTTGGCGCCGTGCAGGCCGGTGTGCGAGGCCTCTCCGATGGCGTACAGATTGTCCACGTCGGCGCGGCCATGCAAGTCGGTGACGATGCCGCCGCAGGTATAGTGCGCGGCCGGCACCACCGGGATGGGCTGCTGCGCGATGTTTATACCCAGCGCCATGCAATATGCGTAGATAGTGGGGAAATGTTCCTGTAGGAAGGCCACCGGACGGTGCGAGATGTCCAGGTACACGCAGTCCAGGCCGCGCTTTTTCATCTCGAAGTCGATGGCGCGCGCCACGATGTCGCGCGGCGCGAGTTCGGCGCGTTCGTCGTGTCCGGGCATGAAACGTGTGCCGTCGGGCAGTTTCAGGATGCCGCCTTCGCCGCGCACAGCTTCGCTGATGAGGAAGGATTTGGCATGCGGGTGGTATAAACAGGTCGGATGGAACTGGATGAATTCCATGTTGGCTACGCGGCAGCCGGCACGCCAGCCCATCGCGATGCCGTCTCCGGTGGCGGTGTCCGGATTGGTGGTGTAAAGATATACCTTGCCCGCGCCGCCGGTTGCCAGGATGGTGTCATGCGCGGCAACGGTGACGACTTTATCGCTCAAGCTGTTGAGTGCATAAGCACCATAGCAGCGGTTGTCCTGATGGCCGAGTTTGTTGCCGGTGATCAGGTCAATGGCGATGTGGTGTTCCAGCAGCGTGATGTTGGGGTGCGCCAGTGCCTTGGCGGCGAGGGTTTCCTGCACCGCCATGCCGGTGGCATCGGCGGCATGAATAATGCGCCGGTGGCTGTGGCCACCTTCGCGTGTCAAGTGGTAGCCGGTATCGGTGCTGGCATCGCGTGTAAACGGCACGCCTTGTGTAATCAACCAGTCGAGTGCCGGCCTGGCGTGCTCGACCACATAACGCGTGGTGGTCGGGTCGCATAGGCCGGCACCGGCGGTCATGGTGTCCTGTATGTGCTCGGCGAGGGAATCTTCCCGCGATAGCACCGTGGCGATACCGCCCTGTGCCTGGGCACTCGCTCCTTCCAGCAGCGATTTCTTGGTGATGACAGCGACTTTCCGCTGGTCGGCAAGTTTCAACGCCAACGAAAGTCCGGCAAGGCCGCTGCCTATAATCAGGGTATCAAATCGTAACAATTTGGAAATCCGCTTGGTTATTCATGACGGTTGGAACTATAGCAAATCCCCGGATGGATAAATGCCCATTCTCCAGAGTGAACTAATACCATTCTGCCATGTCAACCCGCACAGCGGAGCAAAGGGCTGACGCCCCCTGTCCTGTCCGGTTATACTGATAAGCTATTAGCCATCTGACTGATAGGACAACTAGCCATCCGACTAAGCTGCAAAGAACCGCAGCAAGTCGTTGGTTATAACCCAGCAAAATACGCCGGGTAAGTCAGTGGTTATAGCGTGCCGCGTTTGCGGCGGCGTGATACTAAGGACTGGGACAACAGGGAATGGGCGACAAGGAAGTCGATCAGCAGCTGGTTGAGCGCGCGCAACGCGGTGACAAGCATGCGTACGAGTTGCTGGTCGTCAAGTATCAGCGTCGGCTGGCCCGCCTGATTTCGCGTTTTGTGCGTGATGCGGCCGAGGTTGAGGATGTGACCCAGGAAGCCTTTATCAAGGCTTATCGCGCCTTGCCGACGTTCCGCGGGGAGAGTGCGTTTTACACTTGGCTATACCGTATCGGCATCAATACCGCGAAGAATTATCTGCTGGCGCTCAAGAGGCGTGCCCCGACCAGCACCCCGTTTGATGCGGACGAGGCGGAGGGCTTCGAGGATGCGGGATTGTTGCAGGAAGTGAGTACGCCGGAAAACGAGTTGATGAGCAAACAGGTGGTCGATGTAGTGAATTCGTCCTTGCAGCAATTGCCGGACGATTTGCGCACCGCACTCACCCTGCGTGAAATCGAAGGGTTGAGCTACGAAGAAATTGCAGATGTAATGGATTGCCCGATCGGCACCGTGCGTTCCCGCATTTTTAGGGCACGTGAGGCGATTGCGGAAAATTTGCGCCCGTTGTTGGGCACCAGTGAACATAACAGGTGGTAAACATGAAACAGCAAATTTCAGTATTGATGGACGGTGAATTGTTCGATGACGAAGCGGAAGCGTTGCTCGATAAGTTGAAGCGTAATCCAGATGTTTGTGAAGAATGGCAGGCCTATCACTTGATCGGCGATGTGTTGCGCCAGCCTAGCCATGCTTGCTGCAATATCAGTGCTGCCATGCGCGAGCGGCTACAGGCTGAACCTACGGTGCTCGCTCCGCGCGCCCAAGCCAGCCGGAATGCGAAGTGGTTCGCGCTTTCCGCTGCCGCTTCGGTCATGGCCTTGACTCTGGTGGCATGGATGTCGGTGCAGGTTGGATCGGAGCCGCCGCAGATGGCCATGCAGCAGTCCACTGCGCTACGCCCTGCCAGTTTCTCCGGCAATAAGGGGTTGAATAATTACCTCATGGCACACCAGGAATTTTCTCCCAGCGCCGATGTGCAGGGTGCCGCCTCTTACATTCGTACTGTGGCGGGCCAATAGTGCAAACTGCCATGACAAAACCCGCGTTTTTATTGACGGTCTTGCTGCTGGCTACAGCCCATGGTGCGTTTGCTGACCCGTTGTGGCAGGATGAACTGAACTGGCTGAAGACAATGACGTTTGCCGCACATCAGACTGATTATAGCGGCACCTTTGTGTATCAATATGGCAACCACGTTGAAACCTCACGTATTACCCATATCGTAGACCGTGATGGCGAGCACGGCAGGCTGGAGAGCCTGGATGGCGCGCGGCGTGAAATTATCCGCAATAATGATCAGGTGTTGTGCTATCTGGGTGACAGCAAGGTGAAAGTGGAAGAACGCCAGGGTGCACGGATGTTTCCTGCGCTATTGCCAGAACAGCTTTCATTGCTGAATGAAAATTATCTGATCAAACAGGTAGAAGAGGGCAGAGTGGCGGGATTTCATGCCCATGCCATGATTTTTCAGCCGAAGGATAATTTGCGCTACACCCATAAGATGTGGGCGCACAGTGATTCCGGTTTGTTGCTCAAGGCAGAGGTGTTGGATGACCGTGGCCGTGTGATCGAGCAGAATACTTTCACCCAATTGACTATTGGCGGCAATATTGACCGCACGTGGGTTGTGGCGGACAAATCGGACGCTGCCTTATTTACGCATAAACCGCATCATGCCCACATGCCCAAGGCAGAGGCGTTGACCAATGCAAGTGGTTGGCAAGTGGATATGCTTCCCACCGGATTCAGGAAAATCACCGAAATGCGCCGCCCGCTGCGCGGCAAGAAGACACCGGTTATCCAAATGGTATATTCCGATGGGCTGGCCGGCATTTCGGTTTTTATTGAAATGCCAGATAACGATCAAGATGACCATCCTGGTTTGTCCAGCCAAGGGGCAATGCAAATTTACAGAAAAATATCTGGCGACTATCTGCTGACGGTGGTGGGCGAAGTGCCGCCGCGTACGGTGATGCAGGTTGCCGAGTCGGTGCGTTACGGCGGGCAATGACCATGTCAGCCGCCGCGACGGTTATGCGGTCATTGGTGCGTGCTCGGGGTGATGATGGGATTTGTGCCGGCCAGATTGTCCACACTGCGGCAGCATATGCTATCCAACACTCAAGTGGTTATTGCGCGTTAAGAGGAAACCCCTACTTTTATTAATACATCTTTTTTGCATAAGTGAGGATAAATTTATGTTGAAAAAACTTTTTCTCATTGTTCTGGTTTGTTTCATTCCGCAGGTTGCATCGTCCAAGGAATTGCCTGATTTCACCGAGCTGGTGGAGAAGCAGGGGCCGGCAGTGGTTAATGTCAGTACTACCCAGACCATCCGCAACGCCCAAGTTTTTCCGGGTGTGCCCAACCTGCCCAAGGGCGATCCATTCTTTGAATTTTTTAACCGCTTCGCACCGCAAGTGCCGCGCGAGCGGGAAATGCAGTCCCTCGGCTCCGGTTTCATCATCAGCGAAGATGGCTACATCATGACCAATGCCCATGTGGTGGGCAGTGCTGACGGGATTACGGTGCGCCTGACCGACAAGCGCGAGTTCAAGGCCAAGGTGATTGGGGTCGACAAGCGTACTGACGTGGCACTGATAAAAATCGAGGCGAGCGGCCTGCCGAAAATTACGCAGGGCGATCCGAATGTCCTCAAGGTGGGTGAATTGGTGGTGGCCATCGGCTCACCGTTCGGTTTTGACAACAGCGTAACGGCTGGCATCGTGAGCGCCAAGGGGCGCTCCTTGCCGCAGGAAAACTTTGTGCCCTTTATCCAGACCGATGCTGCCGTCAATCCCGGCAATTCGGGCGGCCCGTTGTTCAATATGAAGGGCGAGGTGATTGGTATCAACTCGCAGATTTATACCCGCAATGGCGGTTTTATGGGGCTGTCGTTCGCCATTCCAATCGATGTGGCGATGGATGTGTCCAACCAGTTGCGCACCTCCGGCAAGGTGACGCGCGGGCGCATCGGGGTGACCATACAGGAGGTCACGCGCGACTTGGCCGAATCATTCGGCTTGAGCAAGACAGGCGGCGCGTTGATCAGCAGCGTGGAAAGAGGTGGCCCGGCGGACAAAGCGGGCATACAGGTCAGCGATGTGATTCTCAAGTTTGACGGCAAAACAGTTGGTGCATCCACTGATTTGCCGCGCATCGTTGCCGCAACGCATCCCGGCAGCAAAGTGGCAGTACAGGTGTGGCGCAAGGGTGAGAGCAAGGAAGTCCACTTGACTGTGGGCGAAATACCGAATGACAACCAGCTGGCGCAGGGCAGTAGCGGCGGTGCGGGTGAAAGCGTGGCGCGCTTGGGTTTGGTGTTGAGCGAACTCAGTGCCGAGCAGAAAAATGAGCTGCAGGTAAAAGGCGGCCTGCTGGTGGAAGAAGTAAAAGGCACCTCCGCTGCACGTGTCGAATTACGCCGTGGCGATATCATCCTGGCCATCGGCAATGTCGAAGTGGGCTCACTCGAACAGTTCAATGAGGCGCTGAAGCAGATACCCAAGGGGCGCAATATCGCCCTGTTGGTGCGGCGCGACGATGGCGTTTACTACATTGCCCTCAAGCTCGACGAAAAATAGGGAAAGAAACCCCTGCAACTTCCGATAGGGCTCTTTATTCCCGGCATCCTCATGCTTCAGGCATGGGGGATAAGCTGAGCGCACTTCTGGCATTCAACCTGGAAATGGCAGTTGGACGGTGTGGAGTGTGCGTTTTCCTGGATGTGGGGCAAGGCGCGACAACGCAGCATAGCCGCTCTATGCAAGGAGGAGCAACACAGCACCGCGCCCGGAAAACGTGTAATCCACTCCGTAGCGCACTCACCAGAAAGGTGAGAGTAAGTTTCGTGGAAATATAAACCTACTCAGAATCGTATTCTGCACAACAAGCGGTCAACTGCCGTTTCCAGGTTCAACCGGCGTTCATCGGTAGCGGGCAAGGAATACACGAAGCTGTGCATGGGCGATGTGCTAGAATGCGCGCCCTTTGTTTATAGCTAGGTAGCAATCCTCATGTCCCGCGCAATCCGTAACATCGCTATTATCGCCCACGTTGACCACGGCAAGACCACTCTGGTGGACAAGCTGCTTTCCCAATCCGGCACTTTCGCCGCGCACCAGCATATCGCCGAACGCGTGATGGATAACAATGATCTGGAAAAAGAGCGCGGCATCACTATTCTGGCGAAGAACTGCGCTGTGGAATACGAAGGTGTGCACATCAATATCGTGGATACACCGGGACACGCCGACTTTGGCGGCGAGGTGGAGCGCGTGTTGTCCATGGTGGACGGTGTGCTGCTGCTGGTGGATGCGGTGGAAGGTCCGATGCCGCAAACCCGTTTCGTGACGCGCAAGGCGCTTGCACTCGGCTTGCGCCCTATCGTGGTGATCAACAAGGTGGATCGCCCCGGTGCACGGCCGGACTGGGTGGTGGATCATACTTTTGATCTGTTCGACAAGCTGGGCGCGACCGATGAACAACTGGATTTTCCCGTGGTGTATGCCTCCGCGCTGAACGGTTATGCCATGACGGATTTGGCAAAACCGGCCACGGATATGCGCGCGTTGTTCGATACCATCCTGAAGCACGTTCACGAGCCAGTGGGTGACAGCGATGCCCCGTTGCAATTGCAAATTGCCGCGCTGGATTATTCCAGTTTCGTTGGCCGCATCGGCGTGGGTCGTGTGACGCGTGGACGCATCAAGCCGGGCCAGGAAGTGATGGTGATGGCGGGCGACAAGCCGATGAAAAAAGGCCGCATCAATCAGGTGCTGGGTTTTCGTGGCGTTGATCGGGTGCTACTGGATGAGGCTTCGGTCGGCGACATCGTGCTGGTCAACGGTCTCGACGAAATCGGCATCGGCGTCACGCTGTCCGACGTGAACCAGCCGGAAGGGCTGCCCATGCCCAAGGTGGATGAACCCACGCTGGCGATGAACTTCCAGGTGAACACCTCGCCTCTGGTTGGACAGGAAGGCAAGATGATCACCAGCCGCCAGATTCGTGATCGTTTGAATAAAGAGTTGCTGGTCAACGTTGCCCTGCGCGTGGAAGAAACCGGTGACACCGATTCATTCCTCGTGTCCGGTCGCGGCGAATTGCACCTGACCATTCTGCTCGAAACCATGCGCCGTGAAGGTTTTGAGTTGGCGGTATCCAAACCGCGCGTGGTGTACCGCGACATTGACGGCGTGAAGAGTGAGCCTTATGAAATGCTCACCGTGGATGTGGAAGATGGCCATCAGGGTGCGGTAATGGAAGAACTGGGAGCCCGTCGCGGCGACTTGCAGGATATGCAGTCTGATGGTAAAGGCCGCGTGCGTTTGGAATACCGCATTCCGGCTCGCGCGCTGATTGGTTTTCAGGGTGAATTCCTGACCATGACGCGCGGCTCCGGCGTGATCTCCCACGTGTTCGACGACTACGGCCCGATCAAACCCGACATGCCTGGCCGTCACAACGGCGTGCTGGTTTCGCAGGATTCCGGTGAAGCCGTGGCTTATGCGTTGTGGAAGCTGGAAGACCGCGGGCGCATGATCGTCGCTCCAGGCGATAAAGTGTACGAAGGCATGATTATCGGCATCCACAGCCGCGATAACGATCTGGTGGTGAACCCGATCAAGGGCAAGCAACTGACCAACGTGCGTGCCTCCGGCACCGATGAGGCGGTGCGCCTGACTCCGCCGATCAAGCTCTCGCTGGAAGCCGCTGTGGAATTTATTGACGATGATGAGCTGGTCGAAATTACGCCGAAGTCCATCCGTGTGCGCAAGCGTTACCTCACGGAAATTGAGCGCAAGCGCGCCTCGCGTTAATAATATGTTTGGGCGTAGATAAAAGACTGTTTCAAATTAGACAAGGGGCGCGTTTGCGCCCCTTGTCATTTGGGTAGGCCGATTGGTTTATACTGCCTCCTCGCATTTCTTACGGAGAATGCCATGAAAGAATTTCTTTTGTTCGCCGGGCTCATGCTGGCTGCTGCTTCCACGTCCCATGCTGCAATACAGGAAAGGGAAGTCACCTACAGCGCCAACGGCACGGCTCTGAAGGGCTATATCGCTTACGATGACGCCATCAAGGGCAAGCACCCCGGCATCCTGGTGGTACACGAGTGGTGGGGACACAACGATTACGCACGCAAGCGCGCCCGCATGTTGGCGGAGCACGGCTACACCGCGCTGGCGGTGGACATGTATGGCGATGGCAAGCAGGCGAATCATCCGGACGATGCCGGCAAATTCGCTAAAGAGGTGAGTCAGAACGCCGCGTTAGCCCGCGCGCGGTTTGAGGCCGCGCTCGAATTGATCAAAAAGGAAAAGACGGTGGATGCTGCCAACATTGCCGCCATCGGCTATTGTTTCGGCGGTTCGGTGGTGCTCAACATGGCGCGCGCGGGCGAGCCGCTCAAGGCGGTAGCCAGTTTCCACGGAGGTTTGGGTACGGAGCAACCGGCGGAGCAGGGCAAAGTGAAGGCCCGCATCGCTTCCTTCACCGGCGAGGATGACCCGATGATCCCCGCCACGCAGGTTGAGGCATTTCGTGGTGAGATGAAAAAGGCGGGGGTGAACTACAAGATAGTGACCTATCCCGGCGCCACGCATGCTTTTACCAATCCGGCGGCAGATGAATACGGCAAGAAATTCAATTTGCCGCTGGCCTATAACGCTTCGGCAGACAAAGCTTCGTGGGATGAGGGTTTGGCATTTCTCGCCGATGCGTTCAAGGCGAAGTAAGCGCGCCTCGTATGCATTTTTTTCAATTTAATTTCATTTGTGCTGACCGTCCAGATGCTTGAAATTCTGTTAATCCTTGCCGTATTGGTGCTGATTGTCGTACTGCTGGTGATGCAGCACAGGCAGCCCGCGCGCACCGTGCAGGTGCTTGAGCAGCAGCATCGCGCGATGCTCACCGATTTGCATGACGGGCTGAATAAACAGGGCGACCGCTTGATAGCGGCGCAGACCGATCAGGCGGAGCGGCTGCGCGCGGCGGTGGGTGAGGAGTTGCGTCTCACGCGTGATGCGCTGCAAACCTTGCGTAGCGAGATGCTCACGCAGACGCTGGCGAAATTGTCCGAACAGGCGCGCGCCGATCAGGAGCTGATCCAGAATTCTTTCCGTAATGCCACACAGCATCTGGCCAGCAGCATCGAGACCTTGTCCAAAACGGTGGATGGCCGCTTGGAGCAGATTGGCGGCAAGGTGAACGAGCGCTTGGACGAGGGTTTCAAGAAGACCAACGAGACTTTCGTCAGCGTGATGGCGCGGCTGGCCACCATAGACGAGGCGCAGAAAAAGATCGACGGCCTCACCACCAACATGGTGAGCCTGCAGGAACTGCTGGGCGACAAGCGCTCGCGCGGGGCATTCGGCGAGGTGCAACTGGAAGGCTTGGTGCGCAACATCATGCCGCCGCAATCCTATGCCATGCAATATACTTTGCCCAATAGCACCCGCGCCGATTGCGTGCTGATGTTGCCGGAGCCGACCGGTATGGTGGCGGTGGACGCGAAATTTCCGCTGGAAAATTACCACCGCATGTTCGATGCGACCTTGGCCGAGTCAGACAAGGTGCTGGCGCAGCGCCAGTTCAAGGCGGACATCAAGAAGCATGTGGACGACATCAGCAGCAAATATATTATTCCGGGGGTGACTTCGGATGGCGCGGTGATGTTCGTCCCCGCCGAAGCGGTGTTCGCGGAAATTCACGCGCGGCATCCGGATGTGGTGGATTATGCGATGCAGCGGCGCGTGTGGGTGGTATCGCCCACCACGCTGATGGCGGTGCTGAACACTGCGCGCGCGGTGATGAAAGACGTGGAGACGCGCAAGCAGGTGCACATCATCCAGGATGAACTGGGCAAGCTGGGCAAGGATTTTGGCCGTTTCGACGAGCGCATGAAAAAACTCGCCGATCACATCCGCCAAGCGAACAAGGATGTGGAAGACGTGCAAATCAGCAGCCGCAAGATTACCGAGCAGTTTGCCAAAATCGAGCGCGTGGAACTGGATCGTCCGGTTGCACTACCGCAAGTGAGCGATGAATCTTAAAGCAGCATAAAGCTCGCAGCCGCAAAACTTGAATGGCTTTATGACAGGCATTTAGCAGTCTTGACCATCTGGTTCGCGCCTATTGTGTTGAAAAACTCTTTCAGTACCCTTCCGGACAGAATCTTGGGTCGTCAAACCATAAACTGAAAGGTATTCGTCGATTGTAGAGTGTTCCCAATCGCACGTCAGCCAAATACTGACTGTAAAACTTTCCTTTCCCCTATTGAAGCTCAAATTGAGTCCACAGCCAAACTTCTATCCGCTGAATTGCGGCTACCATAAAGCCGCCGGTCGTCATTCATGAGTATCATTTTAGGATTGCTCCAGTTTTGGTGTGTAGGTATCATAATCAACCTGATATTGAGGAAAGAGTAGTAGTGCATAAATCGAAGTTGT
>CAITJF010000227.1 GCA_903892645.1 uncultured Nitrosomonadales bacterium | reverse complement strand
TCCCCGTCAGGCGCTTAATCTCCAACCTGCAACCCCGTGAAAAGTCGAAAGATTTGAAGGCTCGAAAGAATCAGTGCGCAAATGGCGGAGGAAAAGTAAAAAGGGACCTTCTGACATTCCGAGAACGATATTGGAAATAAGAAGGTATCGCTATGCCACAGGCCTTACTCCCGCTAATTCCACCAGATGCGACGACGATCAACGAACTCCTGAGCGTAGTGCGCCAAGGGGAGCATTGGACGTATTTTCAAGGAGTCTATCCAATCTTCCAACATCCGCAAAGCGATCAACGCTCTTTTCGCATGTTTACAGCGCAGCTTTGCTGCCAAGGCATGTGCAAACAGGCGGAGATTATAAAAGCGTTTGGAGTGTCGAAGAAGAGCGTGCTTCGCAGCGTTGCTAAATATCGACAGGAAGGCATCAATGGTTTCTACAAGCACCGTAAGGGACGCGGGGCGACGGTGATGACAGAAGCAGTAATAGTGCAAGCGCAGGAGTTGCTGGACCTTGGACACAGTCGCTTTGAGGTTGCAGAGAAGCTGAGCATCAACCCCGACACATTGCGTAAATCGATCGAGAAAGGTGCTCTCAAAAAAAAAGTCTACATATACGAACGAGCCCCCTGAGTATGGCGCGGATACCCCGATTATAGTTGAGCCGTCCGACAAGTCGAGCCGCAGCGATGCTGATGCTGCTGCCGGCGAAGAGATGGGCATAGCGTGCACTCATGTTGCCGAGCGTGTCATGGCGGCCCTGGGGCTGCTGGCAGATGGAGCCAGCACTCAATTTAAGTCCTGTCGAGATGTCACCTACGGCGGAGTAATGTGTGCGCTACCGGCATTGGCCGAGAACGGGCTATTTCGCCATTTGACAGAATTGCCTGTGCTTGTCGGCTACTACAGGAAGCTGCACGTGATTGTATTGTTAGCCTACATGGCTTTGTGCCGAATCAAGACGGTGGAACAACTCCAATACGAAACGCCGGGGGAACTTGGCAAGCTAATGGGATTGGACCGTATCCCAGAGGTGCGTTGTTTGCGCCAGAAATTATCTCAGCTGAGCCAAGACGAAGCCCCGGAGAAATGGGCTGGGGTATTGTCTAAAGAGTGGATGGAGCACGATCCTGAGCTGGCTGGCACACTGTATGTTGATGGGCATGTGCGGTTGTATCACGGTCAGCAGACGAAGCTCCCGCGCCGCTTCGTGTCGCGGCAGCGTTTGTGCTTGCGCGGCACCACGGACTACTGGGTCAACGATGCGCTGGGGCAACCCTTCTTTTCGGTCGAGCGACCAATTGACCATGGAATGCTTGAGGCTTTAGAGAATGACATAGTGCCACGCTTGCTCAAAGAGGTGCCCGGTCAACCGACAGAGAAGCAACTCGAAGACGATAGGTATTTGTGCCGCTTCCTAATTGTCTTTGATCGTGAGGGATACAGTCCGGTTTTTTTCCGGAAGATGTGGCAAGAGCATCGTATCGCCTGCGTTACCTACCACAAACATCCAAAAACAATTTGGCCAGAATCGCAGTTCGAGGAGACTCAGGTTCCGATGCCAAACGGCGAGATTCTGTCGTTGAAGCTTGCGGAAATGGGGTCATGGGTTGGAGATCCAAAGGAAGGACTATGGGTTCGCGAGATTCGTAAACTTACCTCAACTGGACATCAGACAAGTTTAATAAGCACTGCTTACGGTCACACAGGTGTGAAAAATGCAGCTCAATTATTCAGCCGATGGAGCCAGGAGAACTTCTTCCGCTACATGATG
>CAITJF010000226.1 GCA_903892645.1 uncultured Nitrosomonadales bacterium | reverse complement strand
TTGCTGATTGGCGTTGGTGGATGCGTAGCCAGTCAGGAAGGCTCAAGAATTGTGCGGCGCGCACCTTATGTGGATATTGTGTTCGGTCCGCAAACTTTACATCGCCTGCCACAGCTTATACATGCATGCCGGGATACCGGCCGATCACAGGTGGATATCAGTTTCCCCGAAATCGAAAAATTCGATTATTTGCCTACCCCGCAAACAATCTCTGGCTCGGCGTTTGTTTCCATCATGGAAGGATGCAGCAAATACTGCACTTATTGCGTGGTGCCATTTACCCGTGGCGACGAAGTGTCGCGCCCGTTTGCCGATGTGATGCGCGAGGTGCAAACACTGGTGGTGCAGGGCGTGGGCGAAATCACTCTGCTGGGGCAGAACGTGAATGCCTATTGCGGCGAACTGGATGACGGCGGGACTGTGGATCTCGCTTATTTGTTGCAGGCGCTGGCGGCGCTCGATGGCGTGCGGCGGCTGCGTTACACCACTTCGCACCCCAAGGAAATGACCCAGCGCCTGATTGATGTGTATGCCGCCACGCCCAAGCTGGTAAGCCATTTGCACCTGCCGGTGCAGTCGGGTTCGGACCGCATCCTGGCGGCAATGAAGCGCGGCTACACCGTGCTGGAATATAAATCCATCATCCGCAAACTGCGCACGGCGCGCCCGGATATTTGCGTCACCTCCGATTTTATCGTCGGTTTCCCCGGTGAGACTGAGCAAGATTTTGAGGCGACCATGAAGCTGATCGACGAGGTGGGCTTTGATAATAGCTTCAGTTATCTGTATAGCCCGCGCCCCGGCACACCTGCTTCCGAGATGCGCGACGATACACCGCATAAGGTGATGGCCGCGCGCTTGAAGCGTTTGCAAGACCGTATCGCCGAACAAGAGGATGCTGTAGCGCAGGGGATGCTCGGTACGACACAGCGCGTGCTGGTGGAAGGTCTATCGAAAAAAGATGTACAGGAATTAGCCGGGCGCACTGACAACAATCGCGTGGTGAATTTTTGTGGCGCGTCCGATATTATGAGCTCGCAAGCCATGATAGGTCACTTCGTGGACGTGGAAGTAACCCAGGTGGTGAGGCACACATTGCGCGGCGAGTTGGTGTCGACATGACCTCCCTGCAATTTTCATTGGAACCGGTAGATAACGCACGTCTGTCCAAGTTGTGCGGCGCATTTGACGAGAACCTGCGCCAGATCGAAATTGCGCTGGAAGTGATTATTGCGCGACGCGGCGACCAGTTCAGCGTGCAGGGAGAAGCGCATCAGGCGGAACTTGCGCGCCAGGTGTTGCAAAATTTTTACCTCGAAGCCAAGCACGACATCAGTCTTGAGCGCCTGCAACTCGGTCTGATCGAGGTGATGAAAACAGACAGCCAGGCGACAGCGCGAACCGAGGGTTTTGTGCCGCTGCTGATGACACGCAAGGCCGAAGTGCGCGGTCGCACGCCGCGCCAGAACGACTACCTGCAAGCCATCCAGCAGCACGACATTGCTTTCGGCATCGGCCCCGCCGGAACCGGCAAGACTTACCTTGCCGTGGCTTGCGCGGTGGACGCGCTGCAACGCGAGATGGTGAGGCGCCTGGTGCTGGTGCGCCCGGCGGTGGAAGCGGGCGAACACCTCGGCTTCCTGCCCGGCGACATGGCACAGAAAGTTGATCCCTACCTGCGCCCGCTGTACGACGCGCTCTACGACCTGATGGGGCTGGACAAGGTGGCCAAGGCATTCGAGCGCGGCATCATCGAGATCGCGCCGCTGGCCTATATGCGCGGGCGCACCATCAACCATTCCTTCATCATCCTCGACGAGGCGCAGAACACCACGCCGGAGCAAATGAAGATGTTCCTCACCCGCATCGGTTTCGGCAGCAAGGCGGTCATCACCGGCGACGTGACGCAGATCGATCTGGCGCGCGGGCAGAAGTGCGGATTGATCGAGGCACGCGGCGTGCTGAAAGACGTGCGCGGCATCGCGTTCTGCGAGTTTCTGGCGGAGGATGTGGTGCGCCACCCGCTGGTACAGAAAATCGTCACGGCCTACGAACGCCACGAGCAGGAAAAAAAGCAGCAGCCATGAGTGTCGCGCGCAAACTTTCCTTGGCGGTACAGTATGCGGCCAGCGCAAAAAACCTGCCCACGCGCCCGCAGTTTCGGCGCTGGATAAAGGCTGCACTGGAGCGCGATGTGCAAATCGCGCTGCGCATCGTGGATGAGACCGAAGGGCGCGCGCTGAACAAGAATTTTCGCGGCAAGGACTACGCCACCAACGTGCTGACATTTGTGTACGACGATGCAGAGGCGCTGTCCGGCGATGTGGTGATCTGCGCGCCGGTGGTGGAACGGGAGGCGCGCGAGCAGCACAAGGAATTGCCCGCGCATTACGCCCACCTCGCCATTCATGCCGCCCTGCACCTGCAAGGTTATGACCACGACAACGAAGCGGATGCCGCCGTGATGGAGGCGCGGGAAACTGCAATCCTGCTCAAATTAAGGTATGCTGATCCCTACCAAGTGGTAACCTGACTACGTCAAAGATGGATCGACCCGAAAGTAACAAGTCCGAAGGCAATAAACCCAGTCTGCTTGAACGGCTTTCCACGATGCTGTTGCGCGAGCCGGAAGACCGCGAGCAACTGATCGGGCTGCTGCACTCTGCCTACGAACGCGACCTGCTGGATGCCGATGCCCTGTCCATGATGGAAGGGGTGATTCTGGTGTCGGAGCAGCAAGTGCGCGAGGTCATGATTCCCCGTGCGCAGATGGACGTCATCGACATCAGCCAGCCGCCTGAACAATTTATTCCCTTCGTCATCGAGACCGCGCACTCGCGCTTCCCGGTCATAGACGGCAACAAGGACAACATCATCGGCATCCTGCTCGCCAAGGATTTGCTGCGCTATTACGCGGGCGAGGAATTCAACGTGCGCGACATGCTGCGCCCCGCCGTATTCGTGCCGGAATCCAAACGCCTCAACGTGCTGCTGCGCGACTTTCGCGGCAACCGCAACCATATCGCGCTGGTAGTGGATGAATACGGCGGCGTATGCGGCATGGTCACCATCGAGGATGTGCTGGAACAGATTGTCGGCGACATCGAGGATGAGTATGATTTCGACGAGGATGAAGATAACCTCATCCCGGATGGCGCGGGCAACTGGCGCGTCAAGGCCGCGACCGAAATAGCGGACTTCAACGAAGCGCTCGGCACGTTGCTCAGCGACGAGGAGTACGACACC
>CAITJF010000225.1 GCA_903892645.1 uncultured Nitrosomonadales bacterium | reverse complement strand
GGTTCGCCCATGCCCATGAATACCACCTTGCTCACCGCGCGGCGACGACGGGCGAGCACCACCTGCGCGACGATCTCGGCGCTGCCGAGCTGGCGCAGCAAGCCGTCGCGGCCACTCATGCAGAAGACACACCCCACGGCACAACCCACCTGCGTCGAAACGCACAGACCGCCACGCGGCAGCAGCACGCTCTCCACCATCTGGCCATCGGCCAGTTCCACCAGCAATCGTGCGACGCCTTCGTTATCAGAAAATCCGCGTAGCGCTACGTTTGCCTCCTCTCCCGCATTGCGGGGGAGGGTTGGGGAGGGGGAACGGTCATGGCTCCCATGACCGTTGGCGGGATATTCACTGCGCAGGCGCGCCAGTCCATTCAACTTCGCCTCGATGGTGGGCAACTCATTGCGCAGCGCAAGCGGGAAGAAAGTTTCTGCGGGGCTGTGCTTTCTATCGTACGAGCAGACCTGGCTCCAGCCGCGCAGCAGACGATCTTCGTGGCACGGCTTGGCGCCGAGATCACGCAGGCGTTGGCGAAGCTGTGCGATACGCATCGGAGTGTGGGAATCGAGAATCAAAGTGAGTATGAAAATAATGGCAAGGAAGCTGTAATGATTTTAACCTAAAGAAGCGCTGATTAAGTCCCCCGTTCGCCCTGAGCCTGATGGAACTACTAGCCATTTGACTAAGCCCGCAAGCGGGCAAGTCGCTGGTTATGTCGAAGGGTGACTTACTGTTGGACTAGTTGACAACACTCTGACCTGTTGTTATTGTTTCCAACATGAAAGCCCGCGAATTATTCAACCGCCGTGTGCCTGTCGCGGAACAGGCATTTGCGGAACTGGTGCTGTGGGAAGTACCCGCGCCGCTAACCGGCAGCAAGCATCGCTACAAATACCGGCTGGCATTCGTCGTCGCCGGGATATGTGTGCTGTGCTATGACAACGAATCCAGCAAGGGCGACCACAAGCATGTGCGCGGCAGGGAAGTGAAATACCGTTTCGTCTCGGTCGACAGACTGGTGGCGGATTTTTTTGAGGATGTGAAGAGGTGGCGAGATGAAAACAGTAACGATTGATGTACGCCCATTGACGGACACGCTGGGCGATTTCACCCAGGCATGGAAGAGCGGAAAGGCTTCCGCGCCGCGTATCAGCTTTGAATCGCCCGAGCTGCTGTTCAAAGTGTTGTCCGGCAAACGCTGGGAGCTACTGAACGTGATGACGGGCGCGGGAGCTATGTCCATCCGCGAAGCAGCGCGGCGTGTGGAGCGCGACGTCAAAGCCGTGCATGGTGATGTGACTGCATTGCTTAACGCGGGGCTGTTGTCAAAAACAGACGATGGAATGATTGTCTTTCCATTTGATGCCATCCACGTAGATTTCATGCTCAAGGCGGCTTGAGGCCTGAGCAGGTTTTTGCTTGGTCAATACAGAGGAGAAGTGATTGTTACAAAGAGAAAGCCCGGCGATGCCGGGCTTTCTCTTTTACGGATCAATCGAGTCTGACCCTATCGATATTATGATTTGCCTTCGTGTATTTCGCTATTCAGTCCTAGGCGACCGCAGCTTTGAGCGCCTCCATGTGCATTGGATCTTTGTTTTTCAGTGTTTCCATCAGATCGTTGACCGCCCCTTCGATATCACACATTAGGTCGCTGTTCTCAGCGATGCGCTCGATTTTGTTGGCGTGGCTGAAGTAGTGCAATACCTTCAAGATACGCTTGGCCTTCTCTCCGCCAAAGATGCGCTCTGCGCGCTGATCTACTGTTGAGCCTCGGCTATCTGGATACTTCGAATACGTGTAGAGCTCGACGAATCAGAGTTAGGCTTCTTTGTGTCCAGTAGGCCAAACAGCCTCGACAGCGTTGTTTTCCCCGAATAGTTCCAGCCGTAGATCAGGTTCTTGATGCCGAACTCGTTCGTGCTAGGTGGCTGCGTGTAGTTTTCAAACACGCCAAGACCTTTGATCTTCTGGATACTTTTGAACACTTAATTCCTCCGATCTACAAGATTAGAGACAGGCACAGTTTGTTTGAATAGTCAAAGGGATCAGCATCGATTTTGAGTTTGACCAGACCAAACCAAACATCAATCATGCTAGCCGTCGGCAGGCCCGGGCAGGTCCTCGAAGTAGAGGGCCAGCGCCTCCTCCAGATTCGCTAAAGCTTCCTGTTCAGTCGCACCGCGACAAGCCAACCCGAGATCGGGGCAACTCGCGACGAAAACACCGTTTTCCTTGGTGACCACATAGTTCGAGTTCCGCTTGCGTTTCATGGTTTTCATAATTAAATGGGCTAGGTTCGAATTGTTTTTCAATCAATCACGCCGCCAGCTTGAGTCAGATGCGGCATGGTGCTACGGGATGGTATTATGCGCGCCTCTCTCAGGGCTGTGCCCAAACATTTTTCATGGTAATGGTGATTAAATGAAAAGCAGCGATATCCGCCAGAAGTTTCTTGATTTTTTTGCCTCCAAAGGCCATGCCGTGGTGGCTTCCAGTTCGCTGGTGCCGCACGAAGACCCGACGCTGTTGTTTACCAACGCGGGGATGAACCAGTTCAAGGACGTGTTCCTCGGTTTCGACAAGCGTCCTTACACGCGCGCAACGTCCAGCCAAAAGTGCGTGCGCGCCGGGGGCAAGCACAACGACCTGGAGAACGTCGGCTACACCGCGCGCCATCACACCTTCTTCGAGATGCTGGGCAACTTCAGCTTCGGCGATTACTTCAAGCGCGATGCGATCAAATCCGCATGGGAATTGCTGACGGAAGTTTACAAGCTGCCCACCGAGAAGTTGT
>CAITJF010000224.1 GCA_903892645.1 uncultured Nitrosomonadales bacterium | reverse complement strand
CTGCCTTGGCAGATCAGATTAAAAGCCTCGATTGGCAAACGCGGCAGGCCGAGCGCAAAGGTAAGGCGACGACGGCTGAGATGACGGAAATCAAGTCCAAGATCAAATCGCTGTTGAAACTCGCCTGACTCTATAGCCAGTTAACATGAGTCGGGCGCGCTCTTTTTTGTTTCTGCAAGGGGTTTGCTCCCCCTTTTTTGCCCGCTTGGCGGATCGTCTCAAAGCCGATGGCCACCGGGTCTTCAAGGTTAATTTCAACGCGGGGGATTGGGCGTATTGGGGCGGTCGGTCTGCCTGGAACTATCGGGGGCCTGTTTCTGATTTACGGGATTTTCTTGATGACAAGTATCGTAAATTCGGCATCACCGACCAAATTTTGTTTGGTGATCGCCGGCCTGTCCACCGTCCCGCTGTGGATCACGGTAACGTCTGCGGGGTTCGCACCCATGTTTTTGAAGAGGGCTATTTCCGCCCCTACTGGGTGACTTTGGAGCGGGAAGGTGTCAATGGACATTCTTTGCTGCCTCGTGAATCTGACTGGTTCCGGGATGTTGGGGCACGTTTGCCGGATTATGGCGATGGACAGCCGTTCCAATCGTCTTTCAAAATCCGTGCGGCTCACGACGTGGCCTATCACATGGCAGGATTCTGGAATCCGTTGATCTTCCCATGCTATCGTACCCATGCGCCGGTGAGTGCGGCGGTTGAATACTTCGGCTACGCCAGCCGGCTACCTATGCTGCGTTTTCACAAGCCGCAGGACAACGCCTTGGTGGATGACATGGTTCGGGCCTCCATTCCTTTTTTTCTTTTGCCGCTTCAGTTGGGTAGCGATGCACAGATTCGAGACCATTCCCGCTTTGACGACATGGCCGGGGTGATGGAATTCGTGATGGAGTCCTTTGCCCGATATGCGCCTGGCGATGCGCGCCTGGTAATCAAGAACCATCCGCTGGATATGGGGCTGGTGAATTATCCGCGCATTATTGCTGAGCTTGAGCAGCGTTTTGGCCTGACTGAGCGTGTCGATTACCTGGAAAGCGGAGACCTGGATACCTTGCTACGTGCTGCGCTGGGAACGGTGACGGTCAATAGCACGGTGGGAGCGCATTCGTTAGGGTTGGGCTGCCCCACCATTGCGCTGAGCGACCCGATCTACAACCTGCCGGGCCTGACTTTTCAGGGGGAACTGGATGATTTCTGGCGGGATGGTGTGAGGCCGGATGCGGAACTGTTTCGCCGCTTCCGCAATACCGTGATTCATACCACTCAGGTGAATGGCGGGTTTTATTCCCGGCAGGGGATTGCCTTGGCCGTGGAAAATTGCCTGCGCATGCTGGAGCCGGAGCGCTCTCCGCTGGAGGAGTTGCTGGGGTGAAAAGCGATTCGCACAAAGGCAGGCAGGGGCTGAGGCGCGTACTTGCCGCATTGGGCTATTCGCTGGAGGGTCTGGGCGCGGCATGGCGCAACGAAGCAGCCTTCCGGCAGGAGGCAATCCTCGCTGCCGTGCTCGTGCCGGCGGCGTTTTTTATGCCGGTCTCCGGTATCGGCAAGGCGCTGCTGGTCGGCGCCGTGATGCTGGTGCTCGTCGTTGAGCTGCTCAACTCCGCGCTCGAGGCGGCAGTGGACCGCGTTTCGCTGGAGAATCACCCCCTCGCCAAGCGAGCCAAGGATATCGGTAGTGCTGCGGTGTTTCTCAGCTTGGTGAGCGTTCCCGTGGTGTGGGGACTGGTGCTGTTGGACTAGGTGCAAGGCGAGAATCTGGGGTGTCTACTATGTTGGCATCTCAGGTAGCGTGAAATTAGGCGTTGATTTTTAGTGATAACACGTTAGAATTGTGTAATTACTAAAGTGTGTATTTAGAATTTACATCTATGATCTCTCGACACATTCAATTTCATCTGCAAACGCTACTGACTCACTTTCCCTGTGTCGTGCTGACTGGGGTGCGGCAGTGCGGCAAAACGACATTGCTGGGCACGCTTTCCGGTGAATGGCAGCGCTTTGATATGGAGAATTCGACGGATCGCCAGCAATTACTTGCCGATCCTGATCTATTCTTCCGCTTGCATGCTGACAAGGTTGTGATTGACGAAGCACAACTGGCGCCGCCTTTATTTTCGGCCCTGCGCGTGGCGATCGACCGGGATCGTTCCAGAAAAGGACGGTTTTTGCTGTCAGGTTCGAGTTCGCCGGAGTTGGTCAAGCAGATTTCAGAAAGTCTGGCAGGACGGGTGGCGCGTTTGGAAATGGCGCCGCTGAGTTTGGCAGAGGCCTGGCAATTACCGCCGTCCCGCCTTTACCCTATGCTGGCCGATGGCGCGCCGATTGCTGATATCCAGGCGGCTGCAGCCGCTCGACTGACGGTGTTGCAGGTTCGAGACTACTGGTTTCAAGGCGGTTATCCAGAGCCTTGGCTGAGTGGAAATGAAGAATTCCGCAGTCTG
>CAITJF010000223.1 GCA_903892645.1 uncultured Nitrosomonadales bacterium | reverse complement strand
GTATCAAGCACACGTTCTAAATTGGCTGCGTCCTTTACGGGCGTAACAATACAAGAAGTCTTGACGGGCACCTTCGGGTGCCCGTTTTTATTGCCACCGCCAAAAATAGCGGCTATCTTCGCCACATGCTGTTTCGCATTTCAGGAGAAAACATGGTCACGTTTACATTGGAATATTGGCAAGAGGATGGCTGGTTCGTCGGGCATTTGCGGGAAGTACCGGCATGTTTTAGCCAAGGTGAAACTCTCTGATTGATCAACTTCGAGCGATTGACAATCGGCGTTTAACCGATGGGTCGCTCATGCGTTGTGACGAGAAATTGATGGCGCGCGTTTACGGCGCAATTTGTGATGTGCTGGAAATGTAAAACACCTACCCAAACACCCGCGCCAGTTCCACCCCCGGATCAGGCGCGCGCATAAATGCTTCACCCACCAGAAAGGCATGCACATGGTGGGTGCGCATCAGCCGTACATCTTCCGCCTTGAATATGCCGCTCTCCGTCACCACGATGCGACCGTGCGGAATGCGCGGCAACAAGTCCAGCGTGATTTGCAGGCTAACCTCGAAGGTGCGCAAGTTGCGGTTGTTGATGCCGATGAGCGGGGTTTCAAGCTGCAAGGCTATATCCAGCTCTGCACCATCATGCACCTCCACCAGCACACTCATGCCGAGGCTGTGCGCCAACGCCTCAAATTCACGCATCTGCGCCAGGCTCAGCGCTGAAGCAATCAGCAGAACGGCATCCGCACCCATCGCCCGTGCCTGATAGATTTGGTAGACATCCACCATGAAATCCTTGCGCAGTACCGGAATGGAGCAAGCCGCGCGTGCCTGTTGCAGATAATCTGCGCTGCCCTGAAAGAACTGTTCATCGGTCAGCACCGACAGGCAAGCCGCGCCATGTCTGGCATAACTGGCAGCAATCTCCGCCGGGCAAAAATCTGCACGCAAGACACCCTTGCTCGGGCTGGCCTTCTTGATTTCGGCGATCACCGCAGGTTGCCCTGCCGCAATCTTGTTGCGGATCGCACCGGTGAAATCACGGACGGGTAGGGCTTGCGCCGCCACTGCACGCATCGCTGCGAGCGGCTTGGTGGCTTGCGCGGCGGCCACTTCCTGCGCTTTAACGGCAAGGATTTTTTTCAGGATGTCGGACATGCAGGGTTTCGCTCAAATAAGGCGCGCATTTTACCACTCCGCTTGCGGTAAAATGTGCGACCAGTTCCAGATGAGAGAAACGCGATGGAAGACATCAAGGCATACATGCAGCAAATCGGGCAGCAGGCGCGCGCGGCTTCCAGAATCATGGCGCAGGCCGATACCGCCGCGAAGAACCGCGCGCTGGAAGCCATCGCTGCCGCCATCCTGGACGGCAGCGCGCAGCTTATCGCGGAAAACGCCAAGGATGTAAATGTCGCGCGTGCCAACGGATTGGATGCTGCCTCGATAGACCGCCTCACGCTGACCGAAAAGACCGTGCGCGGCATGGCGGAAGGCTTGCGCCAGATTGTGCAGTTGCCCGATCTGATCGGCGAAATCAGCGACCTGAAATACCGGCCTTCCGGCATTCAGGTCGGCAGGATGCGCGTGCCGCTCGGCGTGATCGGCATCATTTATGAATCGCGCCCCAACGTCACGGCAGATGCCGCAGGGCTGTGCCTGAAATCCGGCAATGCCGCCATCCTGCGCGGCGGCTCGGAAGCCATCCATTCCAATCAGGCCATTGCCGCCTGCGTGCATGCCGGATTACGCGCTGCCGGGTTGCCGGAAACGGCGGTGCAAGTAGTTGCCACCACTGACCGCGCCGCCGTGGGCGAGCTGATTACCATGAAGGAATATGTGGACGTGATCGTGCCGCGCGGCGGCAAGAGCCTGATCGCGCGCATTTCCGAGGAGGCGCGCATTCCGGTGATCAAGCATCTGGACGGCATCTGCCATGTGTATATCGATGACGAAGCCGATCTGGACAAGGCAGTCCGTATCGCGGACAACGCCAAGACGCACCGCTACGGCGTATGCAATGCGATGGAAACGCTGCTGGTGGCGCAGGGTGTTGCCGCTGCCGTACTGCCCAAGCTGTGCAAAATTTATCTCGATAAAAATGTCGAGCTGCGCGGCGATGCTGCGGCACGCGCATTGGTACCACAGATGAAAACCGCTATCGAGGAAGACTGGCGCACCGAATATCTCGCGCCGATTCTCGCGGTGCGCGTGGTCGCCGGGGTGGATGAAGCCATCGTCCATATCAACACCTATGGCTCGCAGCACACCGACAGTATCGTGACGGAGAACTACACCAGGGCGATGCGCTTTTTGCGCGAAGTGGATTCCAGTTCGGTGATGGTGAACGCTTCCACACGCTTTGCCGATGGCTTCGAATACGGCTTGGGTGCGGAGATTGGCATTTCCACCGATAAGATTCATGCGCGCGGCCCGGTCGGACTGGAAGGGCTGACTTCGCAGAAATTTATTGTGCTGGGCAGCGGGCAGGTAAGGATTTAATCCGTCATTTCCGCCGCCCTCTCCCTAACCCTCTCCCGCAAGCGGGAGAGGGGACGATTGCCCTCTTCCCCTTTGGGGGGAGAGTTGGAGAGAGGTGGCACGGGAATGATAAACCAAAATACTTGGGGAAAACCATGAGCCAAATCATCGAAGTCAAAGTACCGGACATCGGCGACTTCAAGGACGTCGCCGTCATCGAGGTGATGGTCAAGGCGGGTGACACCATCGAGCCGGAACAATCGCTGATCACGATGGAAACCGACAAGGCCACCATGGACGTACCCAGTCCGGCTGCGGGTGTGGTGAAGGCAATCAAGGTTAAAATGGGCGACAAGGTTTCCGAGGGCAGTGTGATCCTGCTGCTGGAAAGCAGTGTCGTGGCGGCTGCCAGCACCCCAGCTACTCATTCGACAGCACCAATGGTCCCTCCGGCACCAGCGATTCACGAGGTACATATTCCAGTAAATGTGGTTAAGGGTGATTTGCACGCCGAAGTGCTGGTGCTGGGCGCCGGCCCCGGCGGCTACACTGCCGCGTTCCGCGCCGCCGACCTAGGCAAGCAGGTGGTGCTGATCGAAAAATACGCCACGCTGGGCGGTGTGTGCCTGAATGTCGGCTGCATTCCCTCCAAGGCGCTGCTGCATGTCGCAAAAATCATCACTGAAGCAGAGGAAGCCGCGCAGCACGGCGTGACTTTCAGCAAGCCCAGAATCGACATCAATCAAATCCGCGCCTGGAAAGAAAACGTTGTTGCTAAACTCACCGGTGGCTTGGCAGGGCTGGCCAAACAACGCAAGGTGCAGATGGTGCATGGTGTCGCGAAATTCACCTCGCCCAACAGCCTCAGCGTGGAAACCAAAGACGGTAGCAAGACCATCACGTTTGATAACGCCATCATCGCCGCAGGCTCCAGCGTGGTGCGTATTCCCGGCATGCCTTATGACGATCCGCGCATCATCGACTCCAGCGGCGCATTGCAACTTCAGGATGTGCCGCAGCGCATGTTGATTATCGGCGGCGGGATCATCGGGCTGGAGATGGCCACGGTGTACGATGCGCTCGGATCAAAGATCAGCGTGGTGGAACTGGCCGATGGCCTGATTCCCGGCGCGGACCGTGACTTGGTACGCCCGCTGCACAAACGTATCGAAAAACGCTACGAAGCGATTTACCTGAAGACCAGAGTCAGCAAGATCGAAGCGTTAAAGGAAGGGCTGAAGGTGCACTTTGAAGGTGCGCAAGCACCCGAGCCGCAACTGTATGACCGCGTACTGATGGCCGTCGGTCGCCGCCCCAATGGCCGCGACATCGGCGCAGAAGCGGCTGGCGTATCGGTCAACGAGCGTGGCTTTATTCCGGTGAATCAACAAATGCGCAGCAATGTGCTTCACATCTATGCCATCGGCGACATTGCCGGCGAGCCGATGCTGGCGCACAAGGCAAGCCACGAAGGCAAAGTGGCAGCGGAAGTCATCGCCGGGCACAAGTCCGGCTTTGATGCGCTCACCATTCCTGCGGTGGCTTACACCGACCCCGAAATCGCCTGGACGGGGCTCACCGAAACGCAGGCCAAGGCACAGGGCATCGAGTACGAAAAAGCCAATTTTCCGTGGGCGGCCTCGGGGCGTGCGCTGTCCATCGGCCGCGAAGAAGGCGTCACCAAACTGCTGCTCGATCCGCAAACACGCCGTATTCTGGGGGCAGGCATCGTCGGAGCCAATGCTGGTGAATTGATTGCGGAAGCGGTACTCGCTTTGGAAATGGGTGCCGACATGGAAGACATCGGCCTGACCATCCACCCGCATCCCACGCTTTCTGAAACCGTCGGCTTTGCGGCGGAAATGGCTGAAGGCACGATCACCGATCTAATGGCGCCGCGCAAAAAATAAACTCATCTCCTATACCTTCCCCCTCTCCCTTGAGGGAGAGGGTTGGGGAGAGGGTAAATAATTTTTAAAGAGGCTTACTCGGATGTTAAGCAACCTCATTCGCAGCATTTTCATTGCATGGTTTTTATTTGCCGCCACCAGCGCATCCGCTCTCGACCTTTCCGGCTTCAGCAACAAGGACCAGGTAGGTAGCCTGAAGCAGGCGCTTACTCAGGGCGCGGAAGCTGCGGTGAAAAATCTGGCAAAAGAGAATGGCTACCTCGGCAACGATAAGGTGCGCATCCCACTGCCGGAAAGCTTGCAGAAAGTAGATGGCATATTGCGCAAATTTGGCATGGGCAAATATGCGGATGAGTTGGTCACCTCGATGAATCGCGCCGCCGAAGCCGCCGTGCCGGAAGCCAAAAACTTGCTGGTCGGCGCAGTCAAAAAAATGACCGTGGAAGATGCCAAAAGCATTCTTACCGGCAGCGATGACGCCGCCACGCAATACTTCCGCAAAAACACCGAAACCGCTCTGGCAGGGAAGTTCAAGCCCATCATCAACAAGGCGATGCTGAAGGTTAAGGTCGCGGAAAAATACGACCAGTTTGCCGGCAAGGGCGTGAAGTTCGGCCTGGTGGACGAGCACGATGCCAGGCTGGATGATTACATCACCCGCAAGGCGATGGACGGGTTATTTCTGATGATGGCCGAGCAGGAGAAAGCGATCCGCACAAACCCATTGGAAGCAACAGGAAGCCTGGCGCGGAAAATCTTTTCGGCGATCAAATTCTAGTTCACTTTTAGTGGTGCAACAGAGCGCTGTTCTGCAGGGAAATTAAAGAATGACCATTCCTACAGCTTCCCCCAAGAAGACGCTGCGCCTCGTGATTCATGGCCGGGTGCAAGGCGTGTTTTTCCGCGACTCGATGTGCCGCGAAGCGCAAAGACTGGCGGTCGCCGGCTGGGTGCGGAACCGTAGCGATGGCGCGGTGGAAGCCGCAGTGCAGGGTGAGCCAGATGATGTGGACGCCATCGTGCGCTGGGCACATCGCGGCCCGGAGCGCGCACAGGTGGAGCGCGTCGAAATCGAGCCTGACAATGGCCTTTACACCAGCTTTGAAGTCATTTATTGAGCATTCCTAATTTGTGATAATGTCTCCGTTCGGGCTGAGGTATCGAAGCCCAAGGTTGACACAAGGTTCCACCCTTCGATATCTCAGGATGAACGCGCCAATTTAAATATAACGACGTAATACTGCCGTATAAACAACCGTTCGCCCTGAGCCTGAGATAACTACTGGTGAAACAACTAGCCATCTGACTAAGCCGCTAAAGCGGCAAGTCATTGGTTATAGCCATTCGACTAGGCTGCCAAAAGACGATAGCCAAGTCGCTGGTTATGTCGAAGGGTGAATGGTTTTTCCGGGAGCCATTCATGGTTCGACAAGCTCACCACGAACGGCTCCAAAGATTGCCACTTCAATTTTGACGTCATGTTTAAAAAGAGAAATCCATTTCGGCTGTCACATTTCGTCCCGGCAGCAAGAAGAATGAGTAGGCTTTGACGTCCAGTAAGTTATTGATGGCAACTGACCCTTTTACACCTTTGGGAAACTCATGCCCGAGCTTGGCATTCACCATGGTGTGGGCATCGTAGCTGGTTGGCACTCCTTCTATCACGTCCATATTTTTTGCAGTCAAAAAAACGTGGCTTATGTAGCGCGCATTCAACGTGCCAGACCACGAACCTTGTTGGGCAGTCAGCCCGATACCGGCGATATTCCTTGGGGAGTCAGTCAGCCGCTTGCCAACGCTCAGCGGATCGGTGGGGTTGTCGAGCATCATTGAATCCACGTAAGCGTAGTTGGCATCCAGCTCTAGCCAGCTTGCCAATTTTGTTGTGGCTCCCAATTCGATTCCGCTAACTTTTGCTTTTCCTGCGTTAATTCGTTGCGACAGCACAAATGGGGTGACCTGCTGCAAATAGATCAGGCTGCTCAGCAGTGTTTCGTAGTAGGTCGCACTGATCCTTGTGTTTTCCTTCAGCCGCAGCTCCCCTCCCATTTCCCACGTCTCGCCCCGCTCGGGTTGAAGGTTGGAGTCTCCCCGTGTTGTCAGTCCATTGATGGTGGAGGTGGCATACATATCCAGATTGGTTGGCGCCCGGAAAGATTTTCCATAGGATGCCCGCAGTGTTGTCGCATCCGTCGGCTTGTACACCGCGGATATTTTTGGGCTGAAAGCGGAGGCACCGCGCGCCGCAAAGACCGTGGCGCCGGTTGGTGCGGTGTTCTTGAAGTTGTCGCCACTCGTTTCCCAGTCATCCCACCGCCCGCCCAAATAGACATTGAGCGTTTCCGTCATGCGTATCTCGTCCTGCGCGAAAAAAGAGGTCGTGGCCGAACTGCCGTTATAGCCCCCGTCCAGGGTGACCCGGGCATCGGGGTTGCGCCAATTGGAAAGACCGTAGGTCCGCTGGTTCGCAACATCACGATGCAATGCCAAGCCGGTTACGATGAATTGCCTTGCACCAACCGGGAAACTCAATTGAGCCGTGCCGTCAGTGCCGCTGTTCGGCGTATCCGTTAAGGTGCCTGTGCCGCTGCCCCATGTGGCGGCTGTACCGGCCTGGGTAAAGCTGTATGCGCGGACAATTTTTGCGAGGTCGAGTTTCAGCAGGTAATCGTTTCCGGTTGTGCCCTCATAGCCCACAAAATACCGGGTGGCCGCCTCGCGCAGCGGTGAGTTGTTGGCGAAAGCGGATTCCGTTAATGTCACGCGCTGCCCATTGATGCCAAGCGCCCCAGCCGAAACAGGCGCTCCTGCGGCATTCTTGAGGTAGGTATTGAACAGCGTATAGCCCTGGTTGGTTTCCTGATAGGTGACACCGGCGAAAACCTTGTCACGGGCGTTCAGGTCATAAAACAGTTTGGCCGTCGCATTGGCGGATCTCCACGGAGCAGCGCCCTTGTCGCCGACCAGATAGGCTGGCGCGCCATCCCGCGTCATGGTCGCCCGCGCTCCCGTAACCGCAGTACCCGCAACGCCTGCAACCGGCGTCCTAGCCACGAAATCGTTCACATAGCTGTTGCGGCCCTGATAACCGAGCCCCGCGACAATGCCCAATCCATTATCCGATTTGTTGCGGAAATAGACGCTGGCATCCTCACCGCTGGCATCGCCCCAGCCTTTTTTCAACTTTGCCGTGAACTCGCGTTTCTGCGGTAATTTGGTAATGATATTGATGACCCCGCCGATCGCGTTGCTGCCATACAGCGAAGAAAACGCACCGGGTACAACTTCGATTCGCTCAATATCTTCGACAAACGGGACTCTCCAGTTTACTTTTCCGGAGCTGGCATCCTGGATGGGTTGCCCGTCGAGCAGGATAAGCGTCTTGTTCTGATCTATTCCACGCAGCGACATGCCGCTGGTTCCAGAAGTGCCCTGCGACTGGCCAAGTGCGCCATTCTGCAAGTAGAGGCTGGGCACCTGATAAAGCGCATCACCCAGACGAGAAGTGTTTTTGCCATCCATTTGCCTGTCAGTAATCACTGTTACTGCTGCGGGGACGTCGGACACCATCCCTGCCGTTCTGGTCGCAGTCACCACAACCTCATCCAACATGTCTTCGCCTGCAGCATAAGCGGCGTTGCTTGGAGCTCCAGCCAGAGCCGCGCACCATGCAAGAAAAATTCTGTTCATACTTCCCCATTTTTGCAGCGGAGGCCAAGCTAATGCACTCCACAAAGTAAAACGGGCGGGAGCATGCCCCGCCCGTTGCCGCAGAATACTGCCAGATTAATAAATGTCGTGCTGCGTATTGTTGACGTTGAAATGCCCGGTAGGCGTAATCAGCTTCGGATCGGTGATCACTTTCTTCAGCTTGCGCGTTTTGTCATCAACCACCACGATGGCGGATTTCTTGTCTGCGGCGTTCCAGACCGAGAACCACACCTCGTCGCCTGCTTTGTTGTATTCCGGCTGAACGACACGTTTGGCGCCTTCACCAAGATTGGCCCACTCGGCGATCGGTAATACGACGAATCCTTTGTCGAGTGCATTGATGTCAAACACCGCGACCGACTGGCTGATATTTGCCTCCTTGTTAAGCGGAGTATCAACCCACAGGTTTGTCGATTTCGGATGGCTCTTGATGAACAGCGATCCGCTACCCTGGCCCTTCAGGGTTCGCACCACTTTCCAGGCGTTTTCCTTGTGCTTGACCGGGTCGGTGCCGATCAGGGAAATTTCTTCACTTCCCAGGTGGCAGGTAGCCCAGACCGGCCCGAACTTCGGATCAATGAAGTTGGCGCCGCGACCCGGATGCGGGGTTTTGCTCACCTCAACCACGGCTGCCAGCTTGTTTTCCTTGATGTCGACCACCGCGATCTTGTTGGAGGCGTTGGCGGCATCCATGAAGTAGCGTTTGGTGGACTCAAAGCCGCCGTCATGCAGAAAGCGCGGGGTGTCGATCATCGTTGTCTTCAGGTTATTCAGGTCGGAGTAGTCAACGATTACCACTTTTCCTGTTTCTTTCACGTTGACCATGAACTCAGGCTTGAAGTGAGAGGCCACGATAGCTGCGACGCGTGCCTCTCTGACGAACTCATTGGTCTCCGAGGCAATGCCGCTGGTTGAAACAATTTTTAACGGCTTCAACGTGTCCCCATCCATAATCACGTACTGCGGCGGCCAATAGCTGCCGGCAATCGCATATTTGTCTTCCCATCCCTTGAATTTGGAGGTTTCCACCGAACGTGCCTCGGCACCGATCTTGATTTCAGCCACGACCCCGGGCGTTTCCATCCACAGGTCAATCAGATTGAGTTTGGCATCGCGACCGATCACATACAGGTAGCGCCCGGATGCAGACATGCGGGAAATGTGTACCGCATACCCGGTCTTGATGATAGTGATGATTCTCTTGCTATCGCCGTCTATCAACGCCACTTCGCCGCTGTCGCGCAGGGTGACAGAAAACAAATTAGCCAAGTCAAGGGTGTTCATCTGCCTGGTTGGACGGCCCCTTACCGGCACAACAACCTTCCAGCTGGCTTCCATGTCCTTCATGCCGAATTCCGGCGGGGCTGATGGTGTCTGCTGGATATAGCGCGCCATGATATCGACTTGCCTTTCGGACAATTCGCCGGAAGTGCCAAAGTTCGGCATACCCCCCGGTGAGCCGCCACTGATAAACACTTTCAGGTAATCAGTGCCTTTATCCAGGGTGAGGTTTGGCGTTAACGGTTTGCCGGTCGCACCCTTGCGCAGTACACCATGACAACCTGCGCAACGCTCAAAATAAATCTGGCTACCCGTGGCAAAATCCGCCTCGGTTATCATGGGCGCATTAGGATTTGCATCATGGTGTATCGCGTCTTCTACTGAAGCGTAAGCATTGTGAATGGCTAGTGGTAAAGCAGCCAATACAGCCAATGCTGCCAGTGTGTTTTTATAACCCTGTTTCATGATTGCCTCCTGATATCACAGTTGGAAAACGGTCTGTCAGTTGGATACGAATGAATAGAATTGGTGAAAACAAAGGGGGTTTTTAATAACTTGCCGAAATGATGCGGATACAAGACGTTGTATCTACAGAAGCGCCCCCCGTTAAGTTACAGTATGCCCCTGCACGTGCAATGTGCTATCGGTGTTTGCCTGATTATGGCGTAGGGGAATGAGAAAGTCTGCTGTCAGTGTTTGTCTTACAGGATATGCGGTGGATGGAAAAACGCCGTGCGCCCTTACCCTCCGGCCTGAAGAAACAGTGTAAGCAAAATGTCTTCAAAAAATTGTAATGTTGCTGCCCGGCTTCGAAAACATGAAATTGTAAATTCGACCAGAAGCTAATGGATGTTCTGGACTCAATTGACCGACACTATCTGGAATAGTCACGGCCAATTCATTGCGCTCATTCAGACGCTAAAAGTGTAGTATTGCGAGGTACATTTTTACTTGCTATGGAGGTATTTCATGCGTGTCGCAATAATCGGTTCCGGGCCTGCTGGTTTCTATGCTGCAGAGGCGCTGCTCAGGCGCACCGATACGGTCGTCCATGTTGACATGTTCGATCGTATCCCCACACCGTACGGGCTTGTGCGCGGAGGCGTTGCACCTGACCATCAGAGCATCAAAACAGTCACCCGCGTTTACGAAAAAACCGCCGCGCGGCCCACCTTCAGATTTCTGGGAAATGTGTGCCTCGGGCGTGGTGTGACGGTGGAAGAGTTGCGCCAGCACTACCATCAGATAATCTACGCAGTGGGTAACGAGGACGACCGTCGCCTCGGCATTCCGGGGGAAGGCATAGCGCGCTGCACGCCGGTGGCAGTGTTTATCGGCTGGTACAACGGGCATCCCGACTACCGTCAGGCAAAAATCGACTTGTCAGTGTCGCGCGTCGCGGTGGTGGGTAACGGCAACACCGCTATCGACGCTGCCCGGATATTGCTGCGCACGCCCGCCGAACTCGAAAAGACCGACATAGCCGCACACGCGCTGGAGGCTCTGCGCCACAGCCAGGTGCGCGAGGTGTTTATTCTCGGGCGGCGCGGGCCGGAGCAAGCCTCGTTCACGCCGCCCGAACTTAAAGAATTCGGCGAGATGGAAGATGTTGACCCGATTGTTGCCCCGGAAGAGCTTGCGGGCTGCGTCATTCCGGAAGCTGCGGGCAATACGCAGCAGGAAAAAAACCTGAAGATACTCCAGTCATTTGCCGTGCGGCAGCACGGAGCGAAAGCGAAAAAACTCCACTTTCGGTTCCTTGTCTCACCGACCGAGATCATCGCCGATGCTGACGGCAAAGTGGCCGGCCTAGTACTAGAGAAAAATCGCCTCGAAGCTCAGCCGGACGGCACGGTCAGCGCACGCGGCACCGGCGAGACCGAAGTTCTCGACGTCGGGATGGTGCTGACTGCGATTGGCTTTGCCGCCAAGCGGATTGATGGAGTCCCCTACGACGAAAAAGCGCGGGTCATCACCAACGAAGACGGGCGCGTTGTCGACCCAGTCAGCCGCAACGTGATTGCCAACGAATACGTCGTCGGCTGGGCGCGCACCGGGCCGCAGGGACTCATCGGCTCACACAAGGGCGCTTCCGCCCACGTAGTCGAGCACATGATCGCCGATGGCGCCGGACTCGAAGCACGGGAACTGCCAGACCGCGAGGCCATCGACTCCCTGCTGCGCCAGCGCGGCGTGCAAATCGTCTCCTTCAACGACTGGAAGCGGCTTGATGACGTGGAAGTGGCGCGCGGGGAACGACGCGGCGCACCACGCGACAAAATTGTCGACGTCGAAGCGATGCTCGCGGTGCTTGATCAGCACTGATGGGAAAATAATTCGAACTTGGCTTCTTTAATCCTACGCGTGCCCAGAAGCAGACACTGGTGATTAGCAGGAATGTGCTGCAGATTCAATTGATCGATGCAACAGATTGGCTGAATCGTTCAGCGGACATTCCGTGGCAGTTCCAAATGACGATCAGAAGCTCGTCACAAACATGAACCCAACTGCCAACGCCATGACACCCGTGGCAGCCCAACCAAAGAATCGGTGACGTCGGGTCATGGTCAATTCGCCCATGATGCGTTCAGATTGGCCTATGCGCATCATGACGACCATGATGGGTGCAGAAATTATTCCATTAATGATTGCACTCCAGACAAGCGCTTTTATAGGATCCACCTCAAGCGATCCCATGATGGCACCCAAGGCGGTCGCAGCAATAATGATGGCGTAGAAGCCCCGTGCCTCGTGAAAGCCGTGGGAAAGCCCAGCCTTCCACCCAAACACCTCACTAACGGCAAAGGCAGCCGATCCCGCTAGAACGGGGACAGCCAAAAGGCCTGTGCCGATGATGCCTAGAGAGAACACCGCAAAGGCAAATTCGCCGGCAATAGGTTTCAGTGCTTCCGCCGCCTGAGCAGCTGTCAAAATGTTTGTGATGCCGTGTTCGTTCAGGGTTACCGCAGTGGCAAGCACGATGCACAACGCGATCCCATTAGAAAAAAGCATCCCGACGTAGGTGTCTCCCTTGATGCGCGCAAGGTGTTCTGCGGCGTACTCAGGATTGGCACGGAGTTCGGCGGCTCCAGGACGGCGCAGATTGTCCTCGACTTCCTGGGCTGCCTGCCAGAAGAATAGGTACGGGCTAATCGTCGTACCAAGCACAGCGACGACAATGGAGGCATAGTCGTTCATGGACGTGCCTTGAGGAACATAGCTCCATGGTGCTATGGACTCGGACATAACCTGCCTCCAGGGAACCGAGGCCATCTATTGATCCTGAACTGATCATTCGTATGCTAATTATTGGTTACAGCCTTGGTATCCGTTCTGAGCGTTGTCTTTGTGAAGAAGTGCATCTGAATTTGGCGTACCGCTGGTTTTGCCATTTGGGGTTGGAAGACAAGGTACCTGATCACTCTACTTTCTCCAAGAATCGTCATGGTCGCTTTCGTGAG
>CAITJF010000222.1 GCA_903892645.1 uncultured Nitrosomonadales bacterium | reverse complement strand
GAGGCCAAAGCGAAAGCCGAGGAAGAAGCGCGGGCCGCCAAACAGGCGAAGCTGGAAGCGAAGGCCAAGGCGAGGGAAGAAGCCGAAGCGAAGAAAGCAGAACAAGCCAGACTGGAAGCAGAAGCCAAGGCGGCTGAGCAGGCCAGAATAGAAGCCGAGGCCAAGACAGAGGAGCAAGCAAAGATAGAAGCAAAAGCCAAGACAGAAGTCGAAGCTAAGGCCGCAGAACAAGCCAAACTGGAAGCAGCGGAAAAAACAAAAGCTGAGGAAGCAATGGCTAATACCGCCGAACCACAGAATGGGGATGCGCAGGTAAGCCTCGCGGTGGTTGGCACGGGCGAAAATACTGAATTACAAACAGGACTCGCGCAATATAACCTTGGCGTGATGTATGACGAAGGGTTAAGCGTAACCCCTGATTATCAGGAAGCTGTGAAGTGGTATCGCCTGGCTGCCGAGCAAGGGCATAAAGACTCACAATTTAATCTTGGCTGGATGTATGGCGACGGGCGAGGCGTAATCCAAGACTACCAAGAAGCTGTAAAGTGGTATCACCTAGCTGCCGATCAGGGAGATGCAAGAGCACAATTTAATCTTGGTTTGATGTATCACCAAGGGCAAGGCGTAGCCCAAGACTATCAGGAAGCTTTGAAATGGTATCAGCTGGCATCCGCTCAAGGGCTTGCAAAAGCACAATATAGTCTTGGGGTGATGTATGACTACGGGCGAGGCGTAGCCCAGGATAATCAGGAAGCTGTGAAATGGTATCAGTTGGCAGCCGCTCAGGGGCATACAGATGCACAATATAATCTTGGTGTGATGTATGCCAAAGGAGAAGGTGTAGTCCGAGATTATGTTCGAGCGCACATGTGGTTCAGCCTCGTGGCGGATAAAGGCGATAGTGACGCGCAAAAAAATCGTGACAAAGTGGCTGGCTATATGACACCTGCCCAAGTCGCTGAAGCGCAAAAATTGGCACAATATTGTGAGAGTCGCAATTACAAAGAATGCGATTAGAAAATCATAGCGAAGTCACATGAATCTCAGTAGTTCAGGCTTGAACTGATAAGAGAGGGTGTAAGAATTTTTGTGTAAACGGTCATTTGGCAGGAAACTGCCTAACTTCAAGGAGAAGTGAACATGACCGCAGCAAAGAAGGCCCCCTCGTAGATAATCAGTCACCGCCCTGGGCAAGCACCATGGATATATCATCGTGCGCTACACCTTCTCCAAGATGGGTTTTTAGTGCGGAAAGGATATTATCAAACAACTCATCCGGCGGAGATGTTCGGAGTATAGATTCAAAACGCGCTTCGCCGAAAAATTCCCCAGAGGCGCTCTCTGCTTCGGTCAGTCCATCCGAACAGAGTATGAGTGCTCCCGGCGGCGCATGAAAAATTTCGGTGATGGCTTCAAAGGAATTGGCGCCCACCACTCCCAAGGGTGGATGGATAGAGCGGAATTTATGCAGCTCGCCATTCTTTTGCACGTGGAAAACAGATGGGATGCCGCCGTTCCAAATTTCAATGGAAGATCCATCACGGGTAATGTGCGCCACCGCTGCTGCGATGAAACGCCCAGTCTTGGCAATTCCACGCATGGTTTGGTTCATTTCCGTGACAATGTAGCTGGTTGGCAGCCCTTTCATTACCATTGCACGAAATACCCTGAAGATGGGCAGCAGGAATAGCGCTGCTTGAAGGCCGTGCCCGGTAGCATCCGCCAGCATGATACGCAAGTCACCATTGTTATCCCGTCTAACGGCAATAATATCGCCGCTGAATTGCAGAGCCGGACGTTGAAAATGACGAATTTGCTTATCGCGCAATCCACCCGAGCGCAATATATAGCTCATGACATCCTGAGCGACTAGCAGGTCGCTGGACATGGTGGAATTTAAATTTTCCAGTTCGATGTTATTACGCAAAATTTCTGCCTCGGCTATTTTGCGCTCTGTCACGTCACGGACAACAGCCATATAGCGCGGCGCTGATCCCTCATTTCGTACCAGCTGGAGAAATATCTCCACTGGTATGTCATGACCATCTTTGTGACGGTTAACGGTTTGAACGTTGATTGAAGGTTGTGTGCCGTTGCATAAGGGTTGCACCATTTCCAGAAAACGTTCCAGCGTAAATTCAGGCTTAATGTCCAGCGGCGTCATCTCCAGCAATTCCGCGCGGGTATATCCAACCTGATTTATCGCCCCCTCATTTACATAGATAAACTTGAAGTTGTCATCGCGGAACATAAAAATACAGTCCAGTGTCTGATCGAGCGTGTGCTTAAACAGATTCAGCGCATCCTCGGCCAACTTGCGCGCATCATCGCGGGCAAAATTGTCCAGCGCGAAGCTGATATCGCTCACCAATTCAACCAGCAAATTGCGTATAGCTTCATCAAAGGCATTCACCACGGCGGAATAAAGCGTGATGGCGCCGATGGCGACACCTTCTTTGTGCAGAGGCAGTGCGGCAGAGGAACGCCAGCCGAAGTGTGCGCCTCTCTCATGCCATGGCGCGGCGATCGGGTCATTCATGAAATCCTGGCACCACAACGGCTTGTCCTCGCGTATGGAAGTTGCTGTTGGGCCGCGTCCGAACGGGCTGTCGGCGTTCATCAATATCCGGATGCCAGCCAGATATTCCATCCCGGTGCCGCAAGACGCAACGGTGTTGACTTGCTTGTCTGCCCCATCTACCAGCCCGACCCATGCCATCTTTATATCGCTAATCTGAACCACGATACCGCAAATTTTCGTGAATAATTCTTCCTCGGTAGTACAGCGTGTGATGACTTCGTTGCATCGGGATAATGCGTTGAGGAACTGGGCCATTTGCAATGCTTTTGCTTCGGCTTGCTTGCGTTCGGTGATGTCTGTCAGCACGACGCGCACCACAAGTTCCTTACCATCTTTTTTCAGGCGTAGGCAATCCAACCGAGCGTAAATATGTGGACCGTCGCCGTGCTGGAGCTCCAGCTCGCAAGTCCGTGTGTCGTCGCATTTCATCACGCCTATAAAATGGCGATGCCAGCGGTCACGGTCCTCCGAAACAATGTAAGAGACAAAGCGGTGATGCGGTAGTTTGTTGCGTTCAACGCCGAGCAGTGCTGCGCCGGTGAGGTTGATTTCGTCGATCAACCCTTGGCGGTTGAGGGCGAGATAACCGACAGGGGCGAAGTCATGGAAATCCACGTAGCGGTCGCGGGATTTTTCAAGTGCAATCTGGGAATCCCGCAATTGCTCGTTTTGCATCTCCAGCTCGACCTGATGCACCCGAAGTTCATGCAGCAGCTTTTCAGAAGAGGGTGTAATCTGTTTCGTGTCCGGCGCGTATGCGAGTTTCGCCACGGCTTTTTGCCGTAATTGCGCTAAATTCTGGTCGGTTTGGTTTATGGTCATAAGGTTTAACGTGGCATGTGGCTACCATTTAAGTCACCTAAATCAGTGAACGAAAGCCGCTCGTCTATCACCTAAACTTCTCTTCTATATTGGAAACCTCAGTATGTCTGAAGTTAAAAAGGCGACTGAGATTGATAACATCAAACGCCTTCAACGCAATGCCGGAAACATTGAGCAACGAGACTGGTTTTTTTTGCTCTGTTGGCACTTTCATGCAGCTGAAGCAACATGCCCAGCGCATAGCTATCAATGTAAAGCACTCTGCTAAAATCCAATTCGATTTCATACACTGTTGCGTTATCGAGCAATGGGGTATAGGACTTCTTGAAATCGTCATATACATGTTGTATCAAATCGGACGGGCAGTGCCATGCACGCCAAGCGATCTTGAATTTGCAAATTGATAGCCATGATTACCTCCTGACTTTAGAGTATACGAACGAACCAGTATCATCATCACAACCAATCTTACATTCTCGGAATGGAGCCGTGTAACGTTGGGACGCTAGTGACCGCATTCATAGTTTGACATTCTAGAATTGCTGATGGATATGCTTCAGCTGTTGATTCGCGAACTGCACCACTTCCACAGAGAGTTCTCCAGTATCAATCGCCCTCTGGAAGGCTGCGGCGGCATCATTTATTTTATTTTCTGCCTGTAACGAGATTCCCACACCAAGGAGCCAATCGGGCATGGATGGGTTGCTTCGCAAGGCAATAATGTAATGTTCAATCGCCTCGGCATGGCGCCCTTTGTCTTGCAAAAGAGCAGCAACAAATGCATGGTATTCGGCATCGTATCCTGCGGAGGACATACCTTGCTCAAGAGTTGAAAGAGCCTCTTCTTTGGCACCATTCGCAACTTGCAAACGAGCTAGTACCATGGAAAAGCCACCGTCCCCAGGTAAAATCTCCAGCCCATCCAACAAAAGGGCCTCAGCCTCTGCGTTTCGGCCAGTATCGACCAGTAATTCTGCCAGTAATTTCCGTGCGCTGTAGTTGGTTGGATTGATGTCAATCGCCTGTCTCAAGGCGATTTGAGCCTCTGTGGCTCGTGATTTCTGCAACAGCGTGATGGCTTGTTTATATGAATTGTCAGATTGCTGTTGCGGTCTCACGATCTTAAAGGAGGATGTCTGGTCGGCGAGTGCCTTGGGTTTGTCATAGTTGGACTTCATCACAGAGTCTTTGTCCGCTTTATCATTCGCTATCGCTAGCGTAGTCGGTTTTGATGCTACAGCCTGTGTGTTGGCTAAATCCTTGCGAACTGCGTCCGCCGTTGGTTTGGCTACCTGCAGCACCCCTGCTGGTGGCACTGAAGACCTAGAAGCAGCTTCAGAAGCGGCCTGCAGCACAGGAGCCGGGTTAGCTTTCGGCAGACTATTCGTGACAACCCCCTGCAAAACGGATGGATTTGCATCAGGTACTTGAAACTTTTTCCAGGCCAACACCCCCGCTCCTGCAACCACGGCAGCAAGCACCAGAAGCAAGACTTTGTAGCCCATTCGTGTGGGGGGAAAGATGTCCTGGGACAGAATTTGTTCTGCTCCGGCAGTTGCCTGACGTTTTTCGAGGTTATTCAGCATTGTGTTAAGCAGGCTCATCTTAGGTACACCCATCCTATGCTACCGCTAATAATTATTAACAAAAGAAAACTCAACTTGCCTGCCATGTGCGTCCTGCGCAAGGAGGCGGTATCGTTTGCGGCGGACAGCACATCGAACATGCCGACAGTTTTCTTGCCTTTTCCAAAGGCCGCCAGCATCGCCTTGTGCGAAATAATATTCACCAGACGCGGTATGCGTTTCGTCCTGCGTTGCATCATCCACAAGGCCATCGGCGAAAATAGCCTGCCACCCTGATAACCCGCGACCACCAGCCGATGATGAACATAATAATCAAGTTCGCCACGCGACAGCGGACCCAGGTGATAATCAAAAGTTATGCGCTGCTTGAGCTGGCGGATCGAAGGATGGTTGAGTTTCTCATCCAACTCAGGCTGCCCGAAAATAATCACCTGCAGCAACTTCCGTTTTTCTGTTTCCAGATTGGTCAGCAGCCGCAGCGCCTCAAGGGTTTCAATCGGCATCGCCTGTGCCTCGTCGAGACAAATCGCCACGCGCTTTCCCTCGCGGATAATTTCAATGAGCTTATTGGTCAGGGCTTTCAGCAACTGGTGCTGGTTCGGTTCCGTATTCGGGGCAATATCCACCTCAAGTTCCGATGCCAACTCCATGAACAGCGAAAGCGGCTCAAGGTACGGGTTGGGAATATAGGCCACCTTGAAGTCCGGCTCCAGGTGCGTCATGAGTTTCCGGCATAGCAAGGTCTTGCCAGTGCCTACCTCACCGGTGATTTTAATGAAGCCCTCGCCCGTGCGTGCCGCAATCAACAACGTATTTAACGCTTCCTTCGCCCCTCCCGAAAAAAAGAAAAACCCCGTATCCGGCGTAATGCTGAACGGGAATTCCCTAACGCCGAAATGATTTAAATACATATCCCTGATGCCAATATTTTGGATTTGCATTTATGTCACTGTTACTTTGGTTGGGGCTGGGCTCTGGCGCCTAATTGTTCTATCCTGTCCTGTGTTGCAGCAATGTCGCTTGCCCAGGCGCTGTCATCTTTTACCACCGTAGGTTTTAGCAGGATCACCAATTCGCGCTTGGACTTGGTTTGCCCGCCTTGGCTGAACAGGGCACCCACGCCGGGAGCATCACCAAATCCAGGCACCTTTGCGCGATTATCCCCCGAGCTCTCAGACATCAAGCCTCCGATCACGATCACCTGGCCGTCATTGGTTTTGACCACGCTATCAGTCTCGTTGATGCTGTTGACGGCGAAAGACAAGTTTCTATCCGATGCTCCACCCAATCCGATGATCCCCAGTTTTTCTTTTTCGATGATACTGTTAACCATCGAATGCACATGTAAAGTAATGTTACCTTTGTCATCGATTTGCGGTGTTACGTCTAGCGCAATTCCCGAGAAGAAGGGTTGATAGGTAATTGTAGGCGCAGTGGAAACAGTTGGGCTACCACCCGTACCCGGTGTTTGTGAGCCCCCTGAAGCATTGGTGACAAAAGGCTCCTCGTTACCCACCTTGATTACCGCCTTCTGGTTGTTCAGTGTGGCGATGCGCGGGCTGGACAACACATGCACGCTGCCCTGAGTTTGCAGGAAATTGATCATAGCCATGAAGTTTTGATACTGCACGGCCACTCCCAGCCCCGGTACAATTGAACTTGCTCCCAGCAATCCTCCCAGCGTCCCTGATACTAAACCACCTGCAATAGTCGAGGTAACGGATGGCGTAGCGCTAGTAGTGGTGGTGCTAGTAGTAGTAAAGCCGGCAGGATCAGTGGTAGAGCTTACCTGAGTTGTGGTAGAACCAGGAGTTCCTGGGGTAGTGGTAGAACTGCCCCTTGCGCTAATATTGCCAGCGTTCGCCCCCACCGAGAAACGGTGCTGATTGGCCGCATTGAACGCTGCCCAGTTGATGCCCTGCTGCGATCCGGAATTCAGCTCGACATCGATGATCTTGGCTTCGATGATAACCTGGCGCTCGATGTTCAGTTGCATCGCGCGCAGCATTTTGCCGATCATGCGATGCTCGTTCGGCATACCGCGCACCAGGATTGTGCCGCTCATCTGATTGATCGACATAGCCCGACCGTCGGTGCAGCCATCCACCCCGCGCTGGCGCTCACCCGACTGCATTTCACCCAAAAATGAGACATCTACCCGGCTGCCGCCACTACTACCAGCAGTTACACCAGCGGTTGCTTGGTGAGGCATGTTTTTTGAAATCTGGCAGCCCAGCGTGGTGCGTAGGGTATCTTCCACTTCGCCCCACACGTCGGTTTTTGAAATATTGCTCAGCCCACTGGCCTGGATCGAGGAGTAACCTCCACCCGAACTTTGACCCCCACCTTGACCCCCACCTTGACCCCCACCTTGACTGCCAGAGGAGGAGCTTGAGCCCGATGAAGCCCCACCGATCACCTGCATGTCGCTCACCCCCCGGCGCTGACCGATGATGTAATTCACCTGGTAAAGTTGGGTCTGCAACTCCGGAGGTTGCACGAAAATCCGGTTGCCCTCCATCGTGTAGTCATAACCGTAAATCTCGCGGATCGCATCCAGCGCTTCGAATACCGTGATATCTTTGAGATTGACCGTTACCTTGTCCATCAAGCCTGCGGTAGTGGCCGCAGTCGTTCCAGTCGCAGCCGATGGCGGACTGGAGAGCGCACTTTTCGGTTTCAACATGATGCTGTAGGGAGTGTCGGTGACAATGCCCATCAGCACCTGATCCACCGGCGCGTCTCTAACCACGAGGTCGAAGCGCTGTTCGAGCTGCCTGCTCGATGCCCTGGGAGTGGGCCGCTTGATTGGCGGCAACAACAAACTGCTGACCGCATCAGGCAACCGAGGCTCGGTAGCCTTCGCCTTGGAAACCGTTGCTTGTTTCATTTGATCACTGATCTTGTCGAGAGTGGATGTATCACGAGGCGGATACGCGGACGAGCAAGCCGCAAGGCTCACAGTCACCCATGAAAAGAAAATTCCAAGTTTCGCCCTAGCGTCTTTTTTTTGTTTCATTGATTTCCCCCATTCTCATTCACCAGTTTCTTATTCTTCTAATACAGCACTCTTTGTTTCTTGCAGCGGAACAGGGTTGATTACCCTCTTTTCAACATTAGGAGTCAGCCG
>CAITJF010000221.1 GCA_903892645.1 uncultured Nitrosomonadales bacterium | reverse complement strand
TAGCCCGATACGTCTGGGGGTAACATTGGGGGTAATAGACAGCACCCTGATTGATAGCATCAAGCATCCATGCGGGTTTGCGCGATGTATTCGATAGCGTCAGCACACCAGATCAGGATTTAGATTCACAGAGGGTTAGGTTGATGTCCTAACCCTTTTTTCTTGCCCAACATTTTCGCAGCCCCAAAGTCAAACTGTATTGTCATGGATGTTTTTGACCGCGAGTAGCAGGGTGGGATATACTGCAAATCGTGTTTTGATAGCTACAACGAATACCATTTTTTGTGATTATGTAATGTAAATTCTAAAGTTGGTAAATGACCCGTGTTGTTAAGGGGCAAGTAATTGTAAGGCTCTTGGTTGGAAGAAATTACCTTGATCATGGTTGGGCAAGGGGTTCGATTAATCGCTCCCTGCCAACATATTGGAGTGCGGCGTTGCCGCACTTTGTTTTTGAAGACCGCACTTTGGTTTTAGGCTTTAAAGAGAAACCGTTTTTTCTAAAAATAGATATGCCAATTATCACCTTGCCAGATGGTTCACAGCGCAGCTACGCGCAACCCGTTTCCGTCGCCGAAGTTGCGCAAAGCATCGGTGCGGGCTTGGCACGCGCGGCGCTTGCCGGTAAGGTGGGTGGGCAACTGGTTGACACTTCTTACTTGATTTCTGCCGATGCGGCTTTATCCATCATTACCGACAAAGACGCGGAAGGGCTTGGGCTCATCCGCCACTCTACGGCGCATTTGTTGGCCTACGCAGTCAAGGAGTTGTTCCCTGAAGCTCAGGTAACCATTGGCCCGGTGATTGAAAACGGTTTCTTCTACGATTTTTCCTATGCACGACCGTTTACGCCTGAGGACCTGACGGCGATCGAGAAGCGCATGGCCGAATTGGTGAAGCTGGATTTGCCGGTGGTGCGCCGCGTGTTGCCGCGCGACGAGGCCGTAGCGTATTTCAAGCGCATCGGTGAGCACTACAAGGCGGAGATCATTGCCTCCATTCCGGCGGATCAGGATGTGTCGCTGTATAGCGAGGGCGAATTTACCGACCTTTGCCGCGGTCCGCATGTGCCTTCCACCGGCAAGCTCAAGGTGTTCAAGTTGATGAGCGTGGCGGGTGCCTATTGGCGCGGAGATCACCGCAACGAAATGTTGCAGCGCATCTATGGCACGGCATGGGTGAAGAAGGAAGATCTCGACGCCTACCTGCACCGCTTGGAAGAAGCGGAAAAGCGCGACCACCGCAAACTGGCAAAGCAACTCGACCTGTTCCACATGCAGGATGAGGCGCCTGGCATGGTGTTCTGGCACCCCAATGGCTGGACCATCTGGCAGGAGGTCGAGCAGTATATGCGCGTCAAGTTTCGCGAATACGGCTACCTTGAGGTGCGCACGCCGACCATGATGGACCGCACGCTGTGGGAGAAGTCAGGGCATTGGGAAAATTATCGCGACTGCATGTTTTCCACAAATTCAGAGTCGCGCGATTTTGCGGTGAAGCCGATGAATTGTCCCGGCCACGTGCAGATTTTCAACCATGGGTTGCACAGTTATCGCGACCTGCCGATGCGCCTTGCCGAGTTTGGTTCATGCCACCGCAACGAGCCGTCCGGCTCTCTGCACGGCTTGATGCGTGTGCGTGCCTTCACGCAGGATGATGCGCATATTTTTTGCACCGAACGCCAGATTGAAAGTGAAGTGGCGGATTTCATCGTGATGCTGCAAAAAGTATATGCGGACTTCAGTTTTAACGATGTGTTGGTAAAGTTATCCACCCGCCCGGAAAAGCGCATCGGTTCCGATGAGACATGGGACAAGTCGGAGGCGGCGCTGGCCGCAGCACTCAAGCAAAACAATCTGGAATATGAATTACAGCCGGGGGAGGGTGCGTTCTACGGTCCAAAGATAGAGTTTTCACTGAAGGATACGTTGGGACGCGTGTGGCAATGCGGCACTATCCAACTGGACTTCAACCTGCCGGTGCGCCTTGGCGCGGAATACGTGGACGAAGATAATACGCGCAAGGCGCCGGTGATGCTGCATCGCGCTATCCTCGGCTCGCTGGAGCGTTTCATCGGCATTCTCATCGAACACCATGCCGGCGCTTTCCCGCTGTGGCTATCGCCGGTGCAGGTGGTGGTGATAAATATCTCGCAGGCGCAGGATGCTTATGCGGCTCAGGTTGCGGAAACTTTGCGCAGCGCCGGGTTCCGCGTGCAGCTGGATTTGCGCAATGAGAAAATTACCTATAAAATACGCGAACATAGCTTGCAGAAATTACCTTACCAGTTGATTGTGGGGGACAAGGAGATGGCTGCGGGCCTGGTTGCCGTGCGAAACCGTAAAGGTGAAGACCTTGGGCAGATGCCGATGGCGGTGTTGTTGCAACACTTGCAATCGGAACTGCAAGCGGGTAGTGCGGTTTAATTTTTTTATGGAGAAACTACAATAGCTCAGGAAAAAGCACAACGCCTCAACGAGCAGATAACAGCACCTCAGGTGCGGCTGGTTGGTGTAGAAGGGGAGCCACTCGGTATTGTGGCAGTCGCGGAAGCGATACGTATGGCCGAGGAAGCTGAATTGGATTTGGTGGAAATTGCACCCATGGCGGAGCCGCCGGTGTGCCGTATCATGGATTTTGGCAAGTTCAAGTATGCCGAGAGCAAGAAGCAGCACGAGGCCAAGCTTAAACAAAAGCAGATCCAGATCAAGGAAGTCAAGTTTCGGCCCGGCACGGATGAAGGTGATTACAACATCAAGTTGCGTAACCTGATCCGTTTTCTGGGTGAAGGCGACAAGACCAAAATTACCTTGCGTTTCCGTGGCCGCGAGATTGCGCACCAGAGTCTTGGCATGCGCCTGATGGAGCGGGTCAGGGCCGATCTTGATGAGCACGGCACCGTGGAGCAGTTTCCCAAGATGGAAGGCCGCCAGATGGTGATGGTGCTTGGACCCAAGAAGAAATAAGCCGCCGAAGAAAAATTAGGTTTTTAATGCTACGCCGGTTAAGGGGCTGGCTGGGGTAGTAGTGCAGTAAACAGTCCCAAACAAGTGGTTCCAGGTTTTAAGCGTTCCTGTCAGGAACCTCCTGGCGTCATCAAATAAAGGAGTTGCCATGCCTAAAATGAAAACCAAGAGCGGTGCAGCCAAGCGCTTCAAGATGCGTGCCGGTGGTAGCATCAAGCGCTCGCAAGCATTCAAGCGCCACATTCTCACCAAGAAGACCACCAAGAGCAAACGTCAGTTGCGCGGCACTACTGAAGTTCACGCAACCAACGCGGCGTCTGTCCGTTCCATGATGCCTTACGCTTAGGAGTATAGAAAATGCCAAGAGTTAAACGTGGTGTAACGGCGCGCGCGCGCCATAAGAAAATTTTAGATCAGGCCAAGGGTTACCGTGGTCGCCGCAAGAACGTTTATCGCATCGCCAAAGAAGCGGTGATGAAGGCTGGGCAATATGCCTATCGTGACCGTCGGCAACGCAAGCGTCAGTTCCGCACCCTGTGGATTGCGCGTATCAATGCCGCTGCGCGTGAGCAGGGCCTGTGCTACAGCGTGTTCATGAACGGTCTGAAGAAAGCCGCAATTGAAATAGACCGCAAGGTGCTGGCGGATATGGCGGTGTTTGACAAGGCTGCGTTTGCGCAGATTGTCGTACAGGCCAAAGCCAGCCTCGGCGTTTAAGTGTAAGTTGTATAAATTAAAGGAGGCGGTTACGCCTCCTTTTTCGTTTGTACCACCCCATATTATTCATGCAATAAATCCATGCAAGAGCTTGAACAAATTCTTGACGGAGCGCTGAAAACTTTTGCTGCGCTAGAAGATGCAGCCGCGTTGGAAAATGCCAAGGCGCGCTATCTTGGCAAGGAAGGCAGTTTGACCGGCCTGTTGAAGGGGTTGGGTAAGCTCTCTGCCGAAGAACGTCCGGCAGTCGGGGCACGCATCAATCAGGTTAAGCAGCAGATCGAAGCGGCGCTGCAAGCGCGGCGCGATACCATCCAGCAGCAAGCGTTACAGCAAAAGCTGGCGGCGGAAGCGTTGGATGTGACGCTGCCGGGGCGCGGTGTGGGCGTGGGTGGATTGCATCCGGTCACACGCACGTTGGAACGCATAGAGACGCTGTTTCACTCCATAGGTTATGCGGTGGCGGAAGGCCCGGAGATCGAAAGCGATTTCTATAACTTCACCGCGTTGAATATCCCGGAAGACCATCCGGCGCGGGCCATGCACGACACATTCTACATCGACGAGCAGCACGTGCTGCGTACGCATACCTCGCCGATCCAAATCCGCTACATGCAGGCGCATCTGGAGAAATACAAGCATCTGGAGGCCATGCCGGATATCCGCATCATCGCGCCGGGTCGCGTCTATCGCGTGGATTCCGATGCCACCCATTCACCGATGTTCCATCAGGTGGAGGGACTGTGGATAGGCGAGCGTGTGAGCTTCGCCGACCTCAAAGGGGTGATCGCCGATTTCCTCAAGAACTATTTCGAGACCGAAGACATGCAAGTGCGTTTCCGCCCCTCGTTCTTTCCGTTCACCGAGCCGTCGGCTGAAATGGATATGAGCTGGAACGGCGGCTGGCTGGAGATTGGCGGTTGCGGCATGGTGCATCCGAACGTGCTCAAACATGTCGGCATCGACAGTGAGAAATACATCGGCTTCGCTTTCGGTGTGGGTGTGGAGCGTCTGGCTATGCTGCGCTACGGCGTGAACGACCTCAGGTTGTTTTTTGAGAACGACCTGCAATTCCTGAAGCAATTTAATAGTTAGGCATTTTTCGGAGATATATTTTGAACAAACTAAATGCAGCTTTAGATGCGCGCTGGAGTAATTTACAAGCAAACATGCAATTTGTTACCCCTGACAAATCGTTAGGCTCACCGTTTTCCATCACATCAATTAGCAATAACTCAGTCGAAATAAAGACCGATGGCGGGACAATAATCTGGATTGGTCGCCAAGCTTTTGTCGCAGCACTTGATTATCTTGCACAGAATCTACACACAGCACAGAATCCTTGCGAGATTGCTTCAGATAAGGATATTAAACAGGCAGGGCCACTATGCGTTGCTACTCGAAATGCAAACGGAAAAAATGTGATGATTGGCGAATTTTAGGATGAAGTGCAATTTTGAGTAACGCAGGTCAGGTGGGCGAGATGCGGTAGTATCCGTGCCTTTTGACCGGCAAGTCGAAATTACACAAATGAACTACACACACCTCACCCGAG
>CAITJF010000220.1 GCA_903892645.1 uncultured Nitrosomonadales bacterium | reverse complement strand
CATCTCCAGCTCGATCTGGTGCACCTGGAGCTCGTGCAGGAGTTCCCCCTCGGCGCGCGGGCCGTGCGTATCGGCGAGTTGCGCCTCGGCTTTCTCGCGCAACGGCGAATAATTTGGGTCGGTCTGTTTCATGGTTTTTACAATGAAATTTTGCGGTTCAAGCGGCAAGATAGGGAGTGCGATAATGTTCCTTGTAGAAGAAGAACGCTATCAGTGTTTGTCTGATTCTGGTGTAGGGGATATGGAAATTTCACTGTCAGTGTTTGTCTGACAGCGCGGAAAGGGCGCGGATGGCCGGGTGCCTTTGCCGGGCCTGCGAAATGGGCGGGTTTGCTGGGCACGCTGCGCCCTTCGACAAGCTCAGGACAGGCTTTGCCCAACCTACGGAGCTGCGTTGCTACGGTTTGGCGGGTTCTCCTTGTTGGGCACGGCTGCGCCTTTGCCCAACCTACGAAAGCGGCTACGAAGTTGATGCGTAGGTTGGGCAAAGCCTGTCCTGAGCATAGTCGAAGGGCGTAGCGTGCCCAACGAACAAGCCCAACAAACCCTTCATGCCGCACACCATTCTCCAACCTCAATCTCCTTCATGTCGGGCGCGATGCTCCAATTTTCCGCATACCAGCCACGCGCGGCACATTGCCGTAGCGAGCTGTGCGGCCAATCCCACGGGCTGGCGGTGTGCCCGTGTTTGACCGGGTTGTAATGGATGTAATCCATGTGTCGCCGCCAATCTGCTTCGTCGCGGATGCGGTGTTCCCAGAAACGCCTTTGCCATACCGGGCGCTCGCGCTTGGCGATCCGCGATGCGCTTGCCCCCAAGGTGGCACCGATGCAGCCGGTGCTGAAATAGCGTTTGATGCGCGCCCAGCGTTTCGAATAATCGGTGTCGTTCTCGGGCAGCAGCCACAGGCAATGCAGATGGTCGGGCAGAATCACGACCGCATCCATTTCAAACGGGCGCGCGGCTTTTTCGCGATGGAAGGCCGTGCGCAAGCGGTCGATATTTTCGGGCAGGGTGAGCAGCGGTTGGCGTCGTTCGGTGACCAGCGTGAAAAAGTAGTGGTGGGCTTCCTTGTCGCGGCGGTAACGCATGGGTGCGGTCCTTGTTAAATTGTTGTTGGGAATTTGTTGGGCACGGCTGCGCCTTTGCCCAACCTACGGAGCTGCGTTGTTACGGTTTGGCGGGTTCTCCTTGTTGGGCACGCTGCGCCCTTCGACAAGCTCAGGACAGGCTTTGCCCAACCTACAAAAGCGGCTACGAAGTTGTCATACGTAGGTTGGGCAAAGCGCAGCGTGCCCAACAAACCACACCACAAAAAGTGGCGATGGAATTGTCATGCGTAGGTTGGGCAAAGGCGCAGCCGTGCCCAACACCAATTCAACCCGCCCGCAAGGACATCACTTCACCTCTTCCATCGCCAGCAAGATCATCTGCGTATCCCCGCTGCCGCCGATGATGCGCCGCGCGTTGAGCAGCATCTTGCGCTGGCCGATGGCGGGGAAATCGTGTTCGACCACGTAGTCTTCGAGGCTCTGGTTTTTTGGCAAAATTTCTTCCAGCAGTTTGCGCAACGCGGGAATATCCCACTGGTGGTTGCCCAGTTCGTAGAGCAGGCTGCCCACGGTTTTTTCCGGCGCGGCCTGGAACACCCGGTAGAACGAGCGGCTGGCGGAGACCACCCGCAACTCGGCATTCAGCACGATGAGCGGCCCGCGCACCGTGGCCACGATATTTTCGGCCAGCGTCTGCGCATCGTGTTTCTCAGCCTCGGCCTCGATGCGCTTGCTGATATCGGAAAAGGTCAGCACCACGCCGTCGATCACGTTGTCCTGCGTGCGGTAGCACTGGATGCGCGCCAGATACCATGCGCCGCTTACGGTGCGCAGCTCGCATTCCCACGGGGTCAGCGAGTCGAGCACGGCCTGCGCCCTGGCCAGCAGGTCTTCGCCTTCAATATCCGATTTGATGTCGGTCAATGGCCTGCCCACATCGGTGCCGACCAGGCGATAGACCTTCTCCGCAAGACGTGTGTAGCGGCGGATGGCCAGATGTTCATCGAGAAAGATGGTGCCGATATTGACGTTATCGAGCAGGTTTTTCATGTCGTTCTGCATCCCGGCCAGTTGCTCGATCTTGGCTTGCAATTCGGCATTCACCGTCAACATTTCTTCATTCAGGGATTGCAGTTCTTCCTTCGAGGTCTCCAGTTCTTCATTGGTGGATTGCATCTCTTCGTTGGTGGATTGCAGTTCCTCGTTGGTGGATTTCAGCTCTTCGTTGGAAGCCTGCTGCTCCTCGATGGTGGCTTGCAGATTTTCCTTGTTGTAGGCCAACTCGCGTTCCAGTTCCTCCACGCGTTGGAGCTCGGCTGTCCCCGTAGCGCCTTTACCGCGTTCGGGTCCGCCAGGCGCAGCTGAACCGGGTGCCAATTTTGCAGACCCTGGTTTTTCAGACAGGGATTGCGCCATATCCTGAAAGCTCACCAGCAGCAATTTTTCGCCCGTGTCCAGGGTCGGTAGCGCGCGCACGTTGAGGTTAACCAGTTGGAAATGGCCGTTGGTCTTGACCGATACTTCGCGGCTCTGGAATGCCGTACCCGAGTCGGCTGCGGCGAGCAGCATGGTGGCGCGCAATTCCAGTTGCAGTCCCTCGCGCGCCATTTCGATCACATTGAGCATCGCCTGTCCGGGTGCGACGCGCAGGTATTTGCCGATGTCGCCATGCACAAAAAGAATATTTCCCTTCGCGTCCGTCACCACCGAGGCGGGGGCGTAGGACTGGAGCAGCGCGCGTTTGGTCAGTTCGGCGAAATTGATTTCCCTGGTCTTTTTGTTCACTTCTTCCGTTCCTTTTTTGTTGGGGTCTTTGGTCCATATCAGCCCGCCATCCATCATCGCGCGGGTGGAAGCCACGTTACCGACAGCCCGGTAAAATTTCCACTTGCGGTTGATCGCCGTGAATAAATCGGGGTGGCTGGCGATGCTTTCGGAAGGTGAAAGAAACAGCACGCCGCCCGGCTTCAGCGCGTAGTGAAAAGCCGGGATCAGGCGGTTCTGGACTACCGGCTCCAGATAGATCAGCAGGTTGCGGCAGCTGAGCAGATCGAGCCGGGTGAAGGGCGGGTCCTTGATCACGTTCTGGACGGCGAACACCACCATTTCGCGGATCGTTTTCTTGACGTGGTAGCCCGTGTCGTCCTTGGTGAAAAAACGGCGCAGCCGCTCCGGATGGATATCCTGGGCGATATTCGGCGGATAGGTGCCGTTGCGCGCCACGGCGATGGCGTCGTCGTCGAGGTCGGTTGCGTAAAGCAACACCTTGAATTCCTGCTTGGTCTCTTCCATGAATTCACGCAACAGGATGGCGATGGAATAAGCCTCTTCGCCGCTGGCGCAACCGGCCACCCAGACGCGGAAAATATAGTCCTCCGGCTTGTCCTTGAACAGTTGCGGCAGGATGTCTTGCTTGAGTGCGGCGAAGGCTTCCGGGTCGCGGAAAAAATTGGTGACATTGATCAGCAATTCCTTGAATAGCAGGGTGGCCTCGGGCGGATGTTCCTTGAGGTAGCGCACATACACTTCCTTGTCTTCGATGTTGTGCATGGACATGCGCCGCTCGATGCGGCGGCCGATGGTGCTCTTTTTGTATTGGGAAAAATCGTGGCCGGTGGTGGTGCGCAATTGCGCCAGGATGCGGTTCAGCGCGCCGGTCACGGCCGCGGGCGCGGGCGGTGGCAGGTTCAGCGCGCGGGTGCCGGACAGTAAGGCTTGCGGCATTTTTTCCACCGGCAGGACATGGGTGGCGTAACCCGCGTTGATGGCGCTGCTCGGCATGCCGTCGTATTTCGCCGTGGACGGATCCTGCACCAGCGAGATGCCGCCCGCGCCGAGTATCGCGCGTAAGCCCTGCGTGCCATCGGTGCCGGTGCCGGAGAGGACGATGCCGATAGCCCGTTCGCTCTGATCATCGGCCAGGGAACGCAGGAAGGCATCGATCGGCATGCGCTGCCCGCGCGGCTGGTTCGGCACATTTAATTGCAGCGCGCCGTGAAATATTTCCATGTCGCGGTTGGGCGGAATCACATACACGCTGTTGGGCTCCACCTTCATCTGATCCTGCGCCTCGACCACCGGCATGGTGGTGGTGCGCTGCAAGATTTCGGTGAGGATGCTGGCGTGGCTGGGATCGAGATGCGACACCAGCACAAAGGCCATGCCGCTGTCCGGCGGCACCTTGCGGAAGAATTGCTCGCTGGCCTCCAACCCTCCGGCGGATGCGCCGATGCCGACGATGGGGAAGGCGGCGGCATGCGCTTCCTGCGATGGTTGCGGTTCTTGAATCGGAGGGGATTCCAGGGTTGCGGGTTTGTCCGGGGTTGCGGTTTTGTTTTTCTGGGGCTTGCTATTTTTGGTAATCATGGCGATTCCTTTGCGTAGAGCTTGTGCGGGCGAAGGCACAGGATACTCTTATTCCAATCCTGTTTCAGCGACGGGTTTGGCCATCAGGGAATTTCCGCATCACCCATGCGCCCGAGGATGATCTCGGTTTTTTTCAACAAGCCGCGCGCTTCGCGGTGCTTGTCGTAGTAGCGCGGGTTGGGCACCATCGCGGCGAGCCTGGCGGCCTGCTCTGCGGAGAGTTGCGCCGCGCTGATATGGTAGTAATGCCGCGCCGCCGCTTCCGCGCCAAACACGCCGTTGCCCCACTCGATCACGTTCAGGTAGATTTCAAAGATGCGCTGCTTGTCCATCATCTTTTCCAGCATCACGGTGATGGTGGCTTCCTCCAGCTTGCGCCACGGCGTGCGCTTGCCGGAAAGGAATAAATTTTTCGCCAGTTGCTGGCTGATGGTGGAGCCGCCCGCCACGATCTTGCCCTTCTTCAGGTTCTTCTCATAAGCCTTCTGGATGCCTTCCCAGTCGAAGCCTTCGTGGTCGACGAACTTGGCGTCTTCCGAAGCGATCAGCGCGCTCTTGAGATGGTCGGAAATCTTTGCGTAGGGCACCCACTGGTGTTGCAATTCGGCATGGGGCATTTTTTCCTGCATAGCTTCCAGCCGATCTTCCATGAAGGCGCTGGATGCCGGGTTATGGTTCACCCACCACCAGATGTGCGCGGCAATCCATCCCTGATAGAGCAGCAGGAATACAAACAGCAGCGCAAAAATGCGCCACGTCCAACGCCACAGTTTTTTCATGCGCTACGCAGCTTGGCGAGGACGGGTGCGGTATCCGGGCGTACGCCGCGCCACCAACAGAACGACTCGGCGGCCTGCTCGACCAACATGCCGAGACCGTCGGAAACGATGGCTGCACCGTGTTCACGCGCGAATTTCATGAACGGCGTTTCGCGTCCGTACATCATCTCGTAGGCCAGTGCGCCGGGGGCAAAGATGGAAGGCGGAATGGGTAGCGTGCTATAAGTTAGTCCGGCGGAAGTGGCGTTGATTACAACATCGAATTGATGGTCGGCAAGTTCATCAAAGCTACAGCCTGAAATATTGGTGTTGTTTGATTTGAGGCCGGAAGCCAATGCTTGTGCCTTGTCCGATGTGCGGTTAACTATTTTAAGAATTGCGCCTGCATCTCTCAAAGGCAAGGCGACGCCATAAGCAGCGCCTCCGGCACCGATGAGCAGCACACGCTTGTTATTCAGTGTAATCCCAAGATTGAATTGAATGTCACGAACTAGGCCCGTGCCATCGGTGTTATCGCCTTGGATAATATCGCCATCGAACTTGAGCGTGTTCACTGCTTGCGCCACTTGTGCACGTTCGGTCAATTCCGTGGCCAACTGAAATGCCTCGAACTTGAACGGCACCGTGATATTGCAGCCTTTGTAGCCTTCCTTACGCAGCCGTTCAACCGTGGCAGCAAAGCCATCCAGCGGCGCAAGGATGGCTTCATAGCTGATGTCCTGCCCGGTCTGTTCTGCGAACATCCTGTGAATTTCAGGCGATTTACTGTGCGCGATGGGGTTGCCGATGACGGCATATTGGTCGGTCATATCATTCACTCTCCAGCTTGTCGGTCTGGGTAAAAGTCCAAGTGCGCGTGATACTGAGGATATCCGTGTCCTTGCGGATGTCCGGCGGAAATGGTGCGAAGGGGGATGCCAGCTTGACGATGCGCTGCGCCGCCGCATCCAGCAGACGCTGCCCGGATGAGCGGCTCACTTCCACGTTTTCCACACTGCCGTCGGCATGGATGGAAACGGTAAGTTGCAGGCTGCCATAAATTTTTTGCTGGCGCGCCTGCTCCGGGTAATTCAGGTTGCCGATGCGTTCCACCTTGATGCGCCAATCCTCGACGTATTGCGCGAAGCGGAATTCCTGCGTGCGTGCGCCGATAAATTTGCGCCGGGGCATTTTCTGGTAGGTATCCAGATTCTTGTGGATCTCGGCTTCCAAGCGGGCGATTTCCAGGCTGCGCTGCACCAGGTCTTCGCCATTCATGCGTTCGCTTTCCTGCTGTTGCTGCAGGCTTTTCTCCTGCGCCACGCTGTGCGTGCTCTTGACCTGGGTCAGCAGGCGCTTGCTTTCCTGCTCCAGTTGCTGCACGCGCCGCCTGGATTGTTCCGGTGTGAATTGCTTGTCATCGTTCAGGGTGGGCAGCGGGGTTTTTGCGCGGCGCTCTTCAGGGGTGTTGCCGCCGCCATCGAGGTTGTGCTGTGCCAGCGCGTCGGCCTTTGTGGGGCGTGTCCTGGATTTGCTGTTGACCAGTACCACTTGCAGCGGTTGCAGGAAGTCGGCAGCTTTACGCGGGTCGGGCAGGACGAAGCCGATACCGAACAGCGCAAAGGCATGCAGCGCCAGCGAAAATGCCAGTGCTGCCGCAAGCGGCTGTTTGATCAGGGCTGGCAAGTCGCGATCTCCTCAATCGCGGAGATAAAGCGTGCGTTGAAATTCAGGTCGAGCAGGTCAGCCCCCACTATCTCCAGCATGACGCGCGTGTTGGGCGGCAATTCCGGCAGCGAGGGGATGCGCCCCACCAGCGGGATATCCACGAGTTTCACCAGGTTCTCGCGCAGCACCAGCGCGTCAACACGAAGTTCGCGCAGCGATTCGTTTGCCCCCTCACCCGCAGGAATTAAAGATTGCTTTTCTCGTTCGCTTCCTCGCCCGCTTGCGGGAGAGGATTGAGGAGAGGGTGTTTGTGGGAGAGGGGATCTGGTATGCCCGTCAACCAGCTTGGCTTTCTCCTGCAACAGCCAGCGCAGGCACCAGTAGCGTTCCATATTGCGCTGAAATTCGTTGTAGATGGTGTAGGCAGAATCGAAATTGCTCATTACGGTAAACAGCGCGGTATCGCTCTGCGCATAAATGGGTGTTTCGCCGCGCAACAGGCTGATGACTTGGCGCTGGTTGACGAAATCCACGTAACGGCGCAGCGGCGAGCTTGACCACAGGTATTGCGCCACGCCCAGCCCCTGGTGCGGTGCAGGCACGGTGCTCATCTTCACCTTGCCGCCGTTCTGTGTGCGGTAAATGCCCGCCACGTTGTGCGTAGCAAGCAGCTTGCCCCATTCGCTGTTGACGAAAATCATCAGTTCCGCCACCACCTTGTCGATGGGCGAACCGCGCTGCCGCGTGCTGATGGTGATGTGGTCGTTTTCCACATGAAAATTATAGTCGATCTGCTGTGTGCTGTTGTCGGCAGATTTGCCGCGCACGGCTTCCAGCTTTTGCGCGAAATTCCATAATAGCGCCAGTTCCGGCGCAAAGGGGTAATCCAGCTTGCCCGCAGTCAGCGTAGCTTCGTTGAACAGCGGCTCCAGCGTATCGTGGCGCAGGTTAGCGGCGATATGGATGCGCTCGACGCGGCTTTCCGTGCCGATCACGGCGAGGGTATCTGCATTCACTTCGAGGTACATGGACAGCGACGGGCAGACGTTGTCAGCGCTCAACGTGTAGGCCTGCACCACGCTCTCCGGCAGCATGGTGATCTTGTTGCCCGGCATATACACCGTGGACAGACGCTGTGCGGCAATGATGTCAATCAGTGAGCCTGAGGGGATGGTCAGCGCGGGTGCGGCGATGTGTATGCCGATGCGCCAGTTGCCGTTGGCGAGTTGTCTTACTGAAAACGCATCGTCAATTTCCGTGGTGGTCGCATCGTCGATACTGAAGGCGGTATCTTCGGCCAGCGGCAATTCAGGATGTGGGTCCACGATGACTTCCGGGAAGCCGGTGCCATGCGGGAAGTGTTCAAACAGAAAACGCTGCAAATGGTAATCCTGTGTGGAAGGCAGTGCGCCGCAACGCTGCAACAGGTGCGCGGCAGATAATTGCGTGGCGGCACAGGCTGCTTCCAGCGCCTTCACTTCTGGGGTATTGCGGTCGGGTTTGTAGAGCAGTTGCGGCAGCTTGCCGGTGAATTCCGGCGGCAGCGTGAATCCGGCCAGTTCTTCGATGTAGCGCGCCTGCAAGGCGGCCTGCAGGCGTTTCTTTTCGGCACTGGCCAGCGCCGACTTGAGCGCATCCGGCGGCGCGGCCTTGTAGCGCCCCTTGCCCTTTTTGTAGAAGTGCATCGGCGAGGAATGCAGTCGAAGCAGGGTGCCCGCCGCCTCGATGGGGTTGGGCGCATGGCCGAAATACTCGCTGGCCAGCGCATCAAAACCAAACTCGTCTTGTGGGCTGCATTCCCACAGGAACTCCGTGTCCATGCCCGACGAGATATCTTCCGCCTGCGCCATGAATTCTGCCAGCCCAGGTTGGGCAAAGCGCAGCAGCACATTCGCTCCCTTGATTTTGCTGCGTTTGCCGTGCGTGCTTTCCACCTGCAATGAGGTGGTGTTGTCGGTGAGGATGGCCCCAACCTTGAAAGCGCCGTCTTCTTCGTAGAAAATATTCATTGATGGTACGGCGAAAAAAGTGGCGCGATTATACTAGGTACTGACTTGAACTACACTGGGAGCCAGCCAGCCTTGTTGTAATCAAGTATGATGGGCTTGCGCTGCTCACCCACCATTACAAGTTTCGATAAAGGAGCCATTCATGAAAAAGACCGTTAATTGCCTTGCTATCATTTTTTGTTTTGCATTGGGTACTTCGTTGGCGCACGCGGATTCCAGGGAACACTCCGGAAAGATGCATGAGCAGGCGCATGGGGATCAGATGTCCGGACAGATGCACGGGGATATGAAAGAAAAAATGTTCAAAGAGATGGACACCAATGGTGATGGCACGGTCTCCGAGGCCGAGTTTAATACCTTCCATGCCAAGCGTTTCAAGGAGATGGATGCCAACGGCGATGGAAAAATAACTTATGAAGAGATGGAAGCCGGGCACAAGAAAATGATGGAAGAAGGCAAGGGCAAGCGCTTTGACGAGGCGGACGCCAACCATGATGGCGCGCTGACCCGTGAAGAAGCCAAAAAGATGCCTATGCTGTCCGAACACTTCGACGAGGTGGATGCCAACAAGGATGGCAAGGTGACGCGCGAGGAAATGGATGCCGCAATGGAAAAGAAACACCACGACCATGATGCGAAAAAACATTCACATGGCAATGGGGAACAAGGTGAACGTTGAGGTTTAAGGCACTCCGTAAAATGACAAGGCCAGCGTAAAGCTGGCCTTCTTTGTTTGTGCTGGAAGCATATGCTTATTTAAGCGACAGCACCCAATGCACAATACCTTTGATGTCGCCGTCGCTTACCGACATGGCGGTGGCCGGCATGGGCATTTTGCCCCATACGCCCGAACCGCCGCTACGTACTTTCTTTTCCAGCGCGGCTTGCGCGCCCTTGTCATCCTTGTATTTTGCGGCGACATCCTTGAAAGACGGGCCAAGCGCCTTTTTGTCAATCGCGTGACATGTCAGGCAATTGTTGTTCTTCGCCAGCACCTCACCGCTCTCGGCAAACGCGTTACCTGCAAGAAACAAACCTGCTGCCAATATAACCAGATAACGAATGCCCATTGATATCTCCATATGATTGAATAACGGTTACCACTCTAAAGCAGGCGCTCATTCCAAGTCAACAAGTGTTCGCGAAATCCCGTTGTGGATATGCACTATCTAATATTAGACAAGAAATCTGGTATTTGTTCCAACACAGGCTTATTAAGGCCTTGCTCTGAGTTTTAGATACTTGGAGTTGACTTTATTTTTCAAACTGGACATCATCCGTTTTTTATTGTCTCGCCTATTCCTGATGATGTGGTTTGTACTGTAAAAAATAACATAGGGAGATATGTAATGGTTTTTAATGACAATTACGGTGCGGGCACGACGCTGGCGCCAGCCACCATCCTGGTTAGTGTGGTGGAGGCTGGATTTATACTGGTGTGTGGGGCGATGCGTCGCAACCACCTGATCAAGGAGTGAGCCGCGCTATGATGACGCTTTACTCGGGAACAACAGACCCGTTCAGCCAACGTTGCCGCATCGTGCTGTTTGAAAAGGGCATGGATTTTCAGGTTATTGATGTGGACATGTTCAACAAGCCGGAAGATCTTGCGGTAGTGAACCCATACAACAAGGTCCCGGTGCTGGTGGAGCGCGACTTGGTGCTGTATGAGGCCAACATCATCAACGAATATATCGATGAGCGTTTCCCGCATCCACAGTTGATGCCGGCCGATCCGGTGATGCGCGCGCGCGCGCGGCTGTTCCTGCACCGCTTCGAGAATGAATTGTTTTGCCATATTGATGCCATCGAGCGTGGGGTGCAAAAAATTGCTGACAAGGCGCGTCATGCAGTGCGCGACAACTTGACGCAGATTGCCCCAGTATTTGCCAAGCAGAAATACATGCTGGGTGATGAGTTTTCCATGCTCGATGTGGCAATCGTGCCGCTTCTGTGGCGGCTGGATTATTATGGTATCCAGCTCGACAAGGATGCTGCGCCACTGATGAAATATGCCGAGCGGCTATTTTCGCGCCCGGCCTATATCGAAGCGATGACACCTGCGGAAAAAGCGATGCGTAAGTGAGCGATTTGTCCACCAAGCCCTATCTGATACGCGCGATTTATGAATGGTGTGCCGATAGTGGCCTGACCCCCTATTTGGCGGTGCGGGTGGATGAGGCAACGCGAGTACCGGTGGCTTACATCAAGGATGGCGAGATTGTGCTCAATCTGAGCGCGGATGCGGTGAAAAACCTGCACTTGGGCAACGACGAAATTACCTGTGGCGGAAGATTCGGCGGCGTACCGCATGCGGTCATTGTACCGATGGCTGCGGTGATCGGTATCTTCGCCAAGGAAACTGGGCAGGGACTGGTGTTCCAGGGACAGGAGTCTGCGCCGACACCGCCTGCTGATGATGGCGGGGGCGGTAAGCCGCCGCCTGCGAAGCCGCGCCTTCGGGTGGTGAAATAAACAAAAAGCCGCAGGAAATTTTCCTGCGGCTTTTTGTTTTTACTGCTCAGGTGTTAGCTGGCAGACACTAGCGCGGTCTGCATTTTTGCCATGGCCTTTTGCTCAATCTGGCGTATGCGTTCGGCTGATACGCCGAACTCGTCTGCCAGTTCATGCAGCGTTGCGGTGGCATCTTCACGCAGCCAGCGCGCCTCGATGATGCGGCGGCTGCGCTCATCCAAGTCTGCCAGTGCACGTGCCAAGCCTGCGCTGTTCAGCGTTTCCAGCTGTTTTTGTTCCAGCAGGCGGGAAGGCTCGTCTTCCGCAGTAGCGGCCAGGTAGGCGATAGGCGCATAGCTGTCGTCCTCGTCGTTTGCCCCCGGTTCCAGTGCCACCTCGTGACCGTTGAAACGGGCTTCCATTTCCACCACGTCACTGGCGTTGACCTTCAGTTCGCGCGCTATGGCTTGCACTTCCTGTGGTTTGAGCGATGCCGATCCCTGTTTCATACTGCGCAGGTTGAAGAACAGCTTGCGCTGTGCCTTGGTGGTGGCAATCTTGACCAAGCGCCAGTTGCGCAGGACGTATTCGTGAATTTCAGCGCGTATCCAGTGCAGCGCAAACGACACCAAGCGCACGCCGCGTTCCGGATCGTAGCGCTTGACTGCCTTCATCAGCCCGATATTGCCCTCTTGTATCAAGTCTGCCTGCGGCAGGCCGTAGCCGGCATAGCCGCGCGCTATACTGACCACCAAACGCAGATGCGATACGATGAGTTGGCGCGCCGCTTCCAAATCGTTGTCTTGACGGAAACGGGTTGCCAGCCCCAACTCTTCCTCATGCGTCAGCATGGGGAAACGGTTTACCGTCTGGATATAGCTTTCCAAACTACCCACTGCCGAGGGTACGGGTAATGCCAAAATATTATTCATGGTTGCAATCTCCTCGTGGGAAATATTAGCACTCTTATGGTTGGAGTGCTAGATAGGGAGAAAATTCTCAAGACGATGATAAATTTTAGCTGTCATCCGGGGTTAACGAACCTGATTAAAAATGCCCGGAATAGCTCAGGTTGGTTAGGGAGTTTTGCAAGGAGCCTCTTACCCAGGTTCAGTCTGCCACAGGTGCTGCGCCACCGATAGCCAAGCACCCAGCCAGCCGAGGTAGGCGGAGAAACCCAGCAGGGTAAGGGTGTTGCCTGCGGAGGGGGGGCGCAGGGTAAAGCTGCTGGCATACAGTTGCACCAGTCCGGCGAGGCTGCCGTTGAGCAGGAGCAGGCTGATCACGATGATGAGCCACGCCGCCACGCCGCCCAGCAGGCCTTGCAATAGGCCGAAATACAGAAATGGGCGGCGGATGAAGGCATTGGTGGCGCCGATCAGCTTGGACACCTCGATCTCATCGCGCTGGGTGAGGATTTGCAGGCGGATGGTGTTGAACGTGACGGCCACCAGCGCGAAGCTGAGCAGCACGGCGAGAATCAGCGCCGCCAGCCGGCCGAACTTGAGCAGCGCTTCCAGCTTGCGCGCCCAGGCCGAATCCAGTTGCACATGTTCCAGTTTGGGCCATTTTTGCAATTCATCACGCAGGGTTTCCAGCGCCTGTGAACCCAATTTTTTTGGATAAACAACATAGGCATCCGGCAGCGGATTTTGCGTCAGCCCGCCGATTACGTCCGTCAGTCCGGTGGTGCGTTTGATCTGCTCCAGCGCCTGTTCACGCGGCACGAATTCGACCTGTCCGACTGCCTCGTGCTGTTTCAATTGCCTGCCGATGCGGGCGATGTCGTCGTGGCTGGCGTCCATGCTCAGGAATACGCTGATCTGCGGTGCTCCGGCCACTTGTTCGGCCAGGCTCTGTACATTCTGTAACAGCACATACATGCCTGCCGGCAGACTGAGCGCGATGCCGATGACCAGGATATTCAGCAAGCTGGATACCGGTGTGGCGCGGAGGCGGCGCAGGGTGGACAGCAGCACTCTGACATGTTGTACCAGCCAGTTTTTCATGGCTGCAATTCCCCTTGCTTCAGCGCCAATGTGCGCGCCCCGAACTGGCGCAGGATGCCTGCGTCGTGGCTGGCAATCAGCAGGGTGACGCCGACCTGATGGAACGATTTGAAGATACCCATAATGTCGGCGGCATAGTCCATATCGAGGTTGCCGGTCGGTTCATCCGCCAGCAGAATGGAGGGGCGGTTGACGATGGCGCGCGCGATGCACAGGCGTTGTTGTTCCCCGCCGGACAGCGCGATGGGGTTGGCTTTTTCGCGTTGCAACAGGCCCACCTTGTCGAGTGCGGCGCGCACCCGCTTGTCGCTTTCGCGGTGGTCGAAGCCGCAGATTTGCAGCGGCAGCATTACGTTGTCGAATACGCTGCGGTCGAACAACAATTTGTGATCCTGAAAAATCAAGCCGAGGTTGCGGCGCAGATAGGGCAGTGCTCCGCCCTTGAGCGAGCCGACGTTTTGCCCCTTGATCACCACGCTGCCGGTACTGGGTCGCTCAATGGCGGCGATGAGATTGAGCAGGGTACTTTTGCCCGCGCCGGAATGTCCGGTGAGGAAGATCATTTCGCCTTCGGCGATTTCGAAGCTGACGTTTTTCAGTGCCTCGTAGCCGCCGGGGTAGCGCTTGTACACTTGATTGAAGCGGATCATTCGTCCAACCCCATCAATGCCGTGACGAAATCTTCCGCCACGAACGGGCGCAAATCATCCAGCCCTTCGCCCACGCCGATGAAGCGCACCGGAATGGGATGTGCCTTGGCGATGGCGGCAATCACACCGCCCTTGGCGGTGCCGTCCAGCTTGGTCAGGATAAGGCCGGTGACACCCAGCGCCTCGTCGAATGCCTTGACCTGGCTCAGCGCGTTCTGCCCGGTGTTGGCATCCAGCACCAGCAGCACTTCATGCGGCGCATCCGGTAATGCCTTGGCGATGACGCGCTTAACTTTTTTGATTTCTTCCATCAGGTGCGCCTGGGTGGACAAGCGTCCGGCGGTATCCGCCAGTACCACATCAATTTTGCGTGCCATGGCCGCTTGCACCGCATCGTAAATTACGGCGGCAGGGTCGCCGCTCTGCTGGGCGATGACGGTGACATTGTTGCGTGCGCCCCATTCCATCAACTGTTCGCGCGCGGCGGCGCGGAAGGTGTCGCCTGCTGCCAGCAGCACCGACTTGCCTTGCCCCTGGAAATATTTCGCCAGCTTGCCGATGGAGGTGGTTTTGCCTGCGCCATTAACGCCGCACAGCATGATGACGAAAGGCTGATGCGCCCCAGTATCCAGCATTTGCGCCAGCGGTGTGAGCAGCTTGAGCAGGCAGTGCGCCAGCGCTTCCTTGAGCTGGACAGCTTCAGTGAGGCGTTGTTCCTTGACCCGGTGGCGCAACTCGGCCAGTAAAAAGCGCGTGGCATCCATGCCGACATCGGCGGTGATCAGGATGGTTTCCAGTTCTTCATAGAGATCATCATCTATCTTGCCACCACGACTGAACAGGTTGGTTAATTGGCTGCCGGTGCGCGATAGTCCGCTCTTCAGCCGGTTGAGCCAACCGTTTTTCTCCGGCGTGTTGTCAGAAGTGGATTTTTTCAGGAAACCAAACATGGTGTGGGCTAGTCGGAAGACAACAAAATAGCGCATAATACGCGCCTGCGCGGCGGCTTTTGCCGCCGTTGTTATTCTATGCTGATTGAGTTGGTTTGGGCTATAAAAATGCGCGCAAGATTATTGAAGTATCTGGTATTTCCGGTTCTGTTTTTTGCTGTTGCGGCCCATGCGGAGGTGTTCGAGCAGACTCTGCACAACGGCCTCAAGGTGATCGTCAAGGAAGATCACCGTGCCCCGGTGGTGGTACAACAGGTTTGGTACCGTGCGGGCAGCATGGACGAACGCACCGGTACTACCGGCATCGCACATGTGCTGGAGCACATGATGTTCAAGGGCACCAAGAGCGTGCCGGTGGGAGAGTTTTCCAAGCGTATCGCCGCAGCTGGCGGGCGCGAGAACGCCTTCACCAGTTACGATTACACCGCTTATTTCCAGCAATTGCACAAGTCCAGATTGCCGCTTGCCATGCAGCTCGAATCCGACCGCATGCACAATCTGTCGCTATCCGATGCCGAGTTCGGCAAGGAGATTAAAGTGGTAATGGAAGAGCGGCGCATGCGCACCGACGATGAACCGCAAGCGCTGTTGTCCGAAAAGCTAATGGCGGCGGCCTATCAGGAACACCCCTATCAGCATCCGGTGATCGGCTGGATGAACGATTTGCTGACCCTCAGCGCAGGCGATGCGAGGGCATGGTATGGACTCTGGTACGCGCCAAACAATGCGACGCTGGTGGTGGCGGGCGACGTCAAGGCAAGCGAAGTATTCGCGCTGGCGCAACGCTATTACGGCGATATCCCGGCGCGCAAATTGCCCGCGCGCAAGAATTTCAGCGAACCGCCGCAGCTTGGGGTGAAACGCATCGTGGTCAAGGCGCCGGCGCAATTGCCGCGTCTGGTGATGGCCTATCATGCGCCGGTACTGCGCGACCCGGCACAGGATTGGCAGCCTTATGCACTGGAAGTGCTGGCCGGGGTGCTTGACGGCAACGAGTCGGCGCGCCTGAACAAGGCGCTGGTGCGCGAGCAGCAGCTCGCCAGCAGCGTCGGTGCGGGCTACGACTCCACCTCGCGCGGGCCGGGCATGTTCATGCTGGAAGGCACCCCCAGTGAAGGCAAGAGCGTGGCCGAACTGGAAGCAGGCTTGCGCGCACAGCTTGCACAGCTGGTGCAGGACGGTGTAAGCGAAGACGAATTGAAACGTGTCAAGGCGCAGGTGACCGCCAGCGAAGTGTACAAGCGCGATTCGGTGTTCTACCAGGCGATGCAGATCGGGCAACTGGAAAGTATCGGGCTGAGCTACAAGGCCATCCCGCTGATGCTGCAGAAACTGCAGGCGGTGACGGCGCAGCAGGTGCAGGAAGTGGCGCGCGAATTTATCAAGGACGACAACCTGACTGTCGCTGTGCTTGATCCGCAACCGCTTTCGGGTGAACACAAGCACGTGAGGGGAGGAGCGTCACATGCACACTAAAATTGCCGCCGCTGTATTGGTTTTTTCCGGCGCCCTGTTTTTTTCCGGTACCGCGTTTGCCACCCCGAAGATCCAGCACTGGCAGGCGCCAAGCGGCGCACGGGTGTATTTTGTGGAAGACCATGACCTGCCGATACTGGATGTGGCGGCGGATTTTGCCGCAGGCAGCAGCTTCGACACGGCGGAGAAAGCCGGCCTTGCCGGGTTAACGCATGGCTTGCTTGATCTCGGTGCGGAAGGCCTGAGCGAGGACGAGATTGCACGCAACTTGGCCGACATTGGGGCACAGATGGGCGGGCGTTTCGATGCAGACCGTTCCGGGATGTCGTTGCGCACCTTGAGCAGTGCGGTGGAACGCGACCAGGCGCTGAATATCCTGGCGCGTGTGCTGCAACGCCCGCTGTTTCCAGAAAATGTGCTGGCGCGCGAAAAAACGCGCTTGATTGCGGGCCTGAAGGAAGCCGAGACCAAGCCGGAAAGCATTGCGGGCAAAGCCTTCGGCAAGGCTGTATTCGGTACCCACCCTTACGGTTTGTCGTCAGAAGTGGCCAGTGTGGGAAAAATTCAGCGTGCCGACATTGAGGCATTCTATCGCGTCCATTATTTTGCCCAGGCCGCTGTGATTTCCATCATGGGCGATGTGACGCGCGCCGAAGCCGAAGCCATTGCGCAGCAGCTCACCGGGCAATTGCCGCAGAGTGGCGATGCGGGAAGCATCCCATTGGTGACAATGCAGATTAATGCCAGCGAGCAGCGTATTGCACACCCGGCCACGCAGAGCCATATCCTGATCGGCGTGCCCGGCATGGCGCGCAACGACCCGGATTATTTCCCGCTCTACGTGGGCAACTACATTTTAGGCGGTGGCGGCTTTGTGTCGCGCCTGATGCTTGAGGTTCGCGAAAAGCGCGGCATGGCCTATAACATTTATAGCTATTTTGTACCGACGCGGCAGCCGGGTGTTTTTCAGATCGGGCTGCAAACCAAGAAGGAGCAGGCCGATGAGGCGTTGCAACTTGTGCGCGCCACGTTGCGTGAGTTTATCGCCAAGGGGCCGACCGCAAAGGAACTGCAGGCCGCCAAGCAGAACATCATCGGCGGTTTCCCCCTGCGCATAGATAGCAACAAGAAGATACTGGAATATCTCAGCGTCATCGGGTTTTATGGATTGCCTCTGACTTACCTCGATGACTTTACCGGCAAGGTTGACAAGGTCTCGGTTGCGCAAATTCACGATGCCTTCAGGCGGCGCATAAACCCGGATGCGATGGCGACCGTAATTGTCGGTGCACCAAAGGTAGGCAATCCGCAACCCCCTTCCGGTGGGGCGGAATTGACACCCCCGGATGGCAAGGAACCAGGCGACAAAACGGAGCACGGGCAATAAACCGGGTAAGAATTATCGGCGGGTTATACCGCCATCGCTGGATCGAATTTCCCGATACGGAAGGTTTGCGGCCCACACCTGATCGTGCGCGCGAGACCCTGTTTAACTGGCTGGGACAAGACCTCACCAGCAGGCGCTGTCTGGATTTATTTGCCGGTAGCGGAGCATTGGGGTTCGAGGCGGCCTCGCGCGGGGCGTCCGAAGTGGTGATGGTGGAAAACAACCGTGCGGCATTTCGCGCCTTGCAGGAAAATTGCAGGAAGTTGGCCTGTTCCAATATAATACTGCGCTGCGAAGACGGATTGGGATTTGTACGGCGGCAGGAAGGCGGGCGCTATGACGTAATCTTTCTCGATCCGCCGTTCCAAAGCGGCTATTTGCCAAAAGTGCTGCCGTTACTGGTGGATAAGCTGGCTGATGATGGACTGGTATATGTTGAATCCGGCGAAGCATTTGATCCGGATGCGGCGTGGGAAGTAGTGAAGCGCGCAAGAGCGGGCAAGGTGTATTATCAACTGTTGCAACGGGTACAAGATTTAAAAAATGATTAGAGTCGTTTATCCCGGCACCTTCGACCCCATTACGCGCGGGCATGAGGACGTGGTGCGCCGTGCTGCAGGGCTGTTTGGCGAAGTCGTGGTGGCAGTGGCGGAAAGCCGTAGCGGCACGCTGTTTACCATAGAGGAGCGCGTGGACATGGCGCGCAAAATTTTTGCGAATTTCCCCAACGTGCGCGTGGAAGGATTTTCCGGCCTGCTGATGGATTATGTACGCGCGCAGAACGCACGCGTGGTATTGCGCGGCTTGCGTGCGGTGTCGGATTTTGAATATGAGTTCCAATTGGCAGGGATGAACCGCAATCTGTATCCCGAAATGGAAACGCTATTTCTGACCCCGGCAGAACAATATACATTCATCTCGGCCACCATGGTGCGCGAGGTGGCACGCTTCGGCGGCGATGTCAGCAAGTTCGTTTCACCCCTAGTGGCGGCAAGGTTGCAGCAAAAAAATTAAATTGATTTAACCAGGAGAAAAGCATGGCACTGATAATTACCGACGAATGTATCAACTGCGACGTGTGCGAGCCGGAATGCCCGAACGACGCCATTACACAAGGTGATGAAATTTACATCATCGACCCTGACAAATGCACCGAGTGTGTTGGCCACTACGACACCCCGCAATGTGTGGAAGTGTGCCCGGTGGATTGCATTCCTAAAGACCCCGCCCATGTGGAAAGCCATGACCAGTTGATGGCCAAGTATGAACGCCTGATGGCGGCGAAGTAAAGCGGAGCTTGGCCTGCACGTCGTGCAGGATCACTGGCAGCATGGGCAATAAAAGCTCGACCGTTGCCCTTGCCGAATTTGTTTGATGGGTGTGCCACAGGCGCGGCATGGCTCGCCCGTACGGCCATACACCCAGTAGTGTTGCTGGAAATAACCGGGGTTGCCATTGCTGCCCACGTAGTCGCGCAGGCTGCTGCCGCCTAGTGCGATAGCCTCCGTCAACGTCTCCCGTATGGTTTGCACCAGCCGCGCGCAACGTGCAAGGCTTAGCTTGTTTGCCGCCAGTTGCGGGCGGATGCCGGCGCGGAATAACGCTTCGTTGGCGTAGATGTTGCCCACGCCAACCACCACATGGCTATCCATGATAACCAGCTTGATTGCTGTGCTGCGTTTACGCGTGGCGCGGTGCAGATAGGCTGCGTCGAATTCCTTTTCCAGCGGTTCCACGCCGAGATGCGCCAGCAACGGGTGCTGCGCGGGATCGCCTTCGTGCCATAGCACTGCACCAAAGCGGCGCGGGTCGCGCAGCCGCATCAACAGGCCGTTTGCCAACAACAGGTCGAAATGGTCGTGTTTTCCTGCGGGAGGGTCGCTGCAAAGCAGCGGGGTCCCCACCGGCGTACCCCTTGCGGGTGCCAGGGCAGATCCAACTGGCAGGATGCGCAGGCTGCCGGACATGCCAAGATGCAGAATCAGCGTGCCGTTGCCGCATTCGATGAGCAGGTATTTGGCACGACGCTCAAGTGAGAGGATGGTCTGGCCGCGCAATAGTTTGGGCAGATTTTTTGGAATGGGCCAGCGCAGCTGCGGGTGGCGAATCACGACATCGGCGATGCGTTGCCCGGTCAGATGCGGCGCAAGGCCGCGCAGGGTGGTTTCGACTTCGGGGAGTTCGGGCATGGGATAAAGTGTAGTAGTTTATTCAGGTCATCCGAAAGCGGAGCTTAGCGAATTTCCGGTTTCGACATAACGGAATATGGATTTTCTCCATAGCAGAAGTTCGAGACTCTACAAATAACCCTGTTTTAACAACTCTTCAAATTCCACAGCCGGTATGTCTAGAACTCTTTGAGCAATTCTTTCTTCTTTTTCTGGAAATCCATTTCGGTAACTACACCATCTTTCCTGAGACTATTTAGCTCACGCAACCTTTCCGTAACAGAATAATTCTGCTTTATTGAACTTTGTTTACTTACGGAGGAAGGGTCGCTCGAAGGAGCAAAATTATTACCAAAAATATCCTGCTTTGATACCGTTAGATTTGTCTGGTTGGCCTTGCCCCTGAATTCCGTATCTCTTAACACGCTCATTATGCGGCATCCTTCAACTGTGCCACAAACCAGTTTTTCTCGTGCTGCATCGGGCTGATATAGCCCAGCGTCGAGTGACGCCTTCTGTGGTTGTAGTACGTCAGCCAGTCAATCACTTCATCCATCGCCTGACGCCGGGTTTCGAAGCGCATGCCGTACAACCTGCCCACCTTCAACGATCCCCACAGGCTTTCCGTTGGCGCATTGTCCCAGCAATTTCCTTTGCGGCTCATCGAGCTTTGCATGCCGTATTCAACCAGCGTTTTCTGGAATGCATGGCTGCAATACTGGCTGCCACGATCCGAATGGAGTATCAGTCCCGGCTCTGGCCTCCTCCTGAACCATGCCATTCGCAGCGCATCTGCCACCAAACTGGTCTGCATGTGGGCTTGCATGCTCCACCCGACTACCTGACGGCTGTACAGGTCAAGAACCACCGCCAGATATAACCAACCCATCGGTCTGGATATACGTGATGTCGCTCGTCCACACGCAGTTGGGGGCGTCAGGCTGGAAGTTGCGATCCAGCAAGTTCGGCGCTACCGGCAAGTTGTGTTTGCTGTCGGTGGTAACAACAAATTTACGTTTTCCGCGAGCCTTGATGCCATGCAGCTTCATGAGCTTCCGAACCCGTTCTTTTCCTACACGCACGCCATCCGCACGCAACTCTTGCCAGATTCGCGGCCAGCCGTATTCGCCCTTGCTGCCAGCATGCGCGGTCTTGATATGAACCAGCAGCGCATCATCACTAATGCGCTTGCCAGATGCCTGGCAATGTTGGTGTTCACAGTACCCGCTCACGCTGACGTTCAGTACTTCACATTGCAGGGTAATCGGCCACCGTCTTTTATGGCGCTCAATCCAGGCGTACTTCACACGAGTTCCCGCGCAAAGTACGCCGTCGCTTTTTTTAAGATGTCGCGCTCCATCTTGACCCGTGCAAGCTCGGCTCTCAGTCGCGCCAGCTCCATCTGTTCAGCGCTCACCGGCTTGGCACCCGCACCGGTCAGTTTGCCTTTCGCCGCCAGCCTTATCCAGTTCTCAAGCGTCTGCTTGGGGATACCCAGCACTCTTGCCGTCACCGCACAGGCTTGGCCGCCTTGAACCAATCGCACAGCTTCCAGTTTGTACTCCAGTGTGTATGCCGCTCTCTTGCCTTTTTCTTTCATCATTATTACGTCTCCTTAACTTGAATTTTAACCCCAGTTAAGAAATACGTTTTTCGCGGGCAAGGTCAGGTTGGTAGAAGTAGCAATGCTTGACGAATTTGATGTGACAGTAATCAATTTTTCGAATGGGGAATTAGAACTTAATTTCGCGGCTACATAGATGGGTCGCATTTTGCCTTCAAGCGCAGCAAGTTCTTCTATCCGTTTGGGTGATGCCGGATGAGTTGAAAGAAAATCAAATCTGGATCTTTGCCCAGTAGCCGTCATCATTTTTTCCCATAGCGTTACTGCGGCGTGTGGATCGTAACCAGATTTAGCAGCCAGTTCTATACCTATCCTATCAGCTTCGCTTTCAGCTTCACGGCTGTTTGGCAGAGTAATCAGAGTTAAAGCGGCTAAAGATGATGCATCATGTGTAGTCTGTCTGTTTTGCGGGTCTGCTGTCGAGGTTAAGGCAACAACAGCTAACCCAGTCGCAAGTTTCATAGACATTTTTTCTGTTTGGTGTTTTGCCAATGCATGTGAAATCTCATGTCCCATTATTTGGGCAATCTCGTCATCCGTTGTTTTAACCTTGTCGATTAATCCGGTATAGATAGCCATTTTCCCTCCAGCCATACAAAAAGCATTGACTGTATTAGGATCATCAATAATTTGGACACTCCATTTCCAGTTTTTTGTCTCTGGTCTATATTTTATCGCCTGAGTAATTAGGCGATTCGTGATCTCTGTGATGCGGCTATTGAGCTTCTCGTCCTTATTTAACTTTCCTGATTTTGACAGTCCCCCGATTAACGAGCTATAAGCGCTCTCAGATTGAGCAATAGCCGACTGCTCAGAGACCAGTATAAGTTGCGATCTGCCTGTTATGGTATTCGTTGTACAGCCCGAAATAACAACAGCAAATCCTAAAATTAGGATTCTGGTTTTATGTGTCAACATAGAAATTAACAGAGTTACATAGATTTTAAAATCTCTTGCTTCTTGGTCTCAAAATCCTTTTTATCAATAACACCATCCTTATAAAGTGCTTTCAAATCCCTTAATTTATCAGCAGCACTTATACTCTGGGCAGGTAATGTATTTGATGGTGGCGTATCAGATGCAGTGTTAGCTGGAGCAGGTGCTTGTTGAGAAGTGGTATTAGTTGGAGCAGGCTGAGTATTGTTTTGCTGGTTAGCTTGATTCATGGGGGTTTCGATTTTTGAGTAGCCTCCTGTCAACTCCGGTGCATTCAGCAATGAACGCTGCATTTTCATCAATGCATCCTGTGAAGCGCGTTTACCTGCAAGTGAATGGTCGGATTTAAATTCGTCAAACTCAGCATGTCCTTCACCAACAGCGAGAAGGCTGGTTATATTTTTTCCAGCCTCGTTCTTAATGTTGCAGTTCAAATTTACACCGAACATCGTTGGTGGCCAAGTAAACATGCTGGGCGAAGATGAGTTGGTCGAGACATCCAAAGAAATGATGTAGTTAATTTCATTCTTGCTGATTTCTATGTCCTTGTCGGACTTGAGTACGGAGACACTTTTAAACACATTGCTTAGCATTTTGTAAAACCCTGTTTCAATATCTTTGTAGGGTTTGTATCTGACCTTGTCCCCACCACCGCCAGCCGTTGTAACCTCCTTTTCGCGGTCATCCAAAATGTAGTAACCAACATTTTTTGGAATTGCCGGCGCGCTACTATCACGCTCAATCTTGGAAATATCTGGGCTAATCACAAGTGGGTGCGCACAACCGGTAATAACAGCAGCAATCAAAACAGAAAAAAACAATTTAGCAAATTGCATTGAAACCCCTGATTAAAATTGCGTGTTTGCGGCACCCATCTTACGAGCCGCCCGAAAATCCATCAGCATGATGATGGCCAGTATGAAGTTATCAGCCTTATAGCTTCTCAAGTAACTGCTGCTTCTTCGTTTGAAACTCGTCTTCGGTAATTACGCCATCTGTCTTAAGAGATTGCAGGTCTCGCAATTTCTGAGACGTGGTCTCTGGAGATGGTGTCCTAGATGCCGTGATAGCTGGAACAGGTGCAACTGCTTGTTGAGAAACCGAGGTCGGGTTTCCAGATGCAGTGTTGGCTGGGGCTGGAGCAAATTCTTTTTGAAAGCTGTTAGTGTTTTCTTGCATCGCTTGATTCTTGGGTTTTTCGATTTTTGTGAAACTTCCCATGAGGATGTCTATGACAGTTGGCGAATTTTAGGATGAAGTGCAATTTTGAGTAACGCAGGTCAGGTGGGCGAGGTGCGATAGCATCCATGCCTTTTGACCGGCAAGTCGAAATTACACAAATGAACTACACACACCT
>CAITJF010000219.1 GCA_903892645.1 uncultured Nitrosomonadales bacterium | reverse complement strand
GAATGTATGGTGATTTCCGGAAAATTGAAGTAGTCTTGCATCAGGTACAAGTATACCACAAGCTTTAGCCAATTGATGCAATACCATTTCCCAAGCTCCGGTGTTTTTATCATCTTTAGCACTTGGAAATTTTGCAATCCAAAGATTGCCCTTTTCATCCATTACACTGGCTTTAGGTCTTGCGCCGCCCAATGAAGAACCCGGGTCAATAAGCATATTCAACCACTTAGTATATTCCGGGTCTTTAATGGCATCATCTTTTTCTAATTGCAAACTCGCATATTCCAATTCTCGAAGCGATGTCCATGGAGGCGTTGACATTTTCTTTTGGTTGTTCATAAATTCGCCCTCCTGTTCCAACTTAAATCGTAGTCCTCCCATTCGATGACCGTCAAAAACGCCTAATAAATAATCGCTTTCAAAAAGTGTTTTTTCTTCACGGCTTTCCAACTTAGCTTGCCAAGCTTCTCTTCTCCGCATTAATAATCTTCCCCAACGGTCAGGCGCAGAATCCAGGAACACCCCAAAATTATTTTTTCCTTCAGGCAAATATTGTTTCCCCTTGTAAAGTCCGAGATTAGGGTCTAAATACAAGATAGGTTGCTTGGCACTTAGCCAAGCCTCATGATATTCAAATGAAAAAATCTCCTTGCCCCTTAAACGTTGTGCATTGAGCATTCCCATTAATTGAGGTGCTTCCATAGGTTCCCAATCGGCATAAACCCATATGATAGTTTCGTTCTTCTTCATAGTTTATTCGATTTTTTAGGGGCACGCTTTGCTGTTGTAATTCCGGCATCCTGCAATTTTCTGCCCAATGGGTCAGTTGCTGCTACCATAGAAAGGTCTTTCTCCAAGCCGAGCACAAATAACACTTGCAAGTAGCTTCCAATAGCAACAGTAGGAATTCCCTGTTCGATATTGTAAACTGTTTTTCTGCTTATGCCTGCTCGTTCTGCAACTTGCTCTGCACTAAACTTTCTGCGCAGTCGCGCAAGTTGAATTTGCTCTCCTAATACATTTAAAATCTTGAGGTTTTTAGGTAATATTGCCGGCGCTGTTTTCATATAATGTGTCTTATAAAGCGCAAATATAACATTATTTATCCTTTTTATGACACGTTATAATATTTTTTACTATGCCATTATTGTACTAATTAGAAATCTCAGTAGTTATTCTTTATATGGAATCAAAATTGATAAGTAGAGTTTACTTCCCGATACAAAACTTACTAAAAATATTCTCTAGCAAGTCGTCTGTTGAAACTTCTCCTATGATTTCGGCGAGGTGGTGAATGGATTTGCGGATGTCAAAAGCAAGGAGTTCGCCGCTGCGGCCAATTTCCATGCTGTTTAAAACGTTTTGCAGCGATTCTGCGGCGTGCATCAAGGATTGGTAATGGCGAACGTTGCTAATGATTACATCGTTGGCTCCTTGGTCTTTTAAAACTATTTCCCTTAACCTATGGTGCAATTCCTGCAAGCCACTTTGCTCTTTGCTGGATAAATACAAAATATCGGTTCGACCCGAAAACTTTTCTGCCAAATTTTGACCTGCTGCTAAATCTATTTTGTTGGCAATAGGAACCAATACACTGCCTTCTAAACTGAGTTTGGCAATTTCTTCTTCTAGGTCTGCTGCCGTGGTTTCTAAGGCATCAAACAAATACAATACAATGCTTGCCTGCTTTATTTTCTCGTGGGTTTTTTCTATTCCTATGCTCTCAATAACATCTTCTTGCTCAACTCATCATGCAGGGGTTTGCCTTTTTCGCGCTTCTGCTCCTGACTGAGACTGGCGTCCTGAGCGATGGCACGCCTTTTCTCCAATTGATCTTTCATGGCCGCTGCGACCTTTGGTTTCTGCTCGTCAGTGAGCTTGAGTTCCTCGGCCATCTTGTTGACGCGCTCCTTGGCGGCTTCCGGGCCGCCTGGGCCGCCTGGCCGACCGGGCCTCGCTTCGCGCTTGGCTGCCGGCTTGGATTCCTTGGCCTTGGCGTCATCTTGCGCGCGGACCGCCGGGCTGTAGGCGACCAATCCGGCCGCGATCAGCGCGGCGATCAAACTGATGCTGGGTGCTTTCATAATCTTCGGTGCTCTCTTTCGTTTTGGTTGTGAGCCAGGCTGGGCCGGGCCCGATCTGGTTGGAAAGACGGACGCCGGCAAAATTGGTTACAGCATTCAGCTGGAAGGTCCGGGAGATGGACACGTTCAAAACTTGTCGCCCGGCCCGGAGGTGGTAAGTTGCCCCAGCAATGAGCGACAAGAAATCGCTGAAGATGGTCACCTGCGGATGGTGCGACACGAAAGTTTTCATTTCGGGCGACCTCCCGCCGCTGGCCACCACGCCCTGCACCAAGTGCGGCAAGCCGCTCATGATGCCCATGCCGCTGCGGCAATTTGAATTGCGCAGCGTCATCGCCTCCGGCGGCAACGGCACCGTCTATCGCGCGTTTGACACGGTGCTCGAACGCATGGTCGCGGTGAAGCTGGTGAAGAAAGAGTTGCTGAGTGATCCGCTGGCGATGGAAAGTTTTTATCGCGAAGCTCGCGCCTGCGCCCGGCTGAATCACACCAACATCATCCACATTTACACCTTCGATGAATTTGAAGGCCAGGCCTACCTGGTCATGGAACTGGCCGACCACGGCAGCCTGGATGGCCGCATCGAAAAGCAGACTCGCGTGGACGAACTGCACGTGCTCGACATCGGGTTCAAGATTGCGGGCGCCCTTGATCTGGCGCTCAAACACGGCCTGCTGCATCGCGACATCAAGCCCGGCAACATCCTGTTCGACTCGGACAACGAACCGAAGCTCGTGGATTTCGGCCTGGCGCGCAGCGTGGAGGCGGAGGCGGAATCCGGTTCGGTCACCGGAGGCACGCCGTATTATGTCGCGCCGGAAAAGATCAAGCGCGAGCGCGAAACCTTTTTGTCGGACATGTACAGCCTAGGCTGCACGTTGTATCACGCACTGACCGGCCACGTGCCGTTTGAAGCGCCGACCGTGGAGGAATTGGTTTCGGCCCACGTCCATACGCTGCTGACGCCGCCCAACCTGGTGCTGCCGGAAATCACCCAGCCCACGAGCGACGCGCTGGTGAAGGTAATGGCCAAAAATCCCGCCGACCGTTTCCTGAGCTACGATGAATTCATCATGGCGCTGCACGCCGCGCGCGCGCAGTTGCTCGTGCAACGCTTCGCCCAATCCGACCATCCCAACCCCAAGTCCAAGACCAGTTGGTGGCGGCGTTAGGCGGGAAAACAAAATGGGCAGGCTGGCGCCCGCCCTGAGAGATTTTTCAGGAAGTGCAGTTACTCGGTCTTCTTTTTCTTTCCCTCGCCCTTTTTGGCTTCGCCCTTGGGTTCGGTTTCGGGTTTGGGTCCGAGGCGGATCATCTTGGCGTTCAGTTTGCCATTCTCGCCTTTCTAGTAACTGCCGCCGATTTCTTCACCCACGACCGCATCCCCGAGGGTGGCGGGCTTGCCCCCTTTCATGAGGCGAGTTTCCGAACCAACCTGGAACACCCGTTCCCCCACGGTGATGGTCATGGCGTTCTTGTCCACCGCCGCCACTTTTCCGGTGAAGGGAATGCGGCCTTCCTTCTTTTCGGATTTGACCGGTTCTTTCTTTTCAGCGGCGGGTTTGTCCTTCTTCTTTTCCTGCG
>CAITJF010000218.1 GCA_903892645.1 uncultured Nitrosomonadales bacterium | reverse complement strand
GCTTAATAAAAACCACCCCTTCCCCGGTTGGTGGGCACTACCCCCAACAGTAGGTGCCTTTCTTCTGATTTCTGCAGGGCATGGTGCCTGGATAAATAAAAGAATTCTGTCCAGCAACGTGCTGGTTTCCATCGGGTTGATCAGCTACCCGCTCTATTTGTGGCATTGGCCCCTGCTCTCCTTTGCGCGAATCATGGAATCCGGCATACCCTCGCGGGAAATCCGGCTGGCCGCCGTCGTACTAAGTTTTTTTCTGGCATGGCTAACTTACTGGCTGCTTGAAAGGCACGTAAGATTTCGCAAGCACTGGTCCGTGCCGGTTGTGCTCATACTATCGTTATCGTTGGCGGCCGGGCTGGGCTACAACATTTACAGTCGGGATGGGCTGGGCTTTCGGCATAAAACCGTTGAGAGCCAGCTAGAAACTTTTAAATGGGATAAAAACAGGCTAGATCGGCAAGATGATTGTGTAAATGATTTTCAAGCGTTGGGGCAGCAATATTGTCTGCGCAGCAGCAACAAGCCACCTTCAGTTGCCCTGATCGGCGACAGCCATGCCAATCATTTATTTTATGGGTTGGCGAATTTTTATACCCGCTCAGGACAGGGCTTGCTCAATCTTGGGTTCAGGGGATGCCCGCCTTTCTACAACCTGGAATCCTGGTTGCAATCCGATGAAGACATGTGTAAAGGCCGGATGAATCTGCTGCTAGACTATATTCTGAAAGAGTCGAGAATAAAAACGGTGGTACTTTCAGGAGCATGGGCCAGGTATACGTCAGGTACAGAATATGGCAACGAGAAGCGCACAAATGATTTACGCCTGAAACTTCTTACCAACCCACAAAACCAGGACAATCTTGATATATTTGGCCAGGCAATGGAGCAGACTTTGAAACAACTGGTCGGAGCGGGTAAGGAGATCATCTTCGTTATCGATACCCCGGAACTGGGGTTTGATCCAAAAACTTGCGTGGATTATATGCCCATGAAACTGGCAAGCCGTGTGCAGAAAACCCCTTGTGCAATCGCAAAGACCGAGTTTGAAAAACGGAGCAACGCTTACCGCACCAAGGCTGCCGAAATTCTTCATAAATTCCCCACTGTCAAACTTTGGGACACATCAAAGCACCTGTGTGACGACCAGTATTGCTGGGTAATAAGGGACGGCAAAATACTCTTTCGTGATAGCGAGCATTTATCGCTGGATGGCTCTCATTACCTCGGTGAACACTTCACACCGGAATAAAGAATCTATCTGGCAAGCAAATGTATCTTGATGCCAGAAAATGCACCCGACCTCACCAAATGCAAATTTTGTTCAGATCTGCCCCCTTGGCCCCGAGCCAGAACGATTTCAGATAGGTTCTGTCCAGCCTCATATTCATGAAAGGGTTCAGGGTGGTGCCAACATCCATGTAGGTATTCTTGTCGCTGTGTTTGTAAAGCTGATGAATTGCCATCTTGCTGAATGATGAAGCCGAAAAAAGGAACAGGTGCCCGGCAATATCGTTCTCATCAATCCAGCTCTTCATGGTTTCGATCAGGCCGTAGTCATTTATCATCGCGTTATATCCGACCCGGAAATCCTTGACGATGAACGGCAATACCGATAAATCCGCTTTCTCGTTGCAAACAAAGACAGTCCTGTAATTGTTGAAGACAGGGTACATTTCACGAATGAACCTCGGGTAGTTGCCATTCACCAGCAGGTTTGCCCAAGTAAAGTTTTCGTCATATGCGCCATGGAAATCCAGCTGCCACTGGAAATTCTCTTCTCCAACGCAGCATCTGCAACTCAGTCCATTGAAATAATTCTGCTTACTGAACCTGAAAGCATCAACCAGCCGATCCCGGTAAAACGAGTGTTCTTCAGGGTGGAACCGTTTATGGTCTTCGTCCTTATAAATTCCATCTGTGACCTTTGCACCGATCTTTACTTGCTGGGCATTCAGAATCAGCTCCTTGTCCTGCAGGATAAAAAGCTCCCCATCAGAAAATCGGTTAAATGCAAAAGGCTCCCCTACCTTGAGCAAGTTGAGCAGTTTATAGAAATCGCCAACAAAAGATTTCATGCATTACCCGTGATCAATTAAAGCACCAACTCGTTTTTCCAGATTGCGAAAATCTGGTCGTTTGTCATCCTGCCATCTGCGCTTGCAGGGCCGGGAGCGTGAAATCTGGTATTGGTCATGGCACACTCCTGACCAACCATACTCCATGGCTTGCTGACTGACACATAGACATCGGACACTGCATCGTACATTTTCTGTTTATTGTCGATGAATCCCGCATACTTGATCCTCCCGGCATGCTTTATCGTGAGGGGTACAATTTTGTCAAAGTAGTACTCCGGGTCTTTCATGTAACCAAAAATAATTACCGTTTCCATCCCGTCGAGCAGCGCCGCCTCAACAGCTTCCGCAATATGGTTTTCTCTCTTGATGCTGCCGACGACCCCTGCGACTTTCTCCGGCTTATTATCAATTTTCTTGAGCTCGTTGCTGAAATCCGGAGAAATAAATTTTGGATATACCGTGCGGGAATAAGCTTTGAGTGAGCTACTCACAAAATGAACTTTCTGAAATAATGAAAGGCGCACCGACGAGCACGGCAGTCCACCATCGCTCAAGCAAGTCAGGAACAGCCTGTAGTTGCGCGGCCTTCTTGATGGCAAAAGTTTAAGAGTAACTTCCCTGAAAGCGTTCCGCAATCGGCCCCTTCCGCCAGCCCCAACAAGCGCATTGACATCCCTCAGGTCACCAGTCGACAACAAGGCGATGCCATTCAGAATTATGGTATCGCCAGCCTCGGGAATAAAATCAGCGAGCGCTCCGGACTTGCACTTGTCGACATGCCAATTGTCAGGGCCATAGAAAACACAGGCGTATCCTCTGGCGTTAAATTGGTTGCATAGATTTACCAATGCCAAGGCAGGGCCAGAAGGATAGCTATGCCCGGAAACTATCTTGATCATGAACTTAATCGGTTAGAAATATTAGATTGGAATAGAATTCCGGGTTCGACAAACGCGAGCTCTCAAATGGGATGAGCCTGCACCTGATGAGTTCATAAGCATTGTAACCATAGCTCTTCAATAAATTATATAGCTCAGCAAGTTCCCAGCCCGCCTGCTTTGCAACCACGGCATGAAATTCAATCAGAAGAACAGGATGGTTTCTGCTCAATAAATCATGCGCTCCCTGAAAGGCAGCCAGCTCAGAACCTTCAATGTCAATTTTTATAACGTCAACATGGTCGATATTATTATCTGCGGCAAATTGGTCCAGCGTAATGGTTGAAACCGTTTCACAGCCTTTGCCGAAGTCGTAGAATTGCGTGTTATTGCCACCAGTATCAGGAGAAGAATAAAGTGAAATAGTCTTTCCGGAATGGTTCGAGACAGCCTTGTTGACCACTTCTATGGTATTCAGTTTTGAAATCTTTACAAAATTTCCAAGAACCGCCGCGTTGGAAGAGGATGCCTCGAAACTGTAGACCCGTGCCGCCGCTTTTGACAGCGCCAAGGTATAGCTTCCAACATTTGCACCAACGTCAAAAAACACCTTTCCCGTTACATGCGGCTTGAGGAAGTCCACCAACCGTTTTTCATAAGCTCCCTCCATAAACATCCAGTACTGTATCCATTCACCCAGATTCAGGGGCAAAACAATTCCTGAATGGCGTATTTTTCGTTTCAGTACCAGATCCGTATGTTGTATCCGCTGAAAAAATTGGTACCGGTAGCGATAGCGGCCCAACGGATTGGGCACAACGCGAAGAATGTGAGCCAGAACTGAGTCGAGAAGCGTTTGATAGCGCATGAGAATCCTGTAGTTCTTGGGAACAGTAGAGGCGGGGTTTCTACAACTTGTCGACAATGATCTTGACGATTCTTTCGGCGGCGCGCCCATCGCCAAATGGCGAAGCTTGAAGCGCGGCAGGAGGCTGCATTGCCCATTCAATGTTTGCAAGGATCTCCTTGCCTATCAGCCGGCCCAGTCCAACATCAACGACTTCAGGCCGCTCAGTGGTTTCCCTGACGATAAGCACCTTCTTGTTGAAGCAGGATGCTTCCTCCTGCAATCCGCCGCTGTCGGTGATTATGAAGGCCGATGATGCGATCATCCCAAGCATGTCAATGTAGCCGACGGGTGCGATGACACGCAGATTGGGGGCAGTAAACCTGCTGCGGTGCTTCTGCACATTGGGATTCGGATGTATCGGCAAAACAAGATCAAGTGCGGGATATGCAACTGCCACACGGTTCAGCTCATCGAAAAGCTGATCCATGATGTCATGGTTTTCCCGACGATGAAGCGTTACCAAAACAGTATTGGCATTGTCGGAGGCGGCGACGCCGTATTCTTTGCGTATGGCCTCCACGGCGTCCACAATGGTGTTGCCCACGAGGTGGATATTCCTGGCCCCGGATCGCTCCAGGTTCTGCTGCGCCCCGCGTGTCGGCGCAAAACTAAATGCGGCGAGCTGGCCGATCAGGACGCGATTCGCCTCCTCCGGAAATGGATTATCAAGGTCAAATGTGCGCAGCCCGGCTTCCACGTGTGCGATATGAATTTTGTTATAGAATCCTATCAGGGAAAGCGCCAAAGCCGTTGTCGTATCCCCCTGAACAACAACCGTGCCGAATCTATGGGATGCAAAAAGCTCTTCCGCTGCCGAGCAAATTTTGATGAAGCTTTTTGCCAGCGTATTGTGCTTATCCGCCCCAGAGAAATGTTGTGCGAATGAATAATCGGGAGAGGGCAGCAAATCCTTTACATCTACATAGAGATCCGTTTGCTGTCCGGTGAAAAGGGTCTTGAATGGAATCCCATTTTTTTGAAGCTCACGGACGACAGGAAAGAGTTTTATGATCTCTGGGCGCGTCCCATATGCTACAAGTATCATAGAAGTATCGGCTTCCAGCCGTTCTCGATTTCATAGCGCAAGACATCGCCATACTCTTTTGATCTGTCTTTGTTGGCACTGATGGCGACCTTGTCCTTGCCGAGCTCACCCTTGACCGACCCCCAAAGGGATGTGTCGCCCTGCGGATGCGGGGGGCATGCAATTCGTATCCCGTGGCGTTGCAACATCGAGCAAAAATGAATGTCTTCACCAAATGTTCTGATCAACGGCTCCGTATCCCAAAAGAAGCGCGCCCATTCCCGGCGAAAAAACCAGCTATGCCCCACCAGATCAACGAATTCGATCTCTTCGTTGCGACCGTCCCACCCCATGCGCGGAACTTGGGTCTTGGGCTCCGTCTTCGAAAGAAAGCGCAATCCGATGGTTCCGCACATCACCTTTTCTCGATCCACATACTGAAGGCAATTCTCAAACCAACGCTCTCCCGGCATCGTATCGTCGTCGAATATACAGACATACTCCCCTTCCACCGCAGATGCCAGTGCAAAACGGGGGATGATGCCAAAATTGTAATCACAGACAATTTTTCTTACTTTGTCTGAATTCTTGAATTGCAGAAGTTGCTTCCGCTCAATAAACCCCATGGCTTTGGGCGGCTGGTTGTACCACAGGATGATTTCGTGGGGAGGCACCGTTTGGCGAAGAACCCGGTCAACCTGTTCTTCAAGGTGTTGCGGGCGTTGCCACGCCGTAAGGATGACAGAAATCTTGGGCACCATCATGAAACCGCCTTGGTATGAAATTGCAATTTATATATTTTACCAATCTTTTCAGCCAAGCTTTCCCAATCGTGCATCGAAGCGCTCTGCGCTGCCGCAGCCCCCATCGCTTCCCTCTGCGCAACGTGCGACAGCCTGACGATCCGGTCTGCAGCGGCGTCCGCATCCTGATGTTCAGGAAGGATGAAGCCACTGATGCCCTCTTCCACGAGATCCTTGGCCCCCACGTTGGGACTGACAATAACAGGCAGAGAAGCGGCCATCGCTTCGAGCACCACCATTCCAAAAGTGTCGAATTTTGAAAGCATGATGAAAATATCTGCCGCCCGGTAGTAGCGTTCCAGCCCATCAATCTGCTTCCCGGCAAACGTTACGGCTTCGGCGACCCCCAGTGATTGCGCCATCTTGCGGTACTTACTTTCGTCTCCCCGCCCTACCACGAGAAGCCGTATGTTCGCCTCGGGACATGCGGCTCGGGCCTTGGCCAGCGCCGCGATGATGGTGTCCAGGCCCTTGACCTCGAAATTCATCCCGACAAAGAGGAGGAGGATGTCCGATACACCGATTCCGTAACGTCCCCGGATGTCGGCGCGACAGACGGTGCGATCCGGCATTGAGAAACGCTCGACGTCAACTCCGGGATGCACGATCTGCCAACGGCCAGGCAGCATTGAATATTCGTGGCGGAATGCCTCCATGGCAATGGAGGAGACTGGAAGATAACAGGATGCCCCGCCTCCCGCCATTGCCCGCCGCTCAACGGCGCTCAACGCCCTGTCGAAAAGGCTGGGGCGTTTTTTCTGCACTTCCCTGATCCAGCTGGCATGAGGGGTGCCATGCAGGGAAAATATATCGGCATCAAATATCCAGTGATGGGTATGCACCAAATCGAAATTCATGCGGCTTATCATCCGTTGCACGAACCATGCGAAAAACAGCGGACGCAGAAAGCGCGGGAAATAGATGGTCGGAATTTTATGAAATTTAATCCGATCCGAATTGGCGACCCACCGGTTGGCAAAAACATGAATCTCAAAGTTTTCATTCCGAGCCAAGCGGCCGGTTACTTCACTGACGAACCGCTCTCCTCCGCCGACCAGGCCGTATTTGGGCACAATAACGGCGATCTTCGTGCGGTGAGCAGCTTCCATAAATTTGCGGTTCATCATGAGTCCTGCCGCCAATTATACATGGCCTTCCGGGAGAGCCTGGTCTCGCTTCATTTGTGCGTCGATCACATATCCCATTTCCACCATCATGAACAACGGGCAATGCATTCCACCCAACACGCTGGCTCGAACCTGGAAAAGATGTGAAAATGCCGAGCCGCGCTGTGTAGGGGGCAACGCCCTGCAAAAACGCAATAAACCATGAACGACATAAGAACATCACCGACCCCCAACTGTTTTGCCTGCGGATCAGCAGGCATTCTTGTTCAAAGCAATGTCATGGATCCGGATGGAGCCATTGCCGGCAAATGGGCTTTTAGAAAGTGCCCGAACAAAGGATGCGAGCTCGTTTGGCTGGATCCCACCCCTCTCGAATCCGAGTTATGGAAAGCCTATACCACGTACCATACTCACACGCGCAACATCTCCAACAAAATTGGAAAACACTTGCTCAGCCTTGCCAATCGGCTCGTCAAAACAGCTCTCTTTCCGATCTGGATCAGCAATGGATTGTGGCACGAGACCAACTACCTGAGATACATGGCATTAAGAAATACGCCTCCCGGCAAGCTTCTCGATGTTGGTTGCGGCGGCGGTAGATTCATGAACAGAATGGCTCGAATGGGATGGGAAGTGGAGGGGATAGATTTTGATGAGAAGGCGACGGAAAAAATCACCCAGCGCTATGGCATGAGAACTTATACCGGCGATCTGGTTTCATGCGGCTTCCCCGATGCATCTTACGATGCAATTACCATGAGCCATACGATAGAACATCTATTCGATCCCGATAAAACACTAAGGGAATGTATGCGCATACTTAAGCCCGGCGGCAGGCTGGTCATTACGACACCAAATGTCGAGGGTATTGCGGCCACGCTGTTTGGGAGATTTTGGCGAGGATGGGAACCGCCGCGACACCTGCACCTGTTTTCCGTGATGACCTTAAGAAATTTCTTGCTGAAGGCCGGTTTTGAAATAAGCGAAATACGCAGTTCCTCGGCTGGGGCTGCCGGAGTCTATCGTGCGAGCAGAGCAATCCAGCAAAAGGAGAGCTATCCTGTCTCTCTTATATTCCGGCTTTGGCTTATCTTCTGGTCTTATCAAAGGGAGCTGATAGAATTCGAGGCTCAAAAAACCGGGCAACATGCCGGGCAAAATTTGCTTGCCTGTGCGTTCAAGCCGTTACAGCCCACCCACTGACTACCCACCCGAGATCAAAATGTTTTCAATCTTACTACCCACCTGGAACAATCTGGAGCTTCTGAAACTCTGCGTGCGCAGCATCCGGGAAAACTCCAGCTTTACCCACCAGATTATCGTCCACGTCAACGATGGCAGTGATGGGTCTCTGGAATGGGTGCGTGCCCAGCAGTTGCCCCACACCTACTCTCCCGAAAACATTGGCATCTGCCTAGCAGTGAACGAGGCGGCGATGCTGGCCCGGCACGACTACATCCTTTACCTGAATGATGACATGTACTGCTGCCCCGGCTGGGACGCCGCGCTGGTCGAGAAACTAAAGGAGCTGGATACGGATCTGTTCATGCTTTCCGGCACCATGATAGAGCCGGTAGACAGCGGCAACCCATGCGTGATCGTGAAGGATTACGGGCGTGACCCTGCGGACTTTGCGGAAGCTCAGCTTTTATCCGACCTCCCGAACTACCATAAAGCCGACTGGTGCGGCGCCACATGGCCGCCGACACTCATCCACGCCAAGTGGTGGTTTAAATTGGGCGGTTACAGCAGTGAATTTTCTCCCGGCATGAGCAGCGACAACGATTTCTCGATGAAACTGTGGCATGCCGGTTGCCGCATTTTTCTGGGCGTGGGCAATTCATTGGTCTACCATTTTCAATCCAAGTCCACGGGCAAGGTGAAGAAAAACGATGGCGGCAAGCAGTTCCTGCACAAATGGGGGGTCAGGCAATCTGTGTTTGACCACTATTACCTGCGCCGTGGAACGCCTGCCCAGTCCTTGCATTTGCCGGAACCCGAGAACACCCGCGATTTCCGCTGGCAGTTGATGCGCAGCGACCTGAAGCGCAGGCTAAGCTGAACGAGTAGTGGCCGTTCCATCACCCTCTCCCCCAGCCCCTCTCCCACAAGTGGGCGAGGGGAGCAAAAAACTTAGCTTAACTGCCGAGTCTAGGTTGAACGCAACGCTTGCAGTTTCCTGTATTTCAGATAGGTCGTCCGGGCATTCATGCAGGCAATATTAAAACCTGCAACCCCGTCCAAAAACCCCAATCTCAGGCAATAGGTTCTGAAAAACGCCCACCCTGCACGCACTGGCGCGTCTGCACCGTTAACAGCCTTGCCGCTGTTAAACATCTGCAATGCTGCGGCTGATGCATATTGCTCGATCTTACGATTCACATCCGCCTCGTTCATGTAGCTGTAATGCAGCAACGGGCAGGACAACTTCCCGGCACGTCCCTGCAATATCACGCTCTCGTGGACAAGATCGTCTGAAAAGCGCCCTTTTGTCCTTTTAAAAAGTCGCATCACATAATCCGGATGCCAGCCGGAGTGCCTGATGAACCGTCCACAGAATTGGGAAAGGCGCGGCAAATAAAATCCGTCTTTGCCAGCATCTTCCATCGCCTTGAGGAGTTGTGCATGAAGCTCAGGCGTGACACGTTCATCCGCATCCAATGACAGCACCCAATTCTTGCTGGCATAGCCCAGCGCCCGATTCTTCTGTGGCCCGAAACCAGGCCAGTCGTGGATATACACATGGGGAGTGAATTCAAGGCAGATGACAACCGTGTCGTCCGTGCTTCCGGAGTCCACCACGATGATCTCATCCGCCCATGCCACCGACTCAAGGCAGGCGCGGATGTTAAGCGCCTCGTTTTTGGTGATGATGATGACGGATAGCTCGATGAAGTTTTTCACAATTTGCGTATCGGTCAAACCAAATAGTCCATTAGCACAAAACTGCATCATTCCCGCGCAGGAGGGAATCCAGGCGATTAAAAAATCTCCCGCGAATAACCAGCGACTTTGCGGGCGTTTTTTGCCAGCTTAGTCGAATGGCTAGTCGTTCCATCAGCGGGACAACATCGCGGTTTGGCCTTCCCTCGAAACTCGCTGCAAGCGGCTCGTTTTGTTCGCTTCGCGGAATGTTTATCCTTGCTGGATTCCCGCCTGCGCGGGAATGACGGGCTAATGGATTATTCGGGTTCAAACCGGGTGGCTGCCCAGCGGTTGTGTGCTCCGGCACGGCTAACCAGCGGTTTGCAAGTAATCCATATAGGCCTGTCTTATGCCTTCCCGCAATTCGGTTTTAATTTTCCATCCGAGTTGACCGAGCTTGCTGACATCAAGCAATTTCCGGGGGGTACCATCAGGCTTGCTGGTATCAAATATGAGTTCCCCGCCAAATCCTGTGACATTTTTTACCAACTCAGCCAGTTCGAGTATGGATTGATCTTTGCCGCAGCCAACATTTATCAGCGGCGCGATATCGTCCATCAGGAGAGAAAAGAATTTTTTATCCGGCAAGTTCATCAGATACACACATGCATCCGCAATATCGTCACTGTATAAAAATTCCCGGCGCGGAGTGCCTGTCCCCCACACCATCATTTCCCGGTCGCCGCGCAGCTTGGCTTCGTGCATCTTGCGTATGAGTGCGGGCAACACATGCGAATTTTGCAGGTCATAGTTGTCATTCGGGCCGTACAGGTTGGTGGGCATGGCTGCCAGGTATTGAGTACCGTACTGGCGGTTGTATGACCAGCACATTTCAATGCCCGCAATTTTGGCCAGCGCATACGGGCGGTTGGTCGCTTCCAGCGGGCCAGTCAGCAGGTATTCTTCTTTCATGGGCTGCGGGCAATCGCGCGGATAGATGCAGGACGATCCCAGAAACAGCAGGCGCTTGACATTGTTGCGCCAAGATTCATGGATGACGTTCGTTTGAATCGCTAAATTCTGATATATGAATTCCGCCGGGTAGGTATTGTTGGCATGGATTCCGCCGACCTTGGCTGCTGCAAGAAAAACATATTCCGGTTTTTCTGCCGCGAAGAAATTCCGCACCGCCGCCTGATCGGTCAAGTCCAGTTCGGCATGGGTACGGGTAACAAGGTTGGTGCACCCCTGGGTTTGCAGTTGTCGCACCAAGGCGGAACCGACCAAGCCTCGATGACCGGCGATGTAGATTTTGTCGTCTTGTTTCATGAAGGTGAAGGCTGGTTATTCGTGATAATCCATAGCCTTGTAGCCATGCTTCTTGACGAGCTCATCACGCTCGGATGCCTTCAGGTCTTCCCGCACCATTTCGGCAACCAGTTCCTTGAAAGTGATTTTGGGAGTCCAGCCGAGTTTTTCACGGGCCTTGGTAGGATCGCCCAGCAGGGTTTCCACTTCGGTCGGGCGGAAGTAACGTGGGTCGACAGCGACGATGCATTTGCCGGCGGCATCGTATCCCTTCTCGTCCACGCTTTTGCCTTCCCAGCGCACTTTGATACCCAGCTCTTCAGCAGCGGCATTCACAAAATCGCGCACGCTGTATTGCACACCTGTGGCAATCACGAAATCTTCCGGCTTATCCTGTTGCAGCATCAACCATTGCATCTCGACATAATCTTTGGCGTGCCCCCAATCACGCAGAGAATCCATGTTGCCCAGATACAGGCAATCCTGCAGCCCCAGCTTGATGCGCGACAAGGCGCGGGTAATCTTGCGCGTGACGAAGGTCTCGCCGCGCACCGGCGATTCGTGGTTGAACAAGATGCCGTTGCACGCGTACATACCATACGCCTCGCGGTAGTTGACGGTGATCCAGTAGGCGTACAGCTTGGCGACGGCGTAAGGCGAGCGTGGATAAAAAGGTGTGGTCTCCTTCTGCGGAGTCTCCTGCACCAAGCCATAAAGCTCGGAAGTGGAGGCTTGATAAAAACGTGTTTTCTTTTCTAAACCTAAAATACGAATAGCCTCTAAAATACGAAGCGTGCCAATACCGTCAGCGTTAGCAGTGTATTCGGGTGTATCAAAGCTCACTTTAACGTGCGACATGGCCGCTAAATTATAGATCTCATCCGGCTTAACTTCCTGCACAATTCTAATTAAATTGGTGCTATCTGTTAAATCGCCATAATGCAATTTAAAATTAACATGTTTCTCATGCTGATCTTGATATAAATGATCAATTCTGTCGGTATTGAACAACGAGCTG
>CAITJF010000217.1 GCA_903892645.1 uncultured Nitrosomonadales bacterium | reverse complement strand
TGCTTTGCTCACGGTAGAGACTATGTCATCCGCTTGGCCGAAACTGCCAAATTTGCTGTTGAAATGCTTAATACTGAAATACATGAATACAGCAATGGCGTGCCCATCATGTGCCTTGTGGCGGTGCTGCGCCGGTGTCCACGGTTGGGCAGTTTGAGTTGAACTATTATACTGGAAAGCAAGTTTCACAAAAACTCGTAGGATTCGCACCCAATGTCCCTATACCTGCCACAACGGCTCTTCCTGCATCAAGGCGATTTGCTCGCGCAATTCGAGGATGCGATCCTGCCAATAGCGCTGGGTGTTGAACCACGGAAAGGCCTGCTTGAATGCGGGGTCATCCCAGCGCTGCGCGAGCCACGCCGCATAATGGATCAGGCGCAGGGTGCGCAATGCTTCGACCAGGTGCAGTTCGCGTTCGTCGAAGTCATAAAAATCTTCATAGCCCGCCAGCACGTCGGCCAATTGCCGCACCATGTCGGCGCGCTCGCCCGATAGCAGCATCCACAAATCTTGCACCGCAGGCCCCATACGGCTGTCGTCGAAATCCACGAAGTGCGGGCCATCGTCGGTCCACAGCACATTGCCCGCGTGGCAGTCGCCGTGCAACCGCAGCGTTTGCACCTCGCCCGCACGAGCAAAGCAGTGGCGCACGCCATCCAGCGCCTGCTCCGCCACGCTGCGGTAGGCCGCCAGCAGATCGGCCGGAATGAAATCATGCGCCAGCAGATAATCGCGCGGTGCGACTCCAAATGTCTCGATGTTCAGTTCGGGGCGATGCTGAAACGGCCGGAGCGCGCCGATGGCGTGGATGCGCCCGAGGAAGCGTCCCATCCATTCCAGCGTGTGGCGATCTTCCAGTTCCGGCGCACGCCCGCCGTGTTTGGGAAAAACCGCGAAGCGAAATCCCCCGAAGCTGTGCAGCGTTTTTCCACCCAGCGCCAGCGCGGGCACCACGGGAATTTCGCGCTCTACCAGCTCCTGCACGAAGGCGTGTTCTTCGAGTATCGCCGCATCCGTCCAGCGCGCGGGGCGATAGAATTTTGCCACCAGCGGCGCGCCCTCTTCCATGCCGATTTGGTAGACGCGGTTTTCGTAGCTGTTGAGCGCCAGCAGTCGGCCATCGCTGCGGAAGCCCACGCTTTCCAGTGCGTTCAGCACACAATCGGGGGTGAGTGTGGAAAAATTCTGTGGTGTATCGCCACTCATTTAAGGAGCCTCAAATTTCCAGTTCCGTCATTCCCGCGCAGGCGGGAATCCAGTTGGTTGAACGATCCGCGTAGCGCGACAACAAAAAGGTTTTGTTTGCATCGCAGATTATTTGTTTTGCTGGATTCCCGCCTGCGCGGGAATGACGTTCTTATTTAACGTTTTTGTCCGTCTGCACGGCAGCCAACCCCAACGCATCCCAGCCCTCGTGACCCAAACGGCGCAGCGTCGCGATGTTGTTGTCGAAAATCTGTTCGGCCTCGGGATACGTGGCCACCACCTTGACGATGCTCGCCTCACGCAGCAGTTGCAATGTCGGGTACGGCGCACGGCTGGTGTAATTCTCGATGTCGTCCGGCTGCGTGTCGGCGAACTGGTACTGTGGGTGCATGCTGGCTACTTGCAGTATGCCATCCAGTTCCATGTCTTCCAGCGCCTCTTCCACCACTTCCAGAAAATCGTTGCAGTCGAGAAAGTCGGTGAGCACTTGCGGATGAATGAGCAGCGTCGTGTCTATCTTTTCAGATGGCGTTTCAGCCAGCACTTCCATCTCGCGCATCAGCTCTTCCAGCAATTCCTCCGGGTGGGTCGCACTGCTTACCACATAGCGTATCTGCTTTTTGTCATGCACCTCCCTGGCGAACGGACACAGGTTGAGGCCGATCACCGCGCGTTCCAGCCACAGCTTGGTCGCGGCAATGGCCTCTTCGTCCGAGGGAAGATTGGTTTCCGCAACGCTCATCAGCGGCCCCGTCCGCCGGAACGGTGCAGCACGGGCGCTGCGCCGCGACCCGCGCCATGCCCGCCTGCAGGCTTGCCGCCGCCCGCCCCACCTCTGGAATTTCCAGGCTGGCCACCGGAACGTGCTGGTGCCTGGCTGCGGGCGCGCTGCCCGCCGCCGCGATTCTGCTGGCCACGGTTCTGGCCGTTCAGGATAGGCTCGGCCTTGATGCGCGGGTCCGGCTCGAAGCCGGGTATTTGAACGACCGGAACTTCGAGCTTGGTCAAACGCTCGATGTCGTTCAGCAGCTTGTGCTCATCCACGCACACCAGCGAACTCGCTTCGCCTTCGCTGCCCGCACGGCCGGTGCGGCCGATGCGGTGCACATAATCTTCCGCCACGTTGGGCAGTTCGAAATTGACCACATGCGGCAGCTCGATGATGTCGATGCCGCGCGCGGCGATGTCGGTCGCCACCAGCACTTGCAGCTCGCCGCTCTTGAATTCGGCCAGTGCGCGGGTGCGCGCCGCCTGGCTCTTGTTGCCGTGGATGGCCAGCGCCGGAATGCCGTCCTTGCCGAGTTGTTCGGCCAAGCGGTTGGCACCATGCTTGGTGCGCGTGAACACCAGCACCTGGTGCCAGTTGTGTTCCTTGATGAGATGGGAGAGCAGTTCGCGCTTCCTCTCGCGATCCACCGGATACACGCGTTGCGTGATCAATTCGGCGGTGGCGTTCTGGCGCGCCACTTCGACCATCGCCGGTTTGTTGAGCAAACCATCCGCCAGCAGCTTGATCTCGGCGGAAAACGTGGCGGAGAACAGCAGGTTCTGCCGCTGTTTGGGCAACAGCGCGAGGATTTTTTTGATGTCGCGGATGAAGCCCATGTCCAGCATGCGGTCGGCCTCGTCCAGCACCAGAATCTCGATATGGGACAAATCCACCGTCCGCTGCTGCACGTGATCCAGCAAGCGTCCCGGCGTGGCCACCAGAATATCCACGCGGCCACGCAGTTTCTGGATTTGCGGGTTGATGTTGACGCCGCCGAACATCATCATCGAATGCAGCTTGAGGTATTTGCCGTACTCGCGCACGCTTTCCTCGATCTGTGCGGCGAGTTCGCGCGTGGGGGCGAGGATCAAGGTGCGGATCGGCGCCTTGCCGGTGACAGGCTTCGCCGTAGTGGAAAGCCGTTGCAGAATGGGCAGCGTAAAACCGGCGGTCTTGCCGGTGCCGGTCTGCGCGCCTGCCAGCAGGTCGCGCCCGGACAGAACAACGGGGATGGCCTGCGCCTGAACCGGCGTGGGTTCGGTGTAACCGCGCTCAGTAACGGCGCGGACAATTTCTTCGGACAAGCCGAGAGCAGCAAATGACATATTAACTTTCTATTGGATTACATCGGCCTGTCACGCTAGAGCGCGCCAGTCTTAGGCAGAATGAGGTGGGAACTGCGAACCGGGATCGGTGGCGACAACAAGACTGAAACGGTGTCGCGGCGCGCATTGTAACAGAGCGGGGGCATTAAACCGTTTTTAAATTAGCCAACGGAAACGGCCAAAAAATTCACATCAGAAATCGTGCTACGGCTACAGCATCAAAAGGCCAGCCAAGCTCGGCATCGTTGTCAGCGCGCCGCAATACCGGGATGCGCTCGCCATATTTCTCAAGCAATTCGTCATCTTCGGCGATGTCGATATGCACAGCGGCAACCCCTGCCTTATGGAGGATTGCCTCGGCCTCATCGCAGAGGTGACAGAACCCGGTGCCGTAGAGCTGGATTTTTGCCTGCATGATGTTCGCAAAGAGTTTCGTGTTACACCGCTTCCGTGCTGTACACCACGCACAGCGAGTGCGTCGCACCCGGTGCGACGCTGACCACGTTTTCCGTCGCGTTGGCGCTTTCCACGCAGACCATGCCGCGATAGCCGGCGTCGCTGCCGAAATCACCCATCTTCGCGGACTTCTCAATCCATGGGTTCCACACTACGGTGGAATGACTGCCGTGCTTGGCGATGCGGATACGGCGTTTCAGGCCGCAATCTTCGATCAGGCAATCCGCTTCGGTATTTACATAGACACGGTCAACCTCGGAAGCTATGGTGATTGCACCGGCCTGTGTCTTGCGCCTGAAGCCATCCACCTTGTCGAGATAAACGCAGTCTTCCAGCCCCGTAATGCGGATATTGTCCACGTCGCTGATGGCAAAGTAGGTGTGCAGCGCTTCGCCGATTTCAAATGCCACATTGCCGGTATTTTCGGTAATCAATTCCATCGCCAGCGTTTTGCCTACCGTCACGACGAGCCGCACACGGCAGGAGTGTGGCCATTGTGCAGAGGGAATGGCACTCTGCGGTAACTCAAAAGTAATGCGCGTGCTGCCATCTAGCAACGCCTCGCTTGCCGCCACTTGCCAAGGAACGGTACGGGCAAAGCCATGTGCCGGGAAGCTGCTTTCACTGGCATGCGCGCCAAACCACGGCCAGCAGACAGGCACGCCGCCGCGAATGGATTTACCGGGTGCCAGCTTCGCTGCCGGACTCAGCCAGATAAGCGGTGCTTCACCGTTTGGCTGGAAGGCCATGATGTGCGCGCCTTGCAGCGCGATGGCTGATTGCGCGTGGTTATTGGCGATGCGCGCAACCACCATACCACTCGCCTCTGCGGTGAACTCAAGTTGTCCGGCAATGGCGAATTTCTGGTTCAGGGTAGTGATGTCCGGCTGATTCAATGTATATTCCTTTCAAGGTTTGCTATCCAAAATCAACCCGGCTTCAGCATGCATTAAAAACAGAGTCATGAAAAACAACCAGCCAATTCATTAATCCTTTACCCATACCCCAGCCTATACACCCAACGAGAGAATGGGATTACGTTTTGGATGAGCTTGCGGCAGAGAATTTTACTATGTAACATCCGATGCTGGCATAAAGTTCGGGGGGAACTTTTGCTTGTCTGGACATCTTGCTGGGCAAGCAGTGTCCATCCCTCCTCCGGTATCAAAAGATTGGCGATACTTGCAGTTTTTGCTATGGCTTTAATCCAGTCCAAAGTTATAGAACCTTCGGACTGGATTAATGGCGCATTTTATTTTGGATAGGGATGGAAAGTTATGACTAAAAATGTAGATCACAGCAAGCGGTTGCTATTGGTCGCTGCCAGCGTTGCGGCAGGCGGTGTGGCCGCAGCGGGAGCCGGCGCGCCATTCGTAATCAGCTTGATGCCCAGCGAGCGCGCCAAGGCCGCTGGTGCGCCGGTTGAGGTGGACATAAGCACCATTGAACCCGGCACGATGATGGTTATCGAGTGGCAGGGCAAACCGGTGTGGATTGTGCGTCGCACCAAGGCAATGCTCGACTTGCTGGACAAACATAATGACGAATTGGCTGATGCAGATTCTTCTGTCCAGCAACAACCTGAGTACTGCAAAAACCCTGAACGTTCCATTAAGCCTGAGTACCTGGTGGTGCTCGGTGTCTGCACCCACTTGGGTTGTTCTCCGACCTATCGCCCGGAAGTCGCCCCTGCTGACTTGGGTGGCAAATGGCCCGGCGGTTGGTTCTGCCCTTGCCACGGTTCGCGTTTTGATTTGGCGGCGCGCGTGTACAAGGGTGTGCCGGCACCAAGCAATCTGGTTGTTCCGCCGCACAAATATCTTAGTGAAACCCGGCTCCTGATCGGCGATGACAGCAAGGGGAAAGCATGATGAGCCTACTGAAAAAACTGGTTGGTTGGTTCGATGATCGTTTTCCGCTAATGGATACGATGAAGGAACATCTTACCGAATATTACGCGCCGAAGAATTTCAACTTCTGGTATTTTTTCGGATCGTTGGCGCTGCTGGTGCTGGTGATCCAGATTGCAAGCGGCATTTTCCTGACCATGAGCTACAAGCCGGATGCACAGCTCGCCTTTGGCGCCGTCGAGTACATCATGCGCGACGTGCAGGGTGGGTGGCTGCTGCGCTACATCCATTCTACCGGCGCTTCCATGTTTTTCGTGGTGGTTTACCTGCATATGTTCCGTGGCATGATGTACGGTTCCTATAAAAAACCGCGCGAACTGCTGTGGATCATCGGCATGGTCATTTACCTTGTATTAATGGCCGAAGCGTTCATGGGCTACCTGCTGCCATGGGGGCAGATGTCATTCTGGGGTGCGCAGGTAATCACCAACCTGTTCTCTACTGTGCCATTCGTCGGCCCAGATCTGGCCATCCTGATTCGCGGCGATTTCGTGATTTCCGAGGCTACACTGAACCGCTTCTTTGCGTTGCATGTCGCCGCAATTCCACTGATTGTGGTGGGGATTGTTTTTGTACACCTCGTAGCCCTGCATAAAGTCGGCTCCAACAACCCGGACGGTATTGAAATCAAGAAACACAAAGACGCCAACGGGCATCCGCTGGACGGCATTCCTTTCCATCCCTATTACACCGTGAAAGATGCGATGGGCGCGGTGGTTTTTCTGTTTATCTTCTGCGCGATCATCTTTTTCGCGCCGGACATGGGCGGCTATTTCCTGGAATACAACAATTTTGTGCCGGCCAACCCGATGAAAACTCCTGAGCATATCGCGCCGGTTTGGTACTTCACCCCGTATTACGCCATTCTGCGTGCCGTGCCGCCGCTGTTTGGTTCGCAGTTCCCCGGTGTGGTGGCGATGGGTGTAGGGACGGTAATCTTCTTTTTCCTGCCCTGGCTGGATCGTGGCAAGGTCAAGTCCATTCGTTATCGCGGCCCGATTTACAAAATCTTCCTGACGCTGTTCGTGATCAGCTTCCTTGGTCTTGGCTGGCTGGGTACGTTGCCCGCCACACCGGTCTACACCTGGATCGCTCGTGTACTTTCGGTGGTGTACTTCGCATTCTTCCTGTTGATGCCATGGTACACAAAGATCGACAAGACCAAGCCCGAGCCGAGTCGTGTAACGTCTCATTAGAATAATTTAGAGAGGTTCGTTGACATGAATGCAATCAAAAAACTATGGCTGCTGGTGCTGTTAATGTCGGTACCGGCGATGGCGATCGCCAACGAGTCTGGTGCTCAGTTGGACAAGGCGCCGGTTGATCTGGGTAACAATGCATCGCTGCAACGCGGCGCAAAATTTTTCACCGCCAATTGCCTGGCCTGCCATGCCGCTTCCTACATGCGTTACAACCGCCTGAAGGACATTGGAATGACTGATGCTGAAATCAAGCCGATGCTGCCCGAAGGAAGCAAGCTTGGCTCAACCATGCAGGCCGCCATGGATCCCAACTCCGCAAAACTGGCGTTCGGTGTTGCGCCGCCTGACCTGAGCGTAATTGCGCGCGCACGCGGCCAGGACTGGTTATACACCTACCTGCGCAGCTTCTATGTGGACAGCAAGCGTCCGAGCGGGTCAAATAATGCGATTTTTCCGAGTGTGGGAATGCCGAATGTGCTGGCTGCGCTACAGGGTGAACAGGAATTGCATTTTGAAAATCACGAAGGGCATGCAACCAAGAAACTGCTGCTGACCAAACCAGGCTCCATGAAGCCTGCAGAATTCGATGCCACAATCGGTGATTTGACCAACTACCTGGTGTACATGGGGGACCCGTCCAAGCTGGTGCGCTCCAAGATCGGTTATATCGTACTGGGGTTTCTGCTTATACTTTTTGTGCTGACCTACGCGCTGAAGAAAGAAATGTGGAAGGATATCCACTGATGAGACTACTGGTGAAACTACTAGCCATCTGACTAGGCTGTCCAAAAACGACAACCAAGTCATTGGTTATAGCCATTCCACCAGGTTGTCAAAAGACGACAACCAAGTGGCTGGTTATGATGAGACTACTGGTGGAACTACCAGCCTTGGGTTAAGTTGCCAAGCTTGATTGTATAAATAACATAAAGGCGGAGTCGATGACTCCGCCTTTATGTTCTGCAAGCTGATTTTTTATTGCCGATTGGCAACTCAGGCGTGGAATACTATTCCCTATGCTATTGCAATCTGACTGATGGTCAGTTGTTCTTGGCTCCCTGATGCACCCATTTTCTCAGGGTTGTGATGTGTTGTTTGTACAGGCTTCCATTGATTCCAGCCGGCATCCTCAGAGCAGGGTTGGCGCGTCCCTCGAGCAGCATGATGAAAGTACTGGTTTCCGGGTCGCCAGGTTTGACGACGGGTCCAAACTTGGTGCCCTTCATCAGGCCCTCGTAAGTACGCATATCCAGCCCGCTTTTGTTATACCCTTTTCCCCCTGGTGAATGGCAATTCAGGCAATAGTCATAGATGAGGGGGTAGACATCGTTCTTGTAGCTGACCTCCCCTTGCCCGGTTGGGCCAGGTGTTCCCTGCCCCAGCGCGTTAAATGAAAGTGCTGCAAGAACAGCGCCGCCCAGTAAAATTTTAATTTTCATAGTGCACTCCCTTCGTTGAATTTCAGCGTGCCTACTTTAATACTCCAGTGGGCCAATGTCCAGCGATGCCACCTATGGCAACCGGGTCTTTAAGGTGCAGCGGCCTCCAAAAAACGGGGATCAACAAGCAGCGAATATCGGTTCAGTACCAACCCCGATTAAACATTGAAACGGAAGTGCATCACATCTCCATCCCGCACCACATAGTCCTTGCCTTCCAGACGCATCTTGCCTTTCTCCTTGGCGCCCGCCTCGCCCTTGCAGGCGATGAAGTCCTCGTAACTGATGACTTCGGCGC
>CAITJF010000216.1 GCA_903892645.1 uncultured Nitrosomonadales bacterium | reverse complement strand
GTCACGACAATCGCTAGTCGAAAAAAAATCAGGCGCAGACATGATTTTTTTAATTTCCGGATTTGTGTTCATGGATATCAAGTCTTGCCGGCAGCGGCAAATATCTTCTGCGTTTGACGCATACTCGCGTTCAGCAATAAGGCTTCTTGCAGCAACGATATGCCGGCGCGCTAGTTCGCTGTAAAATCCCAGGCGCATGAAGCCTCCAGGCCGCAGCAAAGAGAGCAGTATCCGCCATCCCGTCATCGGGTCTGCCATATGATGCAGCACCCCCACGGATTCGATGATGTCGAATGTCCGTCCTATCGATCCCAGTTTCATGATGTCGGCCTGGGCATATTCGATGTTATCCAGTCCCAGTTCACGAGTCTTTCTTTTGGCATAGCCGAGGCTGGCCAAGCTGAGGTCAACTGCAAGCACTTTGGCACCGCAGAATTGCCGCGCTGTTTGAATTGAATGCTGGCCGGTGCCGCAGCCGGCAATCAGTATATCGACTTCATCATCTTTGCCAAGCGAGCGGAACGGAGCGAAAGAAAATCGTTGGCGCAGAAATGCATCGACGGTAACGGCTTCCCCGCCAGATGGCATCTTCATCCATCTTGGATAAGGATTTTCCTCATATTGTTGTTGGACCAGAATGGAGACTTTATCTTCAATGGGGGTTAACTGTGGGATGCTGGCGCGAAGCGGTTGCTCTTCCATGGGCTCGCGCACCTGTTGCACCAACAGGGCAGACAGGGGTTCGGGCCAAGATTGATCCAACAGTGTTCCAGCAGATGGCAAGGAGAATAGGGGGAAATAGGCTGCCACAGCTACCAGCCACAGTACGGGAATGGGCGATCCGGATTTCAGGGCGGCGGCAAGTTGATCCCACAACAACCGTGCCTGGGCGAATTCTTTATCGCTATGGGCAAAAACATATTCGTTGATAAAGCACTGTCGCGCCAGGGCGCAGTAGAAGGCCAAGACCGTCTTTTCTTGCGTATTTGAATCCGAAGCTCCGGTAGCAGCGTCGAGCATGATAAACCTGGCCATGGTCAAAAACCGCTCTAAATCAAGATCGCACACCGGGGCATTCTCCAGCAGGCATCGAAGTAATAAATCATGGGAAATCGGTGTGAGGCCGGAGGGGCCAAATAATTCCTGTCCGGATAACCTTGTCGGCCATGCGTTAGCGGCCCGCTCAATGCACTCTCCGATATTATGATTTAGCCTGACGAGAGATATGCTTGCTTCCATAAACTGATATGGATAGCCCCACGGTTCCGATATGGCGCGGATAATAAAATCCTGGGCATCAGCATCGTTATGTGTGAAATGGACATGTTTGAGGCAACGTACAAAATAATTTTTCCCCTCGGATGTTTCCTTCAGTTTTAAGGCATGCATAAAACTATTTACTGCGGCGCCAGACTGAGAAAGTTCACTATAGGCAACACCAAGTTTGATATGTGCGTCTACAGAATCCGGTTTTAATACCAAAGCCTTCTTGTAACAGACCAAGGCCTTATCCAGCATTTTTTGATCTCTGAACGTATTCCCCAGACTGAGATGTGCCTTTAAAAACGAGGGATCCAAGCGCACTGCTTCAAGATAGGCGCCGATGGCGGAATCGAATTGCTTGAGCCGCCTGTATGCGTTGCCGAGATTGAAATGAAACGCCGGAACATTGCCGTTAAATTTTATGGCTTGCTCGATCAAGTGCGCGGCATCCGGATAATCACCCTTCTGGAATGCGATCAGGCCGAGATAGTGCAAGGCGTCGCTGTCATTGGGGTTGTCTCGCAGCAGGGCCCGATAGGCTGTTGCAGCCTCTTCCATCTGGCCGGCCTGATGCAGCGCAACAGCTCTCAGCAAAAGCTCGGAGGGAGGCAGCACGTTTGTCGCATTGAAGTTATTGGGAGTTTCAGCCTGCTGAAAGGAACCAACCTGGTGGGGTTCCGGTATGGTTTGGGTAGTATGAGGGAGCCGTGTATCCCC
>CAITJF010000215.1 GCA_903892645.1 uncultured Nitrosomonadales bacterium | reverse complement strand
TTCTTGCTGTCGTCGAAGCTGCGCGAGTAGGGCAGGGCGTGGTCGATTTCGGCGTAGCCTTCTTCGTAAAGCACGCGATGCAAGTCGAGTGGCTTGAGAGAGTAGCAGCAGATACCTTGTTTCTCATCCATTGATGGATAAATGCACTTGCCTTGCTGTTCACGATAAAGCTGGTACTTCTCGAACTGCTTGCCTTTGACTGCGCCCACGATGTTGAAGTCTTGCGCAAACTGGGCTTTGCCTTTTTCGTTGTTGTCGCGGAATTCCTTTTGTAGCTTTTCTATGTCGCGCCGTTCATCGAGTGGGCGTGATAAATCCCGTGCCATTTCGATATGCACCTCATGCGGCGAACCATATTCCTTGATGAGCGCATTCACTACCTTGCGCGCCTGATTGAGCGCGCGCAGCACGACCGGGTTGCGCGGGATGTCCATGCCATCGCTGAACACCATGCGCCCGGTTTTATCGCGCTCCTTGTAGAACGGCGGCAGGTATTTATGTTCGCCCGCGCCGACCTTGTGTAACTGGCTGTGGTGCCCATATTCCGGGATGTTGGCGACGGCCTCGTCATAACGCTGGCCTTGTTCCATCAACGGCACGATTTGGCGCAACGCCTTGAGCGAGAGATTGCTGAATTTGTCGAAACGAATATCCAGCAGCGCGTCGATCATCTTTTCGGCATTCGGCAAGTTCAGCTTGCGCAACTCTGCTTCCACTTCGGCATCGTCTTTGTAGACGCTTAACACCCAAGCGATGTCGTCGAGCAGTTGCGGCTTGCCATCTAGTGCATCGGTGGAGATTTTCTGCCACTCGGATGTGAGTTCCTTTTTCTCCAGCGTTTTGCGCAATTCCTGCCAAGCGGGAAGTTTCACCAGCGCGGCGGATTCCGGGTCTTTGGTTTTCTCATCGGCTTTTTGTCCGCTGGCATACGCTAGCCCGGTATAGCGGAATGTCTCAGGCAAATAGCCCGCCTTGGTCAGCGCGGTACGCAGCTGCTTGTAGCTAAAGTCGCCTGCCTGCTGATAAGGCATGAGAAGAGCGATGCGTCGCTCTGCCTCATTCAGCGCCCTTGTTGTGCCATCCACCACAATGCGTAAGTTGTTGAGGCGGGTCAGCCATACGTGTCGCTCGGCAGTGAAGCTGGCTTTTGGTGCGCGGTATTCGCTTTTCTCGAAGGTGCAATGCCCCAGCATTTTCAGCAAATCGCTGCCCGCCAGCGCGGGGTTTTGCGCCCAAAACAAGCCGCTCTTCTTGTCGCCGTTGCCGAGAATGGCGGTTTCCAGTTTATCGGTAGCAAAGGAGTTGCCGAGTTTGCGCTGATGGTCAAACAGTGCTTTCAATTCGTCGCCGAGCAAAATGCGGGATAGTGCTTTGCTGTAATCGCCTTGCTTGTTACGCTGTGCCTCTGGAAATTCTGCCAGCACCATTTCGGCGGCGCTGCGGTAGTTTTTTTCCTGCATTAGTTTTTTCGTGCCTGCCAGTCCTTGCTTGACCTTGCCGCCTTCGCCTTTGCTATCGCCCTCCGCCGCTTTTTCCTCGGCACGGCTGATCCAATGAAAACCACGATGTTTGCACAAGTGATAGATCACGCGCGCCCACTCTTCTGCGCTCAGTTGACGGTCAAGCGCATCTACGCGCAATTGCCACGATGATTTTGGAGCAAGTGTGTTCTTCTCGATTTTGTGTTTGAAGAAATTGGCGTCAGCAATCAATCCTTCGCGTTTGAGTAAGCGCGCCAGTTTAGTTAACCGCCATGCCCTGCGCCGCAGACGGCGGCGTAGCAGTCGTGCATTGCGGCGAGCAAGGTTGAGCGATTCGCCTTCCTTGGCGGTTTCCGCCTTGTCGAAGCACCGCACACCAAGATCAACGATGCGGTTCTCTCCCAGCACTGCCCACCCAACCGATGCAATACCAATGTCCAACCCGAAAGTCAGTGCGCCGAGTTTTTTCTTGCTTGTCATTGAGTTCTCCGTGATAATGAAACTGTTGTAGTAGTTCATCCGGGGTGAGAGCCGTTGCTACAATAAAGAATCGAAAGATTCTGTATCCGAAAGCCCAGTGGGGAAACCTGCTGGGCTTTCATTTTGCCGTTCCGAACGGCAAGGATACGGCTTCTTGAGTGTGCCGACAATGTTTGCGCCTATGGTGCTTGTCGGTTCCTGCGTCAGGTTGGGTAATTCAGCCATTTCCGTAGATGCTAAACTCGCCGTCATGAAAAACATTCATATCGTCATCCCGGATTTGTTTCTGCCGCATGAAGTGGCTGCCGAGGCTTGCGCTGGGCTGAAGTTGCCTGCGCTGGAGAAACTGCTGGCGCGGGCACAGCCTGCGCCTTTGCCGGCGGAGTCGCTGGAAGCGTGGTTGTGCGTGACATTCGGCATGTCGGATCAAGCCATTGCCGCAGCCACGCTACGGGCGGATGGAATGGAGCCGGGCGCGGCTTACTGGCTGCGCGCCGACCCGGTGCATCTGCGCATCCAGCGTGACCAGTTGATACTGCAACCCGATGTGCACCTGGATACGGATGAAGCGGCGCAACTGTGTGCCAGCCTGAATACGCATTTTGCCGGGGAGGGGCTGCGCTTTTTTGCGCCCCACCCGCAACGCTGGTATCTGCAACTGGACACCACGCCGGACATGGCTACACACCCCTTGGCGCAGGTGGCGGGCAGGAATGTCCATGCGTATTTGCCGCAAGGGCCGGATGCCTTGCGCTGGCATGGTGTGTTCAACGAAATCCAGATGCTGTTGTTTGAACATGCGGTGAACCAGGCGCGTGAAGCGTGCGGCGAGTTGCCCATCAACAGCGTGTGGCTGTGGGGTGGCGGGCGCGTGGCGGGGCAGTTGGCACGGCCATTCGTCAGGATGTATGGCGATAGCGGCTTGGCCGAGGCATTCGCACAGGCGGCGGGTATTCCCTGCGAGCCTTTGCCGGATGATGTAATACGCTGGGTTGAAGATAATGATGGCGATGTGCTCATCGTCTGGGAAGGGCTGCGCCGCGCCCTTCAGCATGGCGACCTGCATGCCTGGCGCGATGGATTACAGTATTTCGAACAAGGCTGTGTAGCGCCATTGCTGAATGCGCTACATGCCGGGTGCATCGCACAACTCACGCTGGATGTTTTGCAAGCAGGTGCATCGCGCCGCTTTACGCTGACACGCGTTGCGGCGTGGAAGTTGTGGCGGCGGGCAAAACCGCTGGCATGCTATTAGTGTAAAATAGGCCCATCATTACGCGGAACCTGAGCACAATGCCTTTCTGGAATACGACCCTGCATTTCTTCTGGCGTGAAGAGACACCTGCTGTGCTGGTTATGGTGCTATGCCTTGCGGTGCTGCTGTTCCATTTCCGCAAGGATGAACACAAGGGCCTGATTAACACGCTCGGCTTCTTTCTCGTCTGCCTGCTCGGGCAATTCGCCAGCAGCCTGATGCATGCGCTGGAATTTACGCGCGCCTCGGAAATATTGTACGAAGTATTCGTGATTGGCGCCGGTATCGCGGTCATCCGCCTGTGGGGGGAGTTGCTGTTCCGCATCGTGCTGCCGCTGGTCAGGCTTTCACTGCCGCGCATCACCGAGGATATTATCGTCATCATTGCCTATATCGCATGGGGCATGGTGCGCCTGCGCTATGCCGGGTTGGATCTGGGCAGCATCGTGGCGACTTCGGCGATGATGACCGCAGTGGTGGCATTTGCCATGCAGGATACGTTGGGCAACATTCTCGGCGGGCTGGCGCTGCAACTGGATAACTCCATCGAGATCGGCGATTGGATCAAGGTGGATGACATTTCCGGCAAGGTGGTGGATATCCGCTGGCGCTCCACGCTGGTGGAAACGCGCAATTGGGAAACGGTGGTGTTCCCCAACAGCCAGTTGATGAAAAACAAGTTTCTGGTGCTGGGGCGGCGCACCGACCAGCCAGTGCAGTGGCGGCGCTGGGTCTGGTTCAATGTGGGGCTGGATACATCGCCTACCAAGGTGATTGCCGTGGTCGAGGAATCCATTCTGCAAACCGACATCGCCAATGTAGCGAAGGATCCGTCCCCCAGCTGCCTGCTGATGGACATGGACATCAAAGGCTATGCGCGTTACGGGATGCGCTATTGGCTGACTGATTTGACACCGGATGACCCGACTGACGCTGCCATACGCTGGCATATCATGACGGCACTGCAGCGCGCGGGAATCAAGCTGGCGATGGAGGAGAAGAGCATTCACATCACCAAGGAGAACGAAAAGTACGAGGAAGTGGTGCATCACCGCGAAGTCATGCTGCGCATAAAGACCTTGCGGCGTGTGGAGCTGTTTTCGCAGATGACAGACGAAGAGCTCAAGGTGCTGGCCGAGCGTTTGAGATACGCGCCTTTTGCCAAGGGTAACATCATCGCCAGGCAGGGCGCGATCGCGCACTGGTTGTATATCATCATCAACGGTGAGGCTGAGGTTTATCTGGAAACGCCGGGTGGCGGGAAGCGAACGGTCAGTAACCTGGTCAAGGGCAGTTTCTTCGGCGAGATGGGAATGATGACCGGCGCGCCGCGTGCCGCCTCGGTGGTGGCCAGGACGGATGTCGAATGCTACCGGCTCGATAAGGAGGCGCTCGAAGAACTCCTGCGTGCGCGACCGGGCATTGCCGAGGAAATGTCGCACATCCTGGCATCGCGCCGTATCGAGTTGGACAGTGCTTTGCAAGATATTGACGCGGCAAGCGCCCAGAAGGAAATTTCAAGGCAGCACGGCGAAATCCTTGCCACTATCAAACGTTTTTTTGGTCTTGGTAGCCAAAATCTTTGAATTATTTGGACACGTAAACAAAAATATAACCCATGAAAATTACCTTCCTGGATTTTGAGCAACCCGTCTCCGAACTGGAAAGCAAGATCGAGCAGTTGCGCTATGTGCAGGATGATTCCGCGCTCGACATCTCTGAGGAAATCGTCCGCCTGCAAAAGAAAAGCCAGTCTCTGACCAAGGATATTTATGCCAAGCTGACGCCGTGGCAGGTATCACAAGTGTCGCGCCATCCGCAGCGCCCTTATACGCTGGACTATATCCAGCATCTGTTTACCGATTTTGAGGAATTGCACGGTGACCGTGTGTATGCCGATGATGCGGCCATCGTCGGCGGGTTGGCGCGCTTCAACGGCCAGAGCGTGATGGTGATCGGGCACCAGAAGGGGCGTGACACCAAGGAGCGGCAGTACCGCAATTTCGGTATGCCGCGCCCGGAAGGCTATCGCAAGGCAATGCGCCTGATGCGCCTGGCGGAGAAGTTCGGCATTCCGATTATGACATTCATTGATACGCCGGGCGCCTATCCCGGCGTGGGTGCGGAAGAGCGCGGCCAGTCCGAAGCCATCGGCAAAAACCTGTATGTGATGGCAGAGCTGCGCGTACCGCTGATCTGCACGGTGATCGGCGAAGGCGGGTCGGGCGGCGCGCTGGCTATCGCGGTGGGCGACGCGACGCTGATGCTGCAATATGCCACTTACTCGGTGATCTCGCCGGAAGGCTGCGCTTCCATCCTGTGGAAGAGCGCGGATAAGGCGGCTGATGCAGCGGAAACACTGGGCATTACCGCCAACCGCTTGAAGACGCTGGGGTTGATAGACAAGATCGTCAGCGAGCCGCTGGGCGGCGCGCACCGCGATTACCCGGCGATGATGCAGACCATGAAAAAGACCTTGCAGGATACGCTCAAGCAAGTGCAATTCCAATCCATAGACAGTCTGTTGCAGAGCCGATTCAACCGCCTGATGAGCTATGGAAAATTCAAGGAAACCTCGCTGTAACGAATTGCTGGAGCGCGTCGCCGACGCGCTCTTGCCCGTACTTCCTGCGGACAGCACCATCCTGCTGGGACTGAGCGGCGGTGTCGATTCAGTCGTGCTGCTGCACCTGCTGCAACAACTTTCCCCGCGTCACTCATGGCGCTTGAGCGTACTGCACGTACATCACGGTATCAGCCCAAAAGCCGACTTATGGGCGGCGTTCTGCACCGATTTGTGCGCACGCTATGGCGTTCCCTTGCAAGTTGAACATGTGGACATCGCGCCGTTGCGCGCGCATGGCATTGAGGCTGCGGCGCGCAAATTGCGCCATGCGGTGTTCGCCAGGCATCCGTGTGACTTTGTGGCATTGGCTCACCATGCCGACGATCAGGCGGAAACATTGCTGCTGCAACTGCTGCGCGGAGCAGGGGTGCGTGGTGCGAGTGCCATGCCGTTGCTTGCCAGACGCGCGGGTTTACCCAGTTTATTGCGCCCCTTGCTGCACTGTTCCCGCCAGGAAATTCTCGACTATGCCGCAGCTGAGAATCTTCAATGGGTAGAAGACGAGAGCAATTCGGACGACAGCTATCCGCGCAATTATTTACGTCATCGCATGTTGCCGTTGCTGAGTGAAAAATTCCCCGCCTATCGCGATACATTGGCGCGCAGTACGCAACATTTTGCCGAGGCCAGCGAACTGCTCGACGATTTGGCGCGACTGGATGGTGCACAAGCGATACAGGGTGAAATACTTACCGTTACGGCCTTGCAGGCACTCAGTCAACCCCGCGCCAAAAACCTACTGCGCTACTTTCTGCACAGTCTCGGCGCGCCGATGCCGCAAGCCGTGCAACTGGACGACATGTTGCACCAATTGTGCAGGGCGCGGGAAGATGCGGCAGTGTGCACCACCTACGACGACTGGCAAGTGCGCCGCTATCAGGGCAAGGTATATGCGTTGCACGCGCTGGGTGAATTTGACCAGAGCATGGTATTGCCGTGGCGCGGTGAAGCAGAACTGGATTGGCCTGCTCTGAATACGCGGCTGCGTTTCAATCGCACTCAAGGGACAGGTATCAGCCTGGAGAAATTGCAGTGCGCGCCGGTGACACTACGTTTGCGGTGCGGTGGCGAAACCCTGCGCCCCCATCCTAATGCCGCGACGCGCACCCTGAAAAATCTGCTGCAAGAGCACCGAGTTCCGCCCTGGCAGCGCGACCGCCTGCCGCTGTTGTATTGCGGCAATGAGTTGGTGTGCGTGCTGGGTGTGGCGATTGCTGCGGGGTATCAGGCTACTGCGGAAGAGGCGGGGGGGCAATTGTCCTGCACCTATAGCACTGCCAATACACCCCTTGCCGTTGCAGACCGCACAAGCAAAGCCTGTTAGAATAACGCCCTGTTTTTTTATTAACTTTGTTTGGAGAATGTCGCATGGCTGTTGAACGTACTTTGTCTATTATCAAACCCGATGCTGTCGCCAAGAATGTCATCGGTCAAATTTACACCCGCTTTGAAAATGCCGGCCTGAAAATTGTGGCTGCGCGCATGGTGCGCCTGTCGCGCGCGGAAGCGGAAGGCTTTTACGCCGTGCACCGCGCCCGTCCGTTCTTCAACGATCTGGTCAGCTTCATGATTTCCGGCCCAGTGATGATTCAGGCGCTGGAAGGCGAAGGCGCAATTTTGAAAAACCGCGATCTGATGGGCGCGACCGATCCGAAAAAGGCCGGCAAGGGCACCATCCGCGCAGACTTTGCCGACAGCATTGATGCGAATGCGGTACACGGTTCGGATGCGGCTGAAACGGCTGCGGTGGAAATCGCGTATTTCTTCCCCGCGTTGAATGTCTATTCGCGTTAAATAAAACGTTCGCCCTGAGCTTGTCGAAGGGTTACCACGAACGGATTGAATCAGAGGATTTTTAATGCAACAGAACCTCCTCAATTTTGATGCACAGCAATTAACCGCCTGGTTTGCCGCGCAGGGCGAGAAGCCCTTTCGCGCACGCCAGGTGTTGCGCTGGCTGCACAAGGCGGGGGAGTCCGATTTTGACGCGATGAGTGATCTCGCCGCGTCGCTGCGCAGCAAGCTCAAGCAGCAAGCCTGTGTGCAGATACCCAATATGATGCGTGAAGAGTTATCCGACGACGGCACGCGCAAGTGGTTGCTGGATGTGGGGACGGGCAATGCAGTCGAAGCGGTGTTCATTCCAGAGGAAACGCGCGGCACGCTGTGCGTTTCAACCCAGGCGGGTTGCGCGCTGGATTGCGCGTTCTGTTCCACCGGCAAGCAGGGCTTCAACCGCAACCTCAGCGTTGCGGAGATCATCGGCCAGTTGTGGTGGGCCAACCGCGAGATCGGCAAGGATGCGGGCGGCAACTGGCCAGTCAGCAATGTGGTGCTGATGGGCATGGGTGAGCCGCTGCTGAATCTCGACAACACTGTGAGTGCGCTGCACCTGATGCTGGATGACAATGCCTATGGCCTGTCGCGCCGCCGTGTGACGGTGTCCACTTCCGGGATTGTGCCCGCGATGGATCGCCTGCGCGAGGAATGCCCGGTGGCGTTGGCGGTGTCGCTGCATGCGCCGGACGATGCGTTGCGCAATATGCTGGTGCCGGTCAACCAAAAATATCCGCTGCGCGAATTGATGGCGGCGTGCCAGCGTTATCTGGAATGTGCACCGCGCGATTTCATCACCTTCGAGTATGTGATGCTGGAAGGCGTGAATGACAGCGCGCAGCAGGCGCGTGAACTGGTTACGCTGGTGCGCGATGTGCCGTGCAAATTCAACCTGATCCCGTTCAACCCGTTTCCGCAAACGCATTACCGGCGTTCCGGCGCGGAGGCAGTGCGCCGTTTCCGCGATGTGCTGATGCAGGCCGGTATTATCACCACTACGCGCAGGACACGCGGTGGCGACATTGCGGCCGCCTGCGGGCAATTGGCCGGGCAAGTGCAGGATAAAACCAAAAGAACGCACCAATTGATGGAGGTTCGCACATGAGATCGCTTTCGTACACGGGACTGCTGAGTGGGATTCTGTTTGTCTTGGTCCTGGCTGGATGTGCCACGCAACCGGCCAACTCATCCGGCCAGCAGGCCACCACGAGTACACAGGCCAGTGCAAAGGTGCATACCGAATTGGCGGCGATGTATTACGAACGTACACAGCTTGGAGTGGCGCTGGAAGAACTGGGGAAGGCGTTGCGGGCCGAGCCCAGCTACGCGCCGGCCTACAACGTGCGTGGACTGGTAAATATGGCGTTGCATGAGGATCAGCAGGCAGAAGAGGATTTCCAGCATAGCCTGCAGTTGGATAACAGCGATTCTGGCACACATAACAATTATGGCTGGTTCCTCTGTCAGCGCGGCAAAGAACGCGATTCCATCAAGCACTTCATGGCGGCGCTGAAGAATCCGCTTTACACTACGCCGGAGAAGTCATATGTGAACGCCGGTGTGTGTTCCAAGAAGGGTGGCAATGCCAGAGATGCCGAGGAATTTCTGCAAAAGGCCTTGATCCTTCGCCCCAATATGCCGGAAGCGTTATTGGGCTTGGCTGACATGAGTTTTGCCAACGGTGACCATGCGGGTGCAAAATCCTACTTCATGCGCTTTGCGCAGGTAAGTGAACCCTCTTCCTTGACCGCCGAAAATTTGTGGCTGGCGGTACGCATTGAGCGCAAACTGGGCGACAGGAATTCTGAGGAAAGTTATGCGTTGCAATTGCGCAAGCGTTTTCCCGACTCGCGTGAAACCCAATTGATGCTGCATGGACAATGATAGACAGCCAACCGGATTATGTTTCTGGCAACGCGCCAAGTAATGCACCAGGCAGCATTGCGCCGCCACCGTTAAGCGTTGGCACCGTGCTACGCGAAGCGCGCACACGCCTCGGTTTGAACGTGGCCGATGTAGCCAACCGCCTCAAGTTTGCACCGCGCCAGATTGAAGCGCTGGAAGAGGACAATTTTGCGCACCTGCCGGAGATGACCTTTGTGCGCGGCTTCGTGCGCAGTTACGCCAGATTGCTACAGCTCGACCCCGCCCCCTTGCTGGCCGCATTGCCAGGAGCGGATGTGCAGCCCGTGCCCCCGATCGCAAATACACTGGCGGAAATACCCTTCCCGAACGCTTATTCGGCGCGCAAGCCCAATATCATCTGGCTGGCGGCGGCGCTCGCTGTTGCGGTCGTATTGGCGCTGTTTGCCTGGCTGCACGGTAATGCGCCAAACGCACCAAAGGCGCCGCATGTGGAAACACTGGCGCTTCCTGCGGCATTGCCCGTTTCGGCAGTGCCCGATGCGGAGATAATAAAAACGCCGCAAGTTGCCGTACCCAAAGTACAGCAGGCTGCTGTGCCACTTGCCAAGCCGGTTGCCACAAACAGTGCATCCAAACAAGCCGCTGTGATCAGTTTGGTGTTTGATGAAGAATCTTGGGCGGAGGTGACGGGCAAAGATGGCAAGGTTTTGCTGTCACAACTCAATCCTCGCGGCAGTGAACAAAGCATCAATGGCAAGCCGCCGTTTTCCATAGTGATCGGACGTGCCAGCGGAGTGCATCTCTACTACAAGGGGCAAGCCGTTAGCCTGATACCGCACACCAATGCTGAAGTTGCGCGCCTGACGTTGGAATAAGCATGAGCCAGCATCCTGTATCGCGCCGCGCGGCGCAGCGAGTTATGGTGGGTAATATCGCCATCGGCGGCGGTGCGCCGGTAGTGGTGCAGTCCATGACCAATACCGATACTGCCGATGCGGCAGGCACCGCGCGTCAGGTGTTTGAGCTGGCGCAAGCCGGTTCCGAGCTGGTGCGCATTACGGTGAACACTTCGGAAGCTGCCGCGCAGGTGCCGCGCATCCGCAATATGCTGGACGGGATGGGCTGTGATGTGCCGCTGATCGGTGACTTCCATTACAACGGCCATCGCCTGCTCACCGAATTTCCGGAGTGCGCGCAGGCGCTGGCGAAATACCGCATCAACCCCGGCAACGTGGGCAACAACCGCAAGTCCTCAAAACTTTTAGCCGGGGGCCCGGACGAAGACCCGTTCGCCATCATGATTGGTGTGGCGAAACGCTACAACAAGCCGGTGCGCATCGGCGTGAACTGGGGCAGCCTCGATCAGGGCTTGGTG
>CAITJF010000214.1 GCA_903892645.1 uncultured Nitrosomonadales bacterium | reverse complement strand
TTGGCGGCGAGCATATTCTGCTGTCGCGCATCACCCGCCGTTCACGCGACCAACTCGGCTTGGCTGTGGGTATGGAAATTTTTGCTCAAGTAAAAAGTGTGGCATTGATTACTTGATAACAAGGGAATTGATTTTGTGTTTGAATAAGGGCTGTGGCATAACTGGCATAGCTAAGGCACTTGCGCAACGAACTTGAGACCGCATTTGAATTTGAGGCACTCTTTAACCATTGATCGCTACCATGCCAGAAAAACGTATTTCCATGGCTTATCACCGCCAGCTTAACGCGGTTCCGGTGATCCCCGCTGCACTCGAATCGCCAACGGGGTTTGTCGCAGACATGCTTGCGCGCCCATTGCAGGAGCTGCGCATCTCACTCACGGATCGCTGCAATTTCCGCTGCGTGTATTGCATGCCTGAAGAATCATTCGGCAAAGATCGTGTTTTTCTGCCACAAACTTCACTGCTGACTTTTGAAGAAATCACCCGTATCGCACGGATCTTTGTCACCCATGGCGTCCAGAAGATCCGCCTGACCGGTGGTGAACCCCTGCTGCGCAAGCACATCGAAAATTTGATCGAGATGCTTGCACAACTGAAAACACCCGATGGCCGCGACCTTGAGCTGACACTCACCACCAACGGATCGCTGCTTGCCCAAAAAGCACAATCCCTGAAAAATGCAGGATTGAATCGTGTTACGGTCTCGCTCGATTCGCTGGATGACGCTATTTTCAAACGCATGAACGGGGTTGATTTTCCCGTGTCGGATGTGCTGCACGGCCTGGAGGCCGCCCACGCAGCCGGCATCGGGCCGATCAAAGTGAACATGGTGGTCAAAGAGGGTATGAATGACCAGGAAATCGTGCCCATGGCGCGCCACTTCAAGGGCTCGCCTTTCATACTGCGGTTTATTGAATACATGGACGTAGGCGGTTCCATCAATTGGAAGATGGACGAGGTTGTCCCGTCTTCCGAAGTGGTGCGGCGCATTGCCGCCCACATGCCGCTTGAAGCAATCAACTCAAGCCTCACAGGCGAGACTGCGGAACGTTGGCGCTATCAGGATGGCAGCGGAGAAATCGGGGTCATCTCAAGCGTCACCCAGGCCTTTTGCCGTGACTGCGTTCGTGCCAGGCTGTCGACCGTGGGCGTGCTCTACACCTGCCTTTTTGCGGCGAGCGGCCATGACTTGCGGGCACTGATGCGTTCCGGTAAAACAGATCAGGAAATTTCTGCTGCCGTTGCACATCTGTGGCGATTGCGCGCGGACCGGTATTCAGAGCTGCGGAGCGCAACAATAAAAGACATAGATCGAACCGCCAGGAAAATTGAAATGTCTTATATCGGGGGGTAAGCCAAATGGAATTTATTCGCCCCTTTCTGTCTACCCTTGAAACACGGGGCGATTATGATTCCGATTCGATGCCGGTGGAACAGGCGCGCCGGCTCATTCAGCAGTCCCTGACTGCACTCACGGAACAGGAACCGATCAACCTGCGCAACGCATTGCAGCGCACGCTGGCATCGGATGTTTTATCCCCCATGAACGTGCCGCCGCACAACTGCTCGGCGATGGATGGCTATGCCGTGCGATTTGGCGATTTGGCGCATGCCCCATGCAAGCTCAAACTCATTGGCAGCGCCTACGCCGGGCATGCCTTTGATGGGTGCCTATCAGCGGGCGAATGCGTGCGCATCATGACCGGAGCGCTTATCCCTGATGGCTGCGACAGCGTGGTGATGCAGGAGCACGTCAAAGCTGATGAGAGCTGGATTGAAATAGGTGAAGGCCACCGCCAGGGCCAGAATATTCGAAAGGCTGGAGAAGACATTGCGCAGGGCGCAACGGTACTGACTTGCGGACAGGCCATTCGTCCCGCCGAGATGGGATTGCTCGCCTCCCTGGGATTCAATGAAGTCATAGTTTACCGAAAATTGAAAGTTGCGCTGTTTTCAACCGGCGACGAATTGCAACAACCGGGATTGCCATTGGTGGCGGGTCAAATTTACGACAGCAATCGCTATTCCCTGTTTGGCATGCTGGAAGAACTGGGCGTGGAAATTATCGACATGGGCAACATCCGTGATGACAAGGCCAGCCTCAAAACGGCCTTGCTGGAGGCGGCCGATCAGGCAGATGTCCTCATCACCAGCGGCGGGGTTTCAGTGGGCGAGGCCGATTACGTCAAGCAACTGCTGGCGGAAATCGGCGAGGTCGTGTTCTGGAAAATTGCCATGAAGCCGGGCAAGCCGCTTGCCTATGGCAAGATCGGAGCCTGCCATTTCTTCGGTCTGCCCGGCAACCCCGTCGCGGTCATGGTGACCTTTCAGCAGATTGTGCGTGACGCATTACGGTTACTGATGGGGCAACAACCCAAGCCAACCCTCGCATTCCAGGCTGCCAGCGGCAGCCCGATCCGGAAAATCCCCGGACGCACGGAATTTCAGCGCGGTATTCTCAGTCAGGATGAGAACGGCAGATGGGTAGTGCACACCACAGGCGGGCAAGGCTCCGGCATCCTCAGTTCAATGAGCAAAGCCAACTGTTTTATTGTGCTGCCTGAATCACAAGGGAACGTTGAAGCGGGCCATGCTGTTCAAGTACAGCCATTTTAGCCATTTGTCCTCAAGCTGGCGTTAGCAATGAATGCAGAAATACAGCTCGCAATAACTACTGTAATTCTGGCTGGTGGCCTGGGTACGCGTATCGGCGGCGCCAAGGGGCTGCAACCCTTGCATGGACGGATGTTAATTGACTGGGTATTGGATGCTGTCAGCAGACAGAGTGGTGAAGTATTGATTAATGTGAATGGCGAGCACGATGCCTATGTACGCTTTGGTCGGCGCATTATTGCCGATCAGATACCTGATTGGGCAGGGCCGCTAGCCGGATTGCAGTCTGCTATGCGTCATGCGCGCCATGATTGGGTTGCGAGTGTTCCATGCGACACCCCGTTTCTGCCGGATGATTTGATTGCCCGGCTATTTACCG
>CAITJF010000213.1 GCA_903892645.1 uncultured Nitrosomonadales bacterium | reverse complement strand
TGTCCGGTTCGCGGGCTCGTTTTTGCGCCGCCGGCAACGCCCGCGACGCGTGCAATTTCTTTGACGCCTTTGCCGCTCCAGCGCAGCTTCAGGCCGAGTTCGGCGGCCGCCGCGTTGACGAAATCGCGCACGCTGTATTGTTCGCCGCTGGCAATGACGTAGTCATCCGGTTTGTCCTGCTGCAGCATCAGCCACGCCGCCTCCATGTAATCGCGGGCGTGGCCCCAATCGCGGCGTGCCTCCAGATTGCCGAGATACATGCAGTCCTGCAGCCCCAGCTTGATGCGGGCCAGCGCGCGCGTGATCTTGCGCGTGACGAAGGTTTCGCCGCGCACCGGGCTTTCGTGATTGAAGAGAATGCCGTTGCAGGCGTACATGCCATAGGCTTCGCGGTAGTTTACCGTGATCCAGTAGGCGTAGAGCTTGGCCGCGGCGTAGGGCGAGCGCGGATAAAAAGGTGTCGTTTCGCGCTGCGGCGTTTCCTGCACCTTGCCGAACAACTCCGAAGTGGAGGCCTGATAGAAGCGCGTCTTTTGGGTGAGGCCGAGGATGCGCATCGATTCGAGAATACGCAGTGGCCCAAGCGCATCCGAGTTGGCGGTGTATTCGGGTTCTTCGAAGGAAACGGCGACGTGGCTTTGCGCCGCGAGATTGTAGATTTCGCGCGGCTGCACCTGCTGGATCACGCGCGTCAGTGCCGACGAGTCGGTCATGTCGCCGTAGTGCAATATGAAGCGCCGTTTGGAAACGTGCGGGTCCTGATACAGGTGGTCGATGCGGTCGGTATTGAACAAGGAGGCACGGCGTTTGATGCCATGCACGATATAGCCTTTTTTCAGCAAAAATTCTGCCAGGTAGGCGCCATCTTGCCCAGTAATCCCGGTAACCAATGCAACTTTACTCATAAAACCACCTTTGTAACGATTGAGCATAGCCCAAGGTAAAATAGCCTTGGATGACAGGTTGCAGATTATAATTCAAGCCACGCACCCCAATAGGCTATTCTCGCCAACTTTCTGAAAGCGACCATGCTCTACCCTGTCATCTTGTCCGGCGGCTCCGGCACCCGCTTGTGGCCATTGTCACGGGTGGCCTTGCCCAAGCAATTTTTGCCGCTGGTTTCCGAACACACGCTGTTTCAGGAAACGCTATTACGCCTTAAGGGTTTTCCTGATATGGCAGCGCCGTTGGTGGTCTGTAACAACGAGCACCGCTTCCTCGCAGCCGAACAATTGCACGCCATCCATACCGTTCCGCTGCTGCAAATACTTGAGCCGATAGGCCGCAACACCGCACCTGCTGCCGCCATTGCTGCGTTTGCCGCACAGGCAAAAGATGCCCAGGCCATCCTGCTGGTTCTGCCCGCAGACCATCTGATCCAGGACATCCAGGGTTTTCACAGCGCAATCCGTTCGGCGCTCGATCTGGCGCAACAGGACAAGCTGGTTACCTTCGGCATCACCCCCAATGAACCCGCCACTGGATTCGGCTACATCGAACATGGCGCCGCGCTGGGAATAGATGAACATACTTTTTCGGTGGCGCGCTTTGTGGAAAAGCCGGACTTGGACACCGCCAGGCAATTCCTGGCCTCGGGCAGCTTCTTCTGGAACAGCGGCATGTTCGTATTCAAGGCTTCAGTATACTTGCGTGAATTACAGCGCCACCGCCAAGATATATACCAAGCCGCACAACAGGCCTGGCAGCACAGCACACATGATCTGGATTTTTGCCGCCTGGATGAAAAAGATTTTGCTGCCTGCCCATCGGATTCGATTGACTATGCGGTGATGGAACGCACACAGGCCGCCGCCATGGTGACTGTCGATATCGGCTGGAGCGATATCGGTTCATGGTCATCACTTGCCGATGTCAGCGCCCAGGATGCCCAAGGCAATGCACTGCGCGGCGATGTTTACACTGCGGAAACCGCCAATTCCTATGTCCGGGCCGAGAGCCGCATGGTCGCAGCCATCGGGGTGCGGGACTTGGTGATTGTGGAAACCGCCGATGCGGTGCTGGTGATGCACAAGGATTTTGCCCAAGACGTAAAACATACGGTGGAATATCTCAAGCAGGCAGAACGCATCGAGCACCTTGTCCATCGGCGCGTCTACCGGCCATGGGGCTATTACGAGGGCATTGATGTAGGAGAGCGTTTTCAGGCCAAGCGCATCATGGTGAAACCGGGCTCCAAGCTCTCCTTGCAAATGCACCATCATCGCGCCGAACATTGGGTGGTAGTCTCCGGTAATGCAAAAGTCACGCGCGCAGATGAAGTGCTGCTACTGCACGAAGATCAATCCACTTATATTCCAATCGGCGTGAAACATCGCCTGGAAAATATCGGGGAAACGCCGCTTTACCTGATAGAGGTACAGTCCGGGGATTATTTGGGTGAAGACGATATCGTGCGTTTTGAAGACGATTACAGGCGCAGTTGATTGTCAAGAACCGCAGCCCGAAGGATAAAGGAAGTTGGGTACCATCTTCTTTGCAAACAGTTGCCAGCCATTCCTTACAGCAGCGACTCAATCATGCGTACATGTTCGTGAACAGTTCCAATATCACCCCTGCTCTCGACATTCAGGCGCAGCAAGGGTTCGGTGTTGGACATACGCAAGTTGAACCGCCAGTCGGTAAACTCCATGCTGATGCCATCCACTTCTTCCCGTTTCAGGCAGGACGGCGCGAAGTGATCAATCACGTTTTGGATACTGGTTTTGGTGTCAATGATGCGATAGTTGATTTCTCCACTGCACGGATACGCTGCCATGCGCTCCGCCACCAATTCAGATAGCGGATTGCCGGTTGCGCAGATCAGCTCCGCCACAAGAAGCCATGGAATCATCCCGCTGTCGCAATAGGCAAAATCGCGGAAATAGTGATGCGCGCTCATTTCCCCGCCATAAATGGCGTTCTCTGCACGCATCCGTTCCTTGATGAAGGCGTGCCCGGTTTTGCTCTGTATCGGTTGTCCGCCGGCACGCAGCACAACATCGATTGTGTTCCAGGTCAGCCTTGGGTCATGGATGATTTTTTCGCCTGGGTGCTTTTTCAGGAAAGATTCGGCCAGCAAGCCGACGATGTAATAGCCCTCGATGAACTCGCCGCGCTCATCGAAAAGGAAGCAGCGATCAAAGTCGCCGTCCCATGCAATGCCCATGTCTGCCCGATGCCGTTTTACGGCATCGGTCGTCGCCGCTCGGTTTTCCGGCAATAGAGGATTGGGGATGCCGTTGGGAAAGTCGCCGTCCGGCTCATGGTGCACCTTGATGAATTCAACAGGCACCATAGCTGCGGCAAATTTTTGCTCGATGGCATCAATGACATGGCCTGCGGCACCGTTGCCGGAATTAACCACCAGCCGTAGTGGTTTGAGCCTGCCCAAGCCGATGTAGCCGAGCAGGTGTTCGACATATGGTTGCAGGATGGATTGCCGGGTAAGCGCGCCCCGGCGTGTCGCTGGCGGAAAGTTGTTCGCCTCAGCCAATTGCTGGATAGCCCGCAAGCCTGAATCTCCGCTGATGGGCACTGCTCTCCTGCCCACGAACTTCATCCCGTTGTAGTCCAGCGGGTTGTGGCTGGCAGTAACTTCGATACCACCGTCCACATCAAGATGAAAGGCAGCAAAGTAGATTTCTTCAGTACCGGTCATGCCCATGTCGATGACATCGGCTCCGGCATCCATCAGGCCATCGGCCAAAGCCCGTTTCAGCGACTCACTGGTTTTGCGTACATCACCCCCAACGACCACGCACCGTGCATTCAGGTGTTGCGCATAGGCGCGCCCAATACGGTAGGCAATTTCTTCGTCAAGCTCCTCGCCCAACTTGCCACGAACGTCATAAGCCTTGAAACAAGATAACGATGACATAGTGCATGCACCCATATAATTTGAACCGATATCTTCACTCAAAATTTAGAAGTCGAGCGAACATTGAAAAATAGTTGCGCAGTCAACCAGCTTCACCCGGGTGATATTCCGGTACCCACCCCTTCAGCGCGGTCCGTACTTTTTCATCGGACATGGTCGTCGATCCGGTCCATTCCAGCAGTTGTGCCAGCCATGCCGCATCGGCCTGCCGCGCTTGGGCGATGCGCAACTTGGGGTGTGTAGTTGGCAGGGTGCATTCATCGTCCGCCAGCAATTCTTCATAGAGTTTTTCGCCGGGGCGCAGGCCGGTGAATTCAATTCTGATGTCCTCTTCAGTCAGCCCGGAAAGGTGGATCAAGTCGCGCGCCAGATCGACGATCTTCACCGGTTCGCCCATGTCCAGCACAAAAATTTCCCCGCCCTTGCCCATCAAACCGGCCTGTAGCACCAGTTGCGCAGCTTCCGGAATGGACATGAAATAACGGGTGATGTCCGGATGGGTGACGGTGATCGGCCCGCCCCTGGCAATCTGCTCGCGGAATTTTGGGATCACGCTGCCGGTGCTACCCAGCACGTTGCCAAAGCGCACCATCACAAAGCAGGTTGTGCCGGAAGACTGCAACGCCTGACATACCATCTCTGCCAGCCGTTTACTTGCTCCCATTACATTTGT
>CAITJF010000212.1 GCA_903892645.1 uncultured Nitrosomonadales bacterium | reverse complement strand
AGCGATGGCGTGTTAAGTTATAAAGGAAAAATATTCGACTTCATCGATATTCGGGAGTTTGTAATTTCAACATCCGCCTTGTTAAAGCCTGGGCAACTTGCTGAAGTCATAAATACGCTGGAGAGCTATATTTCTGACATAAATATTTCATTAAAAACAAAAGAGGGATGGAACTCTGTTTTTGGGAGCCAATGAATAGTCGGCGGCGTACTACGAACCATTAATCAGCCGCTACCAACCCCACCACCTTTTTTTCCAGCACCGCCGCCGTCCAACCAAGATATGAAACAAACTTGAATATTGTAGGGTCGCGAAGTTCGCCCATGTGTCGGGAACTGTCGCTCGATATTCAAAGAAGCAGACGCTCGTAGCCGACAAACTTTGATTACCTGTGAGCGACAGCTTAGGCCGAACAGTGAGCATTCAAGGCGATCATCCGGAAGGGGTGCTCGGGTCGAAACCGGCATGTCGCCAATGACCGGTTTCGGGCAGCACAATTTAAAATTGCAGTGAAGGCAAGGCGGAAATCGGACCGTTTGTGTGCGATCAAGTTGAGCTGCTACAGTTTATGAATGCTCCATAATCGATGGCATGGCCCGCTCCTGCGGGTGCCCGGCTATAAGTTTCACAGGCAACGGGTCACCCACGAACGCCTTACTTGTGAGCACCCAACTTTTGGCGCCAGCCGGGGTACAAGCTGTCCGCGTCTTTCGGGAATGATTCGAAGGCGCGGGCAAACTCTTTATGTTCTTTCGCCCACTCGACCGGGTCGGCTCCTGCCTTCCAGCATTCGTAGGCCTGGCGCAGCGATTTGGCGCCCGCCGCCGGGCTGTCGATGTGGCCGTAAGCGCCGCCGCCCGCGGTGTTGATCACGTTGCCGTGGCCGAGATTTTCAAAGAAGCCGGGCAGGCGCAACGCGTTCATGCCGCCGGAGATGATCGGGGTGGTCGCCTTCATGCCGTACCATTCCTGATGGTAGAACGGGCCGGTGCAGCTATCGCGCTCGATCATGTAGGCGATGATGCGGTCATCTTTGCCACCTTCCATTTTGCCGTAGCCCATGGTGCCGACGTGGATGCCGGAAGCGCCTTGCAGGCGCGACATCTTGGCCAGCACGAAGGCGGTGTAGCCGCGCCTCGAAGAAGGCGAAGTGACCATGCCGTGACCCGCGCGGTGGTAATGCAGGAACTGGCCGGGATACTGGCGGCGCGCGGTGGTCACCATGCCGGGGCCGCCGACAAAGCCATCCACCAGAAAAGCGACCTTGTCCGCGTCCGGGCCGAAGGTTTCCAGAATGAAATCGGCGCGCGCGCACATTTCATAGTGGTCGTCGGCGGTGATGTTGGCAGAGAACAGCTTGGCCTGGCCGGTTTCGTCCTGCGCGCGTTTCATCGAGTCATACACCAGCGGGATGGTCTTGCGTAGCGGGGAGAAAACCTGGTTGCCCTGCGGTTCGTCGTTCTTAATGAAGTCACCACCCAGCCAGAACTGGTATGCGGCGTGCGCAAACGGTTCGGGGCGCAGTCCCAGCTTGGGCTTGATGATGGTGCCGGAAATGTAGCCGCCGTTTTCGACGGGGCGACCAAGGATACGCCACAGGTCGGAAATGTTTTTGGTGGGGCCGTCGAATAATTGCAACATGCGCGGCGGTACGTAGAAATCCTGCATCTGCGAATTCTTCACGTCGGCCATGCCCTGATTGTTGCCGATGCACAGGGTCAGGAAAGAAACCAGCATGGCGCGGCCGTCGGTGATATTGCGGTCGAACAGGTCAATCGGGTAGGCGATCTTCATGATGCCCTTGGCTTCGTCGATCTCATACACCAGCGCATCCACGCCCTTGGTGAAGTCGTCGGTGGTGCAGACTTCTACGTTGGTGCCGGTGGAAGATTCGGCGGCAAAGTGTGCCGCTGCTTCCAGGTAGCCATGGCCTGCTGCGGGTTCCATGGTGTAGGCCACCAGAACATGGTTGCCGCCTTTGATCAGGTCTTCTTCTTTCAGACTAAGATCGGCATAACGGTTCGATTGATCCATTTCTTTCTCCCGGTTGATGAACAATATGAATTGCGATGGTGTGAACTATAGCGCCGCACAAGCATAAATAATAGTCAATCTTTTTTATAAAAACCATAAGTAATATTTATGGTTTAGGTTAAAATGCCCAAGCCAAATTCTTCAGGCCAACCATGTTCCATGTCACTTTACGCCAATTGCAAGTATTCGAGACTGTCGCGCGGCAGCTGAGTTATTCGCGCGCTGCCGAGGCACTATACCTCAGCCAGCCAGCCGTTTCCATGCAGATCAAGCAGCTGGAAGAAAGCATCGGCCTGCCGTTGTTCGAGCAAATGGGCAAGAAGATTTTTCTCACCGAGGCCGGCAAGGAGCTATTCCAGTGCAGTTGCGCCATCACGCAGCAGCTCGCGGATGCGAATGTGCTGTTCAGTGAAATGAAGGGGCTGGAGCGTGGCCGCCTGAACATCTCAGTGGTCAGCACAGCCAATTATTTCACCCCGCAACTGCTGGCCAGATTCTGCCAGCGCCATCCCAGCATCAACGTTACCCTGAGCGTGGCCAATCGCGATGCGGTGCTCAAACAGATCGCCGACAACGCTACCGACCTCGCCGTGATGGGTCAGCCTCCCGAGAACAGCGACATCGCGGCAGAGCCGTTCATGAAAAACCCGCTGGTAGTGATCGCCCCTCCCAACCATTCTTTATGCAAACTGAAACGCGTCAAGCTCAATCGGCTGGAACAGGAAACTTTTCTGCTGCGTGAGCAAGGCTCGGGGACGCGCGGCGCGATGGAACGCTTCTTCGCCGCGCACGGCATCCAGTTGCGCGCCGGGATGGAAATGGGCACCAACGAGGCAATCAAGCAAGCGGTGCAGGCAGGCATGGGGCTGGGCATACTGTCACAGCACAGCATCGAGCTGGAGCTGGAAACCGGACGGCTGGCCGTGCTCAACGTGGAGCATTTTCCCGTGGTACGCCACTGGTATATTGTGCATCGCAAGAGCAAGCGCTTGTCCACCGCTGCGCAAGCCTTCCGCCAATTTTTGCTGGATGAAGCCGAGAAATTGACCGCGCCGAACTCCGCTACGTTCAAGGCACGGCGGCACAAGTAAAAAAGACGGGTATCTGAAGACTTAGCCGGCAGAGCGCCTCTTCAAATCTCCAAGGTAAGGCATTTGCATGCACCGCCGGCCTTGATGAATTCGGAAACGTTCGCCTCGATAACCTCGAAGCCACGTTGTTTCAGGACGAATTTAAGTTCCGCTGACGCCCTGTGCATGATGACGCTCTGATTGATGGAGATGGCATTGCAGGCAAAATTTCTGGCATCCTGCTCCGAAACCCAGATGACGTTTTCACCGAATGCACTCCTGATGGCCTCCACGCTTTTTCTTGCAAACGCCTTTTCGTAGGCGATGATCTGGCCCTCCGGCAGGGGGCAGAATGCCGTGTCGAGGTGGTACCAATGAGGATCAATGAGTTCCAGCCCACGTGCTTCGACATCGAATATTTCAGCGATCCTATCCAACGCCCTGGGCTCGCTCCTGATTCCCGATCCGACCCAAAGCCTCCCTTGCGAATCGAAAAGGGCGTCTCCCGCGCCTTCGAACACCGTTCCTTCCTGAAGGTGTTGCACCCTGTAGCCTAGGGAGAAAAAAAATTCTCGAAGAAGTTTGCTTCAGGCTGTCTTTCGGCATGGTGGAACGACGAAACTATAAATTCCTTTCCCCGTGCAAGGCCGGCATTTGCGGTGAACACCATGTCCGGGAGCCCTGAAACAGGTTCGATAAGGCTGATCGATGCCAGTCTCATCAGGACGCTATACAGGTTTTGCCACTGCTGCTTCGCCAGCCCCTTGTTTACTTTCCCCAGATTGCCTTCCATCCAGGGGTTGATCACATAGCGCACTTCAAAAAATCCAGGCTCACACATCAGAAAATTCTTCATGGGCTATTCCTGTCGTTCTAATTTGCCAGCCAGGTATATCACTTGGTTATGTTGAATGAATTATTGGTTGTGCAACAGGATAGCAGAGCAGGGCGAGCGTAATGCCACGGTAGAGACCGTGTTGGAATTGACGACAGGGTTACAAAGTGGGTAAGCATTTACAAGAGGTTAATTACGAGAGGAATTGTTGGCATATCCAGCTGAATGTCTCCCATGGATCGAAGAGAGGCCTTTCATACCACGCTTCCACATTAACCGCAGCACAAACAAGAAAAGCGGCACGAAGGCCGCTTTTTGCTTGTGTGAGTTTGCTGCTTATTTGATGACTGCGCTCAACTCGCCCTTGCTGTACCGGGTGGCCATGGCATCCAGCGCAACCGGTTTGATCCTGGCGGCTTGGCCAGTACAGCCGAAGGCTTCATAGCGTGCCTTGCAGATTTCCTTCATGGCCTTGGTGGTGGCCGCGAGGAACTTGCGCGGGTCGAAATCCTTGGGGTTTTGTGCGAGGTAGCGGCGGGTCGCGCCGGTGGAGGCCATACGCAGATCGGTGTCGATGTTCACCTTGCGTACACCGTGCTTGATGCCCTCGACAATCTCCTCGACTGGTACGCCATAGGTTTCGCCCATCGCGCCGCCGAATTCATTGATAACCTTGAGCCATTCCTGCGGCACCGAAGAGGAGCCGTGCATCACCAAATGGGTGTTGGGAATGCGCGCATGAATTTCCTTGATGCGGTCGATACGCAGCACCGCACCTGTGGGCGGGCGGGTGAATTTGTACGCGCCGTGGCTGGTGCCGATGGCAATCGCCAATGCGTCCACACCGGTTGCCTTGACGAATTCGGCAGCTTCGTTGGGATCGGTCAGCAATTGGTCATGCGACAGTGCGCCTTCCGCACCGTGGCCGTCTTCCTTTTCGCCGTGGCCGGATTCCAGCGAACCCAGGCAGCCCAATTCGCCTTCGACGGATACGCCGACAGCGTGGGACATTTCTACTACCTGGCGCGTGACGTTGACGTTGTATTCAAAGCTGGATGGTGTCTTGCCGTCGGTCATCAGTGAACCATCCATCATTACACTGGAGAAGCCGGAGCGAATGGCCTGGATGCAAACAGCGGGGGAAGCGCCGTGATCCTGGTGCATCACCACCGGAATGTGCGGATAGGCTTCCACGGCGGCTTCGATAAGGTGGCGCAGGAATGCCTCGCCCGCATACTTGCGTGCACCGGCTGAGCCTTGCATGATCACCGGGCTATTGGTTTCGTCAGCCGCCTCCATGATTGCCTTGACCTGTTCAAGGTTGTTGACATTGAATGCGGGCAGGCCGTAGCCGTTTTCTGCCGCATGATCCAGCAGCTGGCGCAATGATACGAGAGCCATTTTTTTCTCCTAGCTAATAAAAATATTCAATAAACCCATACCGTAGAACAGCCCTGATTCGGCTTCAACCCTTTAACTCTTATGGTCACCCACACGCACAATTTTCAGCGTATTCGTATGGCCGCTTTTACCGATGGCTTCGCCTATAGTCATCACCATCAAGTCGCCATCTGCCACCAAACCCAAGCGCACCAATTCATCCTCCGCACCGCGTAACGCAACGGTGGGATCCTTGGAGCTTGGTTTGAACGCTATAGGATGCACCCCGCTGAATAAGGTAACTTTTGTCAACGTTGCTTCGATTGGCGTCAGGGCGAAAATTGGTACGTCAGCGTTCATGCGCGACATCCACAACGCGGTGCTGCCGGACTGGGTCAATGCCACAATCGCCTTCACTTTAAAATGAGACGCCGCAAACAACGCAGACATGGCGATGGACTGGTCAACTCGGGTGAACTTGCTATACAACAAGCGATGATCCATCGAGTTATCTTCTATCTCTTTTTCGGCTTGGGAGCAAATGCGCACCATGGCTTGTATGGTTTCGACAGGGTAATCGCCGACGGCTGTTTCTGCCGATAGCATCACCGCATCCGTTCCATCCAGTACGGCGTTCGCAACATCCGATACTTCCGCGCGGGTAGGAATTGGATTGGTAATCATGGATTCCATCATCTGCGTGGCGGTGATGACCAGCTTGTTTTTGGCGCGCGCCATTTTGATCATGCGTTTTTGCAAACCGGGCACCGCAGCATCACCCACTTCCACGGACAAATCACCGCGCGCCACCATGATGGCATCCGATGCGCTGATAATTTCATCCAATACCGGAATGGCTTCGGCACGTTCGATTTTAGCCATCAGCAGGCTTTTGCCGCCTGCCGCATGCAACAAATCGCGCGCCAGTTTCATGTCATCCGCAGAACGCGGGAATGACACTGCCAGGTAGTCGGCCTTGATCAACACTGCCGTCTTGATGTCTGCCTTATCCTTGTCAGTCAACGCGGGGGCGGTCAAGCCGCCACCCTTGCGGTTGATGCCCTTGTTGTTGGACAACACACCGCCGCGCACCACCTTGCAAATTATCTGGGAGCCGCTTACTTCAATTACGTCAAATTCCAGCATACCGTCATTCAGCAGCAGTACGGAGCCTTTGCTGACATCGTTCGGCAACTCCTTGTAATCGAGACCGACACGCTCCTGGTTGCCCAACTCATCCCATGCCGCATCAAGAATGAAAGTGTCGCCTTCACCCAGCTCGATCTTGCCGTTTTCAAACTTGCCCACGCGAATCTTGGGGCCTTGCAGATCGGCCAGAATACCCACAGTGCGGCCGCAGGCCGCCGCCGCCGCCCGCACCTTGTCGGCTCGCGCCATGTGATCCTGCACGGTGCCGTGCGAAAAATTCATGCGCACCACATTCACACCGGCACGGATCATCTCCTCCAGCACTTTCGGATCGCTGGAGGCAGGTCCCAGCGTTGCGACTATTTTGGTTCTACGCAGCATGAATTGTCATCCCCCGCTGCAATTGCAACCGCAGCTGGATTCCTTTTTCATAGCACGTTGTTCCAGAATTTCCACCGCCGGCAATTTCTTGCCCTCGAGGAATTCAAGGAATGCCCCACCAGCGGTGGAGATATAGGACACCTTGTCATAGATGCCGTACTTCTGAATTGCCGCGATGGTGTCGCCGCCACCCGCCAGGGTGAAAGCTTTGGTTTCCGCGATCGCCATGGCGATTTTTCTGGTACCTTCGCCAAATTGATCAAACTCGAACACCCCGACCGGGCCGTTCCATACCACTGTACCGGCCTTTATGATGATGTCGGCGATCTCCTGGGCCGACTTGGGGCCGATGTCGAAAATCATTTCGTCGTCAGCTACATCCTTCGCGTTTTTCAAAACGGCAGGTGTGTTCTCGTTACCCGCCACAAAAGGAGCTTGCTTGCCGACCACGACATCGGTTGCAATCGGAATACTTGCACCGCGCGCGGACATTTTCTTCATCAATGCCTGCGCGGTAGGAACCAGATCATTTTCACACAACGACTTGCCAACCGGATGGCCGGCAGCCTTGAGGAAGGTATTGGCAATGCCGCCGCCGACCACCAGTTGCTCGCATTTTTCGGACAGCGATTCCAGTACGGTCAATTTGGTGGAAACCTTGGAGCCGCCGACGATAGCGACCATCGGGCGGGTCGGATTGAGCAGAGCCTTGGTCAACGCTTCCAGTTCTTCCATGAGCAGAATGCCCGCCGCAGCCACTGGCGCATACTTCGCCACACCGTGGGTTGATGCTTCGGCACGGTGTGCCGTACCGAACGCGTCCATCACAAACACGTCGCATAGCGCGGCATATTTTTTTGCGGTTTCATCCAGGTTTTTCTTTTCGCCCTTGTTGAAACGGCAGTTCTCCAGCAATACCAATTCGCCCTCGGCAACATCAAAGCCACCATCTACCCAATCCTTGACCAGGCGCACGGGCTTGCCCAGCTTGTTGGCGATGACATTCGCTACCGGCTTGAGCGAGTTTTCTTCGGAATAAACGCCTTCTTCGGGACGGCCCAGGTGGGAAGTCACCATCACACGCGCACCGGCTTTCAGCGCGAAATTGATTGTCGCCATCGAGGCGGTAATACGCGCATCAGAGGTCACCTTGCCGTCTTTGACAGGCACATTTAGATCGGAGCGGATCAGGACGCGCTTACCCTTGAGATCAAGGTCGGTCATTTTTATAACAGGCATATTTCCCTCCTGAAAAGTAAATATGTAGGGGGTGGGCGAACCCATGCCTTACAACTCACATTAGTGAAGATCGTCAAATGAGAAACGTGATGCACACCCTGTGCAACACACTACCATGATAAAACCATCAGCCGTTCTACTAGGCGGAACCGCCAAGTCGCTGGTTATTCCTGCCGGGAGAGCGCGTTTCACTGTTCACAGGATCACTTGGCGACGTGTTGCACCAGACGCATCATGTTGCAGGTGTAGCCATATTCATTGTCGTACCAGGCCACGACCTTGACGAAGGTGCTGTCCAGGGCGATACCGGCATCGGCGTCGAACACGGATGGGGCACTCATACCACGAAAATCGGTGGCAACGACTTTCTCGTTGGTGTAGCCAAGCACACCCTTCATCGAGCCTTCGGAGGCGGCCTTCATGGCCTTGCAGATGTCTTCGTAGGAAGCTTCATTATTCAACTCTACGGTCAGGTCGACCACGGAAACGTCTGAAGTCGGGACGCGGAAAGCCATGCCGGTGAGCTTCTTGTTCAGCTCAGGGATGACCTTGCCCACAGCCTTGGCGGCGCCAGTGGAAGAAGGAATGATGTTTTCCAGGATGCCGCGCCCGCCGCGCCAATCCTTGTTGGATGGGCCGTCCACGGTTTTCTGGGTGGCGGTAGCGGCATGCACGGTGGTCATCAGGCCACGCTTGATGCCCCAGTTGTCATTCAGCACCTTGGCGACGGGGGCCAGGCAGTTGGTGGTGCAGGAGGCGGCGGAGACGATGGTCTCGCCGGCATACTTCTCGT
>CAITJF010000211.1 GCA_903892645.1 uncultured Nitrosomonadales bacterium | reverse complement strand
GCCTACCGCCACCTCGATTTGCGGCAACGCATCACGGACGGTGAAACTTTCATTCAATTCCCCCAGCAGCGGCAACAGGCTGGCAATCCTGGGCGGCAGGATTTCGCAATGCCGCATGTCCGTCACATAGCGGCCACCCTTCTCGCGGAAGCCCACCAGCGTCCTGCCCTTCTTCAACACATGCCGCACCGATAGCCGCGCGCGCTGGCGATAGCCCCAGATTTGCCCGTAAATCGGCGGCAGCATGGTTTCGGCTTTGACCTTGCCGATACGCTCCAGATTATCTTCCAGCACGCGCTGCTTGGCGGCGACCTGAGCGCGCGCCTCCAGATGCTGCATGGAACAGCCGCCGCACACGCCAAAATGCGCGCACTTCGGCTGCACGCGCATGAAAGTCTGTTTCAAAATTTGGCCGACTTGCGCCTGCTCATAGCTGGTTTTTTTGCGATACGAGGAATAGGTTACGCGCTCGCCCGTCAGCGCGCCCTCGATAAAAATCACCTTGCCATCGTCATGCGCGATGCCCCGACCTTCATGGTCGAGCGATTCAATGGTTACGGGGTTCTGTTGCAATTTATTGTCAGGCATATCAGTCGGGTTTTTCGTCATTCCCCCCTTTAGCAAAGGGGGGTTGGGGGGGATTTGAGAATGAGGAGATTGCCAGCAAGCGCAAAGCCCCCTCAGTCCCCCTTTATTAAAGGGGGAGGTGTTTTGTGCTTCGCGGAAATTTTTTCCTTCATTTTATTTGGACGGCCACTGGGCAAGGAATTCGCGCCAGTGCGGCTCATCTGATTTACTCAAGGTGCTGCGCACCAACTCCAACTCCTGCTGGTAGCGCGCCTCGGTGAATTGGCCGCGCATCAGCTGAAAGCGCGCAAACACCAGCCAGGTATTCACCACATCGGTCTCGCAGTAATTGCGGATCTCGTCCAGCTTGCCCTGCTGGTAGGCCTCCCACACGCGGCTGCCGTCCATGCCCAGCTTGCCGGGAAAACCGATCAGCCTGGCGAGATCGTCCAGCGGCGCGTTGGCGCGCCCGGTGTACATGGCCAGCAAGTCCATCAGGTCGAGGTGGCGCGTATGGTAGCGGCTGATGTAGTTGTTCCATTTGAAATCGCGGTCATCCTCGCCCATGTCCCAATAGCGCGCGCACTGTATGCCGTGGATCAGGCCGCGATAGTGCAGCACCGGCAGGTCGAAACCGCCGCCGTTCCACGACACAATCTGCGGCGTGTATTTTTCGATGCCGTCGAAGAAACGCTGAATGATGCTGCCCTCTTCCTCATCCAACTCACCCAGCGACCACACACGAAAACTGTCGCCCTCGCGCAGCGCGCAGGAAATCGCCACCACGCGCTGCAGATGATGTTGCAGAAAATCGCTACCCGTCTTCTGGCGGCGCATCTGAAAAGCCATCTCCGCCACATCCGCGTCGCTCACGCGCGCATCGAGCTCATGCAAGGTGCGCAACCCGGCAATGTCGGGAATGGTTTCGATGTCAAAAACAAGAGTGGGGTTCATGAACAAAAAGGGTCTGTTAAAAATTCCGATTCCTGATACGGCACCGCAATTGTAGCCCATCACGCTGACGGCTGGGGCGCCGAAAGCGCGGCACACCCTTACCAATACGTGGCACAACTTGATAAACTGCACACACCATGAGACTAACCAGCACCGCCTTACTGCTCTGCCTTGCCCTTACGCTACCCTCGGCCTGGGCAGAGAAGATCACGCTCAAGATTGGCAAACAAACCGTCCATGCCGAAATTGCCGACACGCCGCAAAGCCGCGAACACGGCCTCATGCAGCGCGACCATCTGTGCGCCGATTGCGGCATGCTGTTCATCTTCGAAAAGGCAGACAGGTACAGTTTCTGGATGAAGGATACGCCGCTACCGCTCTCCATCGCCTTCATCGCCGCCAACGGCACCATCATCAATATCGTGGAGATGCAACCCAACACCACAGATTCCCGTAGCGCACAAGGCGACGCGCTGTTTGCGCTGGAAATGAATAGCGGTTGGTTCACCAGGAACGACATCAAACCGGGTGACAGGGTGCGAGGGGTTAAGAGCGTGCCTGCCGCACATTAAACTATACATATGCCGCCTGGTACCGATGGCATATTGACTTCACCGCAGATAGGGTCAAGAATCACCGCGCCGCCTTGTACTGCCCCGCCTATAACCCGAATTTATTTCCTGCCCATTGGAGCTAACATGAAAAAAACATTCATTGCCTGCCTCGCTTTCGCCGTAACTGTGTTTTCCGCCGCCGCATTCAGTGCGCCGGGTGAATACTGGGAAGTGACCTCCAGGATGGAGATGAAAGGGATGCCTTTTGCCATGCCTGCGCAGACTATCAAGGTGTGCATGCCGCAGGGGGGAGAGAAAGATCCAAAGCGCATGCAGGACAAAAAAAGCAATTGCGAATTTACGGATGTTAAAACGTCAGGCAATACGACCAGCTGGAAGGGGAAGTGCGTCATGGATGGTGAAACCATGAGCCAGGTCGGTGAAGCCACGCACGAACGCGACAGCTATCACGGCACCATGCACATGACCGGCAAGTCCAAAGGACATGAAATGGATATGAAGACAACCTACAGCGGCAAACGGATTGGCGGCAGTTGTGATACCGAGGAACTGGCAAAGAAGGCGCAAGCACAAGCAAAAGACACGATGGACAAGATGTGCGATACGTCGGATTTCAACGCTTCCAAGTGGGTATCTTCAGCTCACCTGTTTATCGCTCCACAACCGACTTGCCCGGGCAAAAAGGAAGCGCTGTGCGATGCCGTGCGCAAGGATGCGCCCCGTGATGCAGACGTTTACCAGCATCTGGTCATCATGGAGAAAAACAACGGGAACTTGATCACCAAGGCTTGCGGACTGAACATGGATGCCACCACCAAGGCACTGTGCAAAACCATCAACGGCAAAAATTACCGTACGCTGTCGGCCTATTGCCCGGCAGAAGCCAAGGCCTATCGGGAGGCTGCAAGGAAGAAAGAGTGCGAGGGCCGCAGTTACACTGCCCATGAGAATCTGAGCAAGTGCCTGAACGGTCAGGATGGAGACGATAACGCGGACGAAGAAACCCAGTCCAAAGGCGAAGCGAGCAAAACCAACAATCCCGCCCAGTCAGTGATTGATAGTGCCAAAAAGCTGAATGGCGAGTCGGTGATTGACGGCGCCAAGAAACTGAAGGGGTTATTCGGCTTCTAATCAAGACACATGCGCTATCTGTTCGGGCTGTTGCTGTTGTGCCAAACGGCGTTGGCGCTAGCGCAGCCCGATCCTTTTCCAAAAGTTGCAGCATCCTATCTGGTCGAGATCAATGGCGTGCCGGTGTGGGAAAGGCAAAGCAACCGCCGCCTGCCGCCTGCCAGTTTGACAAAACTGATGACCGCGTTGCTGACCGTAGAGCATGGCCAGCCTCAAGCCATCGCGACTGTCAGCCTCGCTGCCACGCAAGAAAGCGGTACGCGCCTCGGCCTGAAGGCAGGCGAGAAATTCCACGTGAAAGATTTACTCGCCGCGGCGCTGATAGCCTCGGCCAACGATGCCTGCCTCGCTCTTGCCGATTATATTGCGGGCAGCCAAACGCGCTTCGTGCAACTCATGAACCGGCGCGCCGAAAAACTGGGCATGCTCAACACCCACTTCGTCAATGCCTGCGGGCATGATGCGGACAATCATTATTCGACCACACATGATCTGGCCTTGCTGGCGAATGAGCTGATCAAGCATCCGCCGATAACGGAACTGACCGCAAAAACCGGGGCGCGCATTTCCACACTGGATGGCGCGCGCAGCTACCCGTTCGCCAGCAAGAACGCGCTGATTGGCCACTACCCGGGCGCGCTCGGCCTCAAGACCGGATACACCCCCAGGGCTGGCAAGTGCCTGGCCGCCTATGCCAAACGCGGCGCCACACAGGTGCTGCTGGTCATGCTGCATGGTTACGAGCGCTGGTGGGATGCGGTGGATATTCTCGATCTGGCATTCGACCATGCGCGTCACCCTGCCTGAGTCGCACCGTGGCGTACTGGCATGGCTGGCGCTAACCATTCTCGCCTGCTACTGCAACGCGCTGTCCGGTGAGTTTCAGTTCGACGATTACAAGGTCATCGTCGATAACCCAAGCGTCCACTCCTGGGAAGCGTGGCTGGCCAACCTCGGCCACGGCATCCGCCCCCTGCTGAAATTCTCCTACACGCTGAACTGGATTTCCGGCCTGGGCGTGGCGGGTTTCCATCTCACCAACCTGCTCATCCACCTGTGCAATGCGTATCTCGTTTATCGGCTGGCCGGCGAATTTGTACAGCAGCAACCGTTGCGTGACCGTTTGAGAAATGTGCCGCTGTTCACGGCGCTGCTGTTTGCCGCGCATCCGATCCATACGGAAGCGGTTGCCTATATCTGCGGCCGTTCCATTTCGCTCATGATGCTGTTCTATCTGGCCGGGCTGCTGGCCTATGTAACCGGGCGCACGCAGCACAACAAAATTTCTCTTTATCTGATTACGCCGCTTTTGTTTGTGACCGCACTCAGCATAAAGGAAACCGCAGTGACTTTCCCTCTCGCACTGCTGGCGTGGGAGCTGGGCTGCGGCGGCACATGGAAAACCTCGCTCAAGCGGCAATGGCCGAGCTGGGCCGTTTTGCTGCTCGGTGTAATATTTTTCCTGTTCAATGACAACTATCTGGCGCAAATGGAAAGAAGCGTAAAACTCAACAGCCTGCAAGGGAATATCGCAACACAGCTCTTCGCTTTTTCCTACCTCATGCGGCAATGGGCGCTGCCGCTGTGGCTGAACATTGACCCAGATTTGCCGTTGCTGCACGATGCCACGGGCATCATGCTGCCGCTGATTTTTTTCATCGCCACGTTCGCACTCATGCTGGCCTGCTGGCGCAGGCGACCGTGGATCAGCTTTGCGCTGGCATGGGCGATGATCCAGCTGATCCCGCTGTACCTGTTTTTGCCCAGAGTGGATATCGCGAATGACCGCCAGATGGTGCTTGCAGACTGGCCGCTATTTCTCGCCCTGGCCGCTGAGTCGGCGCTACGAATGCGCATCCAGACACTCCGGGCTGCCGCCACCGTACTGCTGCTCATCCTCGCCTGCCTTACCGTATTACGCAATCGGGTATATGCCAACGAAATCGCCCTATGGGAAGACACCGTAAAACAATCGCCGCACAAGGCGCGAGTGCACAACAATCTTGGCTACGCTTATATGCTTGCCCACCGCAATGAAGACGCACGGCGCGAATTCACCGCCGCGCTGCAACTCGACCCGCACCACACCAAGGCGCACAATAATCTGGACAGACTAAACGATCAGTAAGCAGCCCGGCCAGGTGAGTCAAACAAGCAGATTGACTTCCGTGCCCACCGGAACCAGGTCGAACAACTCCAGCAGTTCGGCGTTGCGCATGCGCACACAACCCTTGGAGCCCGGCTTGCCTAAAGGCGTCTCATCCGGAGTGCCATGGATATAGATATAGCGGCGCATGGTATCGCAAGAGCCCAGCCTGTTATAACCCGCTTCACACCCCGACAGCCACAGGATGCGCGTGAGTATCCAGTCGCGCCCCGGATGCTGCGCGCCGAGTTGCGGCGTATAGATTTCCCCGGTAGGGCGGCGCTGCACGAACACCGTGTTCACCGGCTGGCCCGCGCCGATCTTTGCACGGATGATGTGCCGCCCGCGCGGCGTGCAGTAGCTGCCGCTCTCCTCCCCCGCACCGTTCGCCCCGGTGGAAACCGCAAAGCGGCGCAGCAGATGGCCTGCGTCATCGAGCAGATCGAGGGTTTGCGTGGCGATATGAATGTTGATTTTCATGCCACTACTCCGTCATTCCCTTTACTCCGCTGCTGCGCGCGGCGCATGGCAAAAAAATTGCTCAGCATCAAGCCACACTCCTCCGCCAGCACACCGCCGCAAACCTCGGCATGGTGGTTCAGGCGCTGCTCGGCAAACAAATCCACCACGCTGCCGCACGCGCCGGTCTTGAGGTCGCGCGCGCCGAACACCACGCGCGCAATGCGCGCATGGAACATGGCGCCCACACACATCACGCAGGGCTCCAGCGTAACAAACAGCTCGCAGCCGACCAGGCGGTAATTGCCCAGGTATTGCGCCGCCTCGCGCAGCGCCATCATCTCCGCATGGGCGGAAGGATCATGGCGCGAAATCGGCGCATTGAAACCGCGCCCGATGATTGCCCCATCCTTCACCACAATGGCACCCACCGGCACCTCGCCAGCGGCCTCGGCCTGTTTTGCCAGCACCAGCGCCTCACGCATGAAATAAACATCCCCCTCTCCCTTGATGGGATAACCAGCGACTTGGCCGCTGTCTTTTGGCGGCTTAGTCGAATGGCTAGTAGTTCCATCAGAGGGCTGGGGAGAGGGAGATAAATCATTCGCCATGTATGCCATCATCTATCCAGCGGGCTGATCACACCCTTGCCGCCCTTGTTCAGCACATGCGTGTAAATCATCGTGGTGGAAACATCGGAATGGCCGAGCAGCTCCTGCACTGTCCTGATGTCGTAGCCGGATTGCAACAGGTGTGTAGCAAAGGAATGGCGCAACGTATGCGGCGTGACCGGCTTATGTATCTCCGCCAGCTTCGCCGCCTCGCGCACCGCCCGCTGCACGCTCGCCTCATACAGATGATGCCTGCGCTCGATGCCCGTGCGTGGATCGGTCGAACGTACGACAGAAGGAAACACGAACTGCCAGCCCCAAGCCTTCGCCGCCTTCGGATATTTCCTCGCCAGCGCATCCGGCAAATACACCTCGCCGAAACCAGCCTCCAGATCGCGCTCGTGCAGCGCCTTCACCTTTGCCAGATGCGCCTTCAACGGCAGGATCAAATTTTCCGGCAGCACCGTCACCCTGTCCTTGTTACCCTTGCCCTCGCGCACGATAATCTCGCGCCGTTCAAATTCCACATCCTTCACGCGCAGCCGCAAACCCTCCAGCAAGCGCATCCCCGTGCCATACAGCAGGCTCGCCGCCAGCCCCATCGTGCCGGACATCGAGCTCAGCAAGCGGCGTATTTCCGTCTGGGTCAGCACCACCGGCAAACGCTTGGGCGTCTTTGCCACGATCACCTCATCCAGCCAAGGCAATTCGATATGCAACACCTCGCGGTACAGAAACAACAGCGCAGACTTCGCCTGATTTTGTGTCGACGCCGCCACATTGCGCTCCACGGCAAGGTGGCTCAAGAAATCCCGCACCTCCCCCGCGCCCATTTCCTTCGGATGGCGCTTGTTGTGGAACAGGATAAACCGGCGCGCCCAATCGACATAGACCTCTTCGGTACGGATACTGTAATGACGCACGCGAATCTCGGCACGAATCTGGTCGAGCAGCTTGGGAGAATTTTGAGAAACGGCATTAGCTTCCATCCGCAGAATTTTAGGTTTCCCTAAAAATAAAGTCCAGAGGAAAATTCAGTTAACCGGATGAAATAAAAGCAAGTAGCATTTTGCTTGACAGCGCCGCCATGAATAGGCGACATTGCCGCTCTATGAATTTGTTTTCTATATTACGTTGGGCGTCTTGAAGAGTATGCGATACGAACTGACAACTCTCGAAGAGTACAGCGACGAGGCACTTGTTGCCGAGTTGCACCGAGTCACCGAATTGCTGAATGGCGAGCG
>CAITJF010000210.1 GCA_903892645.1 uncultured Nitrosomonadales bacterium | reverse complement strand
GTGCAGAATTTCAACGAAAACCTCAGTATCTTCGCCATGCTCTCGCTGTATGCCCTGATGGAAAAGCTGGAGCTCAGCATTTACTTCATCATCGTGGTATTCGGCCTGCTGCTCTCGGGCATCATGGCCACACTGTACAAGATGCACGGCCACGACCAGGACAAGGGGCAGAGATAGTTGCAGGGTAAATTCGTTGCTTACTCTGGCAGCATTGAAAAACGATGGTGGGCAGGTGAATCCTGCCCATATGGTTAATTCTTGGTGCGAGTGATGAAAACCGTTACTTCCTCACGGTCGTGGTACAGCTGTTTTGCCAGCATTCGGTAATTAATTCCCTCATTGTCAAAACGGGTACGGATGCTGTTTAGCGCGCTGTCCAACGCGGCGACACGTTGCTTCATCGGTAATTTCAAATTGAAAATCGCGTGTTTGGCCAGTCCCGCCGCGAACCATTCCTCGATTAATTTGGCGACTTTGGAAGGCTGCTCCACCATGTCGCACACCAGCCAGTCCACCGCTTTGCGCGGTGCGTATTTGAAGCCGTCCTGCTTGAGATGCTGCACCAGCGGATGCTTTGCCAGTATGCCTTTCATCGGGCCGTTGTCCACTGCCGTTACGCGGATGCCGCGCTTTACCAGTTGCCAGGTCCAGCCGCCGGGAGCCGCGCCCAGATCGACGGCTGTCATGCCTTGCCGCAACAGGCGTGTTTGTTCGCTGCGATCCATGAACACTTCAATCGCCTCGGCCAGTTTCAGCGTGGAGCGGCTCGGCGCTTCGGCGGGCATGGACTGGCGCACGATGCCCATGATGGATGCCGCGCTGTTGTGCAGGTCGCTGGTGCCGAACAGGGCGGATGATTTATCGGGAAAAAAGATGTGCAGGCGCGGCAACTTGATGTCGTCCTGCAACTTGCCTTGTTCGCGCAGCGCGGCCTCCAGCAGTGGCTGAAAGCGGCGCGTGAAGGCGGACAGGGTTTTGCCCTCGTTGGTATCCGGCACTTCCAGCCACAGCGTGCCGAACGTGCCGGGCAGGGTGGCGATGGCGGCAAGGATGGGCGTTAGGCGGTCGCGCTCTGGCAGTGCCTTGATGGTTTGATGCAGGCGGATCAACTGGCGCGCGAATATGAGTTCGCGGTAGGACAGAGCTTGCTCGTTTAGCGCGACCACGGCATAGCCGCTGTTGGCGAGGATGGGCGGCGGTTGCGCGACGATGACGGGGCTCTGTTGTTGTGCCTGACGCAGTGCATCCTGTGCGCAATCCTGTTCAAAGCCGGGACGACAATACAGCAGCCAGTAAGTTAATTTTTGGATTTTAGTTCCAGCATAACGCGGCTTTGCCACATTAGCTTGCACTGAAACTCCAATTAAGTTTGTATGTTGTGTCGTTTTCATGGCGCGCCATGCTAGGGGTTGGCGGGCGTATTGGCAATGTATAACGGACAAGCGGGCAATAATGCTAATATCCGCGCCTCATTTTTTGGCTGGATGTTATGGCAAAACATTACGATTTGATTGTGTTTGACTGGGATGGCACGGTGATGGATTCCACAGCGGTGATTGCGGGTTCGATCCAAGCGGCTTGCCGTGACCTCAATTTGCCCGTACCGAGCGAGGCGGCGGCGTGCCATGTGATCGGGATGGGGTTGATGCAGGCGTTGCGCCATGCCGTACCGGATGCGCCGGAGCACATGTACGAACCGTTGGTAGAGCGCTACCGCCACCATTTTCTGGCGCAGGACGGAGCTATTCCGCTGTTTGCGGGAGCGCGGGAAACCATCGCTGAATTGCACAGTGCGGGATACTGGCTGGCAGTGGCGACTGGAAAGAGCCGCAACGGACTGGATCGAGCATTGCAAGCATCTGGCATGGCGGATTATTTTCATGCCACACGCACGGCGGATCAGACTTTCTCCAAGCCGCATCCGGCGATGCTGCTGGATATCATGGAAGAACTGGGCATGACGCATGAGCGTGTGCTGATGGTGGGCGATACCACGCATGATTTGCAGATGGCGATTAACGCCGGGGTGGATGCGGTGGGTATGACGCAAGGGGCGCATCCGGCGGAGCAGTTACGCGAGTTGCAACCCTTGGCGTTGCTGGATGATTTTGCGGGACTGCGGGAGTGGTTCAGGGAGCACGCCTGATATACTGGGCGAATGGATTTTAAGGAGATTTCATGTCCGAACAAAATAATAACTGGGAACGCGGCATACTGGAAAAGCTCGCCATGTCGGCTATTCAGGAGCAGCGCCGGGCACGCCACTGGAGCATCTTTTTCAAGGTGCTGACATTTGGCTATCTGTTTGTCCTGCTGTTTCTGGTCATGGGTTGGATGGGCGGCAAGGCGGAAACGGCACTGGGCGGCAAGCATACTGCGCTGGTGGAGATGGATGGCGTGATCGCATCGAACAGTGCCGCCAGCGCCGACAACATTATTTCCAGTTTGCAGGATGCGTTCAAGGACAAGAAAACGCAGGGGGTCATCCTGCGCATCAACAGTCCCGGCGGCAGTCCGGTGCAGGCCGGGTACATCAATGATGAAATCCGCCGCCTGCGCGCCAAGTACCCGAAAATTCCACTATATGTGGTGGTGGAGGATATGTGCGCTTCCGGCGGTTATTACGTGGCGGCGGCGGCCGACAAGATTTTTGTGAACAAGGCCAGCATGGTGGGTTCCATCGGCGTGCTGATGGATGGTTTCGGTTTTACCGGCGCGATGGAAAAGCTCGGCGTGGAGCGCCGGCTGATGACGGCCGGGGAGAACAAGGGTTTTATGGATCCGTTTTTGCCCTTGAACCCGCGCCATCGGGAATTCGTTAAACAGATGCTTGACGAAATTCATCAGCAGTTTATAGCCGTGGTGAAGCAGGGACGCGGCAAGCGCCTGAAGGAGACGGCGGATACGTTCAGCGGGCTGATCTGGACCGGGCAGAAGAGCATCGAGCTGGGCTTGGCGGACGAGATGGGCAGCGTGGAGAGCGTAGCGCGCGACGTAATCAAGGCAGAGGATATTGTGGACTTCACCACCCGTGAGGGCATCGCCGATCGTCTTGCCAAGCGCTTTGGCGCGGGGGTGGCGAGCGCCCTGCCAGGGTTTTCTTCGCAGGTGAATGGGGTGAGTTTGCGCTGATGAGTGTGCGTCTCACCGAGCTTTCGCACGGCGGCGGCTGCGGCTGCAAGATTGCTCCTGCTGTGCTGCGCGATTTACTGGCCGCCTTGCCGTTGGCTCAGGTCTTTCCCGATCTGCTGGTAGGCATTGAGAGCGGCGATGATGCGGCGGTATACCGGCTGAACGATGAGCAGGCCATCGTGGCCACCACCGATTTTTTTATGCCCATCGTGGACGATGCATTTGATTTCGGGCGCATCGCCGCCACTAATGCGCTGTCCGACGTATATGCCATGGGCGGCAAACCCATTCTCGCGCTAGCCATTGTCGGCATGCCCATTAACTCCCTGCCGCTGGGAACTATTCAGCAAATTCTGGCGGGCGGTGCTGCGGCGTGTGCGCAAGCGGGTATACCCGTGGCAGGCGGACACTCCATCGATGCGCCGGAACCGATTTACGGGTTGGTCGCGCTGGGCGTAGTGCATCCACAGCAGGTCAAGCGCAACAACCAGGCGCGCGATGGCGATATGCTGATCCTCACCAAAGGCGTGGGCGTGGGCATCCTGAGCGCGGCACTGAAAAAACAACAGCTGGATGCAGACGGATACGCCGAGATGCTGCACAGCACCACGCAACTGAATACTCCAGGAGGCTGGCTGGCGGAAATGAAGGCAGTCCATGCCATGACCGATGTGACCGGCTTCGGCTTGCTCGGCCATTTGCTGGGAATATGCCGCGGTTCGCAACTGGCTGCGGAAATCAAGTTTGTGCACCTGCCGTTGTTGCACAGCGCACGGCAACTGGCGCAACAAGGTTTCGTTACCGGCGCATCCAAACGCAACTGGCAAAGCTATGGCGACGAAGTGGATCTGGCGCCGAGCCTGACCGAGTGGCAGCACAACCTGCTGACCGATCCGCAAACCAGCGGCGGTTTGTTGATCTCATGTGGTAGTGATGTGGCGCAGGATATTGTGCAGCGCCTGCACAGCGAAGGGTTTGCCCATGCCGCAATAATCGGCCAGTTACGTGCGGGCGCGGCACGGGTGGTTGTCAGCTGATGCAAGTTGCAAGAATCATGGATCCGAAAGCCGCATTTAAATTCGCATTGCTGGCCACCCTCGCAATCAAGTTCATCCTCGCCTGGATCATCCCCATGTCGGGCGACGAAGCCTATTTCGTCATATGGGCGAAGCATCCGGATTTTGGCTATTACGACCATCCACCGATGGCTGGCTGGCTTCTCCATTTGCTGCTGCAACTGGGCAGTTCGGAAGTCATCCTGCGCCTTCCCGCCATCCTGCTTGCCACACTGATCGGCCTCGGTATTTATTACTTGCTTAAGCCGCACGACGAAACCAAGGCCGCGCTGGTCGCGATCCTGTTCCTGATTTCGCCGCTCAATATTTTGAATGTGCTGGTCACGACGGACACTACGCTCATCTTGTTCGTGTTCTTATCCGCGGTGTGCCTGTTCAAGGCACTGCAAAAAAACAGCCTGGCCTGGCATGGCTTATCCGGTGCCCTTTTGGGCATGGCATTCCTGTCGAAATATTTCGCCGTGCTGCTGGGACTGGGCTATCTGGTGTATTGGATTTTTTCAGCCAGGAGCAGGCAAAAGACACAAGGTTTCATCCTGCTGTTTCTGGCCGTCGTGCCGTTCGTGTTGCTTAATCTGTACTGGAATTACACCCATTGCTGGGACAACATTCTGTTCAACCTTTACAACAGGAACGAAGGTGAGCAGCTCTCTTTAGGCAAGGTCGCCATTTTTCTCGGCACCCAGGTTTATTTGACGACCCCGCCGGTCATCTACTATCTGTTCAAGAACCGTACGGAGTTCAGGCTAAAAATAAAACGCGGTCATTTCAGATTGTTTGCTTATGTATTTCTGCTGCCGATGATTGTTTTCGTGCTGCTGTCGCTGAAAAAAGTCATCGGCCTGCACTGGGTGCTGGCGTTTTACCCATTCCTTTATTTGTTGCTGCACCTGTTCCTGTCGCGCGAAGAGTTGCTCAAGACACTCAGGTTCATGGCGTGGTTCAGTGCCGCACACCTTGCGGCAATCGCCGTTATTGCCATCCTGCCGATGGAAACCTGGAAGCAGAACAAGCTGTATGACGGCATCGTGTTCATGTTCAAGAACGATGCGGTCGTCGAAAAAATCCGCCCCTACGAGCAGCAACAATTTCTGCTTGCTGCAGACGGCTACACGCCAGCTGCCATCGTTTCCTACCACTATGGCAAGAATTTTTTCGTGTTTGGGGAAGGTTCCCATTATGCGCGGCAGGATGACATCATCACCGACTTTCGCCAGTTCGGTGGGCGCAATATTCTGATACTGAAAAAATCAACGCCTGACCTGACGCAATACGCTTCCTATTTCCAGAGAGTGGAAAGCAGGCAGTTCGACTTGCGCGGCGTTACTTTTTATTTCGTGCTAGGTTACGGTTTCGATTACGCCAGTTACAAGGAACACGTGCTGAAACCGATCAAGGAAAAATACTACAGAATTCCGGACTATCTCCCGCATGCACCCTGTTATTTTTGCGAAAAATATTTTCCGGAGGAAGTGCGTTAAATGGCTACGCTGGTTATTCCGCTCTCCGGCTGGGGACGTTACCCGGTGCAATCCTGTGAAGTGGAGCGCCCGGAACGCTATGCCGATCTGCATTCTGAAGCGGCCAGTGTGATTGCGCGCGGCCAAGGGCGCAGCTATGGCGATGCAGCGCTGAACGAGAATCGGCGCGTGCTGCTGACCGGGCGCGTCAACCGGCTGCTGGAATTCGATGTGGAGAAGGGTGTTGTACGCGCCGAGGCTGGGGCGACGCTGGCGGAAATCCTTGAGGTGATTGTGCCGAAGGGTTGGTTCCTGCCGGTTACACCAGGGACGAAATTCGTTTCACTGGGCGGCTGTGTGGCGGCGGATGTGCATGGCAAGAACCATCATCACGATGGCTCTTTCGGCGACCATGTTCTTGGCATTGACCTAATCCTGGCCGATGGCAGCCGAGTGACATGTTCTCCGGCTGAAAATGCGGAACTGTTCTGGGCCACCGTAGGCGGCATGGGGCTGACCGGTATCATCGGTGAAGTGGCGCTTAAACTTATTCCAATACAAAGCCCACGCATGATGGTGCAGCATCATGCCGCCGCTAATCTGGAGCAACTTTTTCAGCACCTGCAAAATCCGGCACTTGATGATAGCTACACCGTCGCGTGGATAGACAGCCTGGCGAGCGGGCTGCAACTGGGCCGTGGCATTGCCATGTGCGGGCACCATGCAGCCGTGCAAGAACTGCCAGCCGGTTTTGACCATGCGCTTGCCGCCAAGCCGGGGCGCAGCCGCCAAGTGCCGTTTGATTTTCCGGCGTGGGTGCTGAGCCCACTGAGCATCGGCGCATTTAACGCGCTCTATTACCGGCGCGAAGGCAAAAAACAGCAGCCGTTCCTGGCTGGCTACGATCCGTATTTTTATCCGCTGGATGCAATCGGCCAGTGGAACCGGTTGTACGGCAAGCGCGGTTTCGTGCAATATCAGTGCGTGATTCCAGACAACTTTGCATTCGATGGCATCAGGGCATTGCTGCAGGAGCTGTCCGGCAGCCGCCGCCCGTCCTTCCTCGCGGTGCTGAAACGCTTTGGCGCGCAGGGCAGGGGATTGCTGTCCTTTCCCATGGCGGGTTATACCCTGGCGCTGGATTTGCCGATCCGCTCCGAAAAACTTTTGGCCGGGCACCCGGATGACGGCTTGTTTGCGTTGCTGGACAAGCTGGATGAAATTGTTTTGCGGCACGGCGGGCGTGTATATCTCGCTAAGGATGCGCGGCTTTCCGCAGAATCGTTTCGCGCCATGTATCCGCGCTACAGCGAATGGCTCAAGATCAAAAACGCGGTTGATCCACAGAATCGCTTCAGTTCCAGCCTGGCGCGTCGTTTGGAGATTGGGGGCAATACAATATGAACCCAAATAATCCATTAGCCCGTCATTCCCGCGCAGGCGGGAATCCAACAAGATGAAATATCCGGCAAAGCCCCTACCTGCTGCAGGCAGGGACAAAAAAGCGGT
>CAITJF010000209.1 GCA_903892645.1 uncultured Nitrosomonadales bacterium | reverse complement strand
CATATCTACACCAGACAACGTTTGTGTTCGATGTGATATTCGAACTCACTGCGATAATGTTTGAGCATGCCCTGCACCGGCCAAGCGGCGGCATCGCCCAAGGCGCAGATGGTGCGTCCGGCAATGTTGCCGCACAGGTCGAGCAGCAAATCCAAGTCCTCTGGCCGCCCTTTGCCGCTCTCAATGCGATGCACGATGCGGTACAGCCAGCCGGTACCTTCGCGGCACGGCGTGCACTGGCCGCACGATTCTTCATAGTAAAAATAGGACAGGCGCTCCAGCGCGCGCACCATACAGACGGTTTCGTCCATCACGATCACCGCGCCGCTGCCCAGATAGGAGCCGACCTTGGCGATAGAATCGTAATCCATGTCCACTTCCATCATGATTTCAGCCGGCAGCACCGGCATGGAGGAGCCGCCCGGGATCACTGCTTTCAGCTTGTGCCCGTCGCGCACGCCGCCGGCCAGTTCCAGCAACTTCCTGAACGGCGTACCCAGCGGCAATTCAAAGTTGCCCGGCTTATTGACGTGGCCGGACACGGAAAACAGCTTGGTGCCGCCGTTGTTCGGCCTGCCCAGCTCGAGGAATTTCTGCCCGCCCTCGCGGATGATGTAGGGGATGCTGGCGAAGGTCTCGGTGTTGTTGATGGTGGTCGGCTTGCCATACAGCCCGAAGCTGGCCGGGAATGGCGGCTTGAAGCGCGGCTGGCCCTTCTTGCCTTCGATGGATTCGAGCAGCGCGGTTTCCTCGCCGCAGACGTAAGCGCCATAACCCAGATGGTTGTGCAGGTCGAAACTGAAATCGCTGCCGAGTATGCCGTTGCCCAGGTAGCCCGCCGCGCGCGCCTCCTCGCAGGCCGCTTCCATGCGCTCATAGGCCTCGAAAATTTCGCCGTGTATATAGTTGTATCCGACCTTCACGCCCATAGCATAGGCACCAATGGCCATGCCTTCAATAAGCGCGTGGGGATTGAAGCGCAGGATATCCCAGTCCTTGCAGGTGCCCGGCTCGCCTTCGTCGGAGTTGCAGACAATGTACTTGTCACCATCATAGTTGCGCGGCATGAAACTCCACTTCAAGCCGGTCGGAAAGCCTGCGCCGCCGCGCCCGCGCAATGCGGAAGTCTTGACCTCGGCAATGATCGCATCGGGCGGTGTTTTTTCCGCGAGTATTTTGCGCAAGGCCTGATAGCCGCCCACCTTGAGGTAATTCTCCAGCGTCCATGGCTGGTCGAATCCCAATGTCGTGTAAATAACCGGTCCGCTCATGACTTATCCAGCTCCGCCAACAATTGATCGATTTTTTCCGGGGTCATGCGGCCACACAACTTTCTATTGCTGACAGTCAACAGCGGCGCGTCTATGCACGCACCCATGCACTCACCCTCGCGCAGGCCAAACTTGCCATCCGCTGTCACTTCGCCGATACCAATACCCAATTTTGCTTCCATGTATTTGACGGTATCCAATGCGCCGCACAAGGTGCAGGACAAATTGGTGCACACGGTCAAAGTATGTTTACCCATGGGCTTGAGGTTGTACATGTGGTAGAAGGTTGCCACCTCGTACACCGCCATCTGCGGCATGCCGAGACAGGCCGCCACATCCGCCATGTCATCGTCGGCTATCCAGCCCTTTTCATCCTGCACGAAACGCAACGCAGCCATCACCGCGGACTGCTTTTGCTCCGCCGGATATTTCTTCAGCTCGCGGTTTATTTTTGCCTGAACTTGATCGGATAGCATCAGCGATCCACCTCTCCAAAAACGATGTCCTGCGTGCCAATAATGGCCACCACATCGGCGATCATGTGCCCGCGCACCATCTCATCCAGTGCGGCGATATGCGCAAATCCAGGCGCGCGAATCTTCATGCGGTAAGGCTTGTTCGCGCCATCTGAAACCAGATAGATGCCGAACTCACCCTTGGGGTGCTCGACCGCGGCGTAAGCCTCGCCGGGCGGAATGTGCATGCCTTCGGTGAACAGCTTGAAATGATGGATCAGCTCTTCCATATTCTGTTTCATTGCCTCGCGCTTGGGTGGCGCAACCTTCAGGTTGCCGGTCATCACCGGACCCGGATTGTTGCGCAGCCAGTCAATGCACTGCTTGATGATGCGATTCGACTGGCGCATTTCTTCCACGCGCACCAGGTATCGGTCATAGCAATCACCCGTGACACCGACTGGAATATCAAAATCCATACGGTCATACACTTCATACGGTTGTTTCTTGCGCAAGTCCCACACGACACCTGAGCCGCGCAACATCGGGCCGGTAAAACCCAGCGCCAACGCGCGTTCCGGCGTTACCACGCCGATACCGACGGTGCGCTGTTTCCAGATACGGTTGTCGGTCAGCAGGGTTTCATATTCGTCTACATAAGTGGGAAAACGCCTGGTGAAGTCCTCCAGAAAGTCGAGCAGTGAACCTTGGCGGTTCTCGTTCATCTCCTTGACCCTGGCGGCATTGTGTATCTTGGAAGCCTGATACTGCGGCATGGTATCCGGCAAGTCGCGATACACGCCGCCCGGGCGGTAATAGGCCGCGTGCATGCGCGCGCCGGACACTGCCTCGTAGCAATCCATCAGGTCTTCGCGCTCGCGGAAGGCGTACAGAAATACCGTCATCGCGCCGATATCCAACGCATGCGCCCCCAGCCACAACAGATGGTTGAGTATGCGGGTAACCTCATCGAACATCACACGGATATATTGCGCACGCAACGGCACTTCGAGATCGAGCAGCTTCTCGATCGCCATCACATAAGCATGTTCGTTGCTCAGCATGGATACGTAATCGAGACGATCCATGTAAGGAACCGACTGCAAAAAAGTTTTGTGCTCCGCCAGCTTCTCGGTGGCGCGGTGCAGCAAGCCGATATGCGGATCGGCACGCTCGATCACCTCGCCGTCCAGCTCCAGCACTAATCGCAACACACCGTGCGCCGACGGGTGTTGCGGCCCAAAGTTCATGGTGTAGTTCTTTATTTCCGCCATCGCTTGCGTCCCTACTTAATTCGACCGTAATGTTCTTCGCGAACGATGCGTGGCGTCACTTCGCGCGGCTCCACTGTTACCGGCTGGTAGATGACACGCTTTTGCTCGGGGTCATAGCGCATCTCGACATGGCCGGAAAGCGGGAAATCCTTGCGGAACGGGTTGCCGACAAAACCGTAATCGGTGAGCAGGCGGCGCAAATCCGGATGTCCGGTGAACACGATGCCATACAAATCGAACGCCTCGCGCTCGTACCAATTGGCGCATGGCCAAATATCCGCAACGGAATCCAGTACGGGCAGGTCGTCATTTTCGGTGAACACGCGCACACGCAAGCGCACGTTGTGTATCACCGACAACAACTGGTACACCACCGCAAAGCGAAAAGGGAAAACCCTTGGCGCATCATCGGATTTGAAATAAGCGCCCCTCTCGGAAACATCGCTGCCATAAGCGGAGTAATCCATGCCGCACAAATCGGTCATCTGCTCGAAACGCAAACTTACGTCATCGCGCAAATGGGTCATCACTTCCAGCATGCCAGCGGCTGGCACTACCAGAGTCAACTCGCCCAGTCTGCATTCCAGGCTCACCATCCTGCCGTCGAGCAGCCTGGTTAAATTATCTTGCAATACGCTCAAATCAGCAGCCATATTTACCTAACGCGCAATGGTATTGGTTCGTTTGATCTTGTTCTGCAATTGGATGATGCCATACAACAATGCCTCGGCAGTCGGTGGGCAGCCCGGCACATACACATCCACCGGGACGATACGGTCGCAACCGCGCACTACCGAGTAGGAATAATGGTAGTAACCGCCGCCGTTGGCACAGGAGCCCATCGAAATAACCCAGCGCGGCTCGGCCATCTGGTCGTATACCTTGCGCAACGCAGGTGCCATCTTGTTGCACAGCGTACCGGCCACGATCATCACATCAGACTGGCGCGGGCTTGGGCGGAACACCACGCCGAAGCGGTCAAGGTCATAACGCGAAGCACCCGCCTGCATCATTTCCACTGCGCAGCATGCCAGACCGAAAGTCATCGGCCACAGCGAACCGGTGCGGGTGTAATTGATCAGGGCGTCGAGCGTAGTTGTGGCTATACCCTTTTCCAAAATACCCTCAATGCCCATGCGTCCACCCCACTATAACTCTGCTACCGTCCCGAATGCCGTGCCAATTCTGGCATCCAACGGCAATCGCGGACGGTCGCATCCCCGCTATGCGGGGCCCCTGCTTCCTGCTCATACCGTTACTCCCATTCCAACGCCCCCTTCATCCACTCGTAGACAAATCCGATCACGAGGATAGCCAGAAAAATCAACATGGAGACGAAACCGAACGTGCCGATTTCCTTGAGCACTACCGCCCAAGGAAACAGGAATGCGATTTCCAAATCGAACAGGATAAACAGGATAGCAACGAGGTAGTAACGCACGTCGAATTTCATGCGCGCGTCCCCAAATGCTTCAAAGCCGCACTCGTACGGCGAAAGTTTTGCGCTGTCTGGGCGATTGGGGGCGACCAGCCGACCCAATACCAACGGCGCAACACCCACTGCCAGCCCCACACAGATGAACAACAGGACCGGAAAATAATTTTCCAACATCTGAGCTCCTCCCCTCTGTTCAGCGCCTTACCGACGAGGCGCGCATAAACGCATTTTTAGTTTTAATAATTCTGGGCAGAGCCTGGTTTCTTGGTCATATCCCGAAAACTTCGGCTTGATATCTGGTGCCGATGAGCAGACTCGAACTGCTACGGCTTTCGCCACTAGCCCCTCAAGCTAGCGTGTCTACCAATTTCACCACATCGGCATAAATTTGTTTATTATTTTGGTATTTCCTTTGACTTCGAACCGCCTGCTTCGCCACCCGTTGGAGCGGGGGTAGAAGCAGGTGCGGCCTGCTGTACCTGCCTGGATACTTCATGTTTATCCATCACGCCTTGTGGCTGCAATGGATGGGCATAAAGATAGGTCAGTGCCATGCTGGTAATAAAAAATACCGTCGCTGCCACCGCCGTGCTACGGCTCAAAAAATTGGCGGAACCGCTTGAACCGAACAGGCTACCGGCGGAACCGGAGCCGAATGAGACTCCCATATCCGCTCCCTTGCCATGCTGCATCAGCACCAAGCCGACCAGCACTATCGCAGTCATTACATGCACAACCCAAACCAAAGTTTCCACACACTACTCCAAATTACAAAATTAATTTTGCCCGGCGTTACAAATAGCCAGGAATTCCTCGGCAACCAGCGATGCGCCGCCGATCAACCCGCCGTCAATGTCCGGCATGGCAAACAGTTCGTCCGCATTGGATGCCTTGACGCTGCCGCCGTAAAGTATGCCCAATCCCTGGGCAACCTGCATGTCATGTCCAGCCACGCGCTGGCGGATAAAGGCATGTACCGCCTGCGCCTGTTCCGGCGTGGCAGTCTTGCCGGTGCCTATCGCCCAGACCGGCTCGTATGCCAACACCGCGTTACGCAAGGACTGCACGCCCAGCAGCTTGACCACCGCATCCAGTTGCTCCGCCACCACCGCTTCGGTAGTACCGCTTTCGCGTTGCTTCAGGGTTTCGCCGACACACAGGATGGGCAACAGCCCCGCCTTCTGCACCGCAGCAAATTTTTCCGCCACCAACGGGCTGCTTTCACCGTACAGGCTGCGCCGTTCCGAATGCCCGACAATCACATAGCGGCAACCGAAATCGCACAGCATGGAAGCCGCCACCTCACCGGTGTAAGCCCCCTTGTCCAATTGGTGCACATTTTGCGCACCCCATTTCACTTGGCTACCGCGCAACATCTGCTGCGTCTGCGCTAGGTAGGGAAACGGCACGCACACCGCACAATCCACACCCGGCATTCGCGCCATGCCGGCTACCACCGCGTTCAGCAAGGTCTCGTTCTGGGCCAAAGACCCAAACATCTTCCAGTTTCCGGCAACCAGCTTGCGGCGCATTTGGCTTGCCTCTCAAAACAACGAAGGCGGCAATCCTACCCGCGAAAATCCAAACGGTCAATCTTGATTGCTTAACTCTATGCGCAGTTCCGTATACCCATAACACTCTAATGGAAATGAAAAAATTTTTGCTCCGAAAGCAACCCGCGCCCATGAAAAAAGTGGGTGCATTCCATCGCTTGCTTGAGCACTAGCTAGTCGTTTCACCAGTAGTCCTATCAGTAGTTGCATCAGGGCGAACGAACTTCAAACTTCAACTGGGCGGATCAATAAATTTCGCATTCAGTGAGACAGGCCTGGAAATACCTCCAACAGCCCGTCTGCCATGAATTGCACCGCCATGGCAGCGAGAATCAGCCCCATGACACGGGTAGCGATGTTGAGCCCACCCGTGCCAAGATGCTCACCGATAGGCTCGGCCAATCGCAACACCAGCCAGACAATCACCGCCACCCCGGCGATCCCTAAACAGAACACCAGCTTGCCTGGCAAACTGCCTGCCTGGTGGGCATCAACGATGGCCAGACTGATCGCCCCCGGCCCCGCCAGCAGGGGAATCGCCAGCGGCACCACGGCAATGTCATTCTTTGATTCCGCTTCTGCTTGCTCTGCATCGGTGTGCCGGGCCGTGCTGGTTCTGGCATCAAACATGGCAATGGCAATGATTAGCACGAGGAGTCCACCGGCAATGCGGAACGCCGGAATGCCGATACCGAAAAACACCAGCAAACCATCACCCGCCCAGACCGCAAGAATCAGGATGACCGCCACTGCGACGGCGGCTTTAAGCGCAGTGCGGTGCATCTCCTCCGGGCGACGATCTGCCATGAGGCTAAGGTAAATGGGAATGGCCCCGAGCGGGTTCAGAATGGCAAAAATACCCACCAGGTATTTTATTTGCTCGGCCCAAACGGGTAACAGCGTCATGACGAATTTTTAAACAAGGCTTGGCGGGGCATTGAAAAATGTAGTTCGCAGATACATCCTTGCAAGACGGCGTCCACACGGGAGAACAACACTCATTTGGCTTCATCCATCATTTGCTTGGTTCTGGCTTCAACTTCCTGCGCCACCTGCACCAGCGTTGCGTCTTGCGACAGCGCCGCGAGCATGGGCATCGGCTTGATCATGCCAATCCTGGTTTTGCCCTGTTCTGTGTACACCGAAATACGGCACGGCAGTGCCATATTCAGGCGCATGTCGGTAGCAAGCACCTTGCCGGCCTGCTTCGGATTGCACACCTCGAAGACCTTGCATTGCTCGGCGAAGGCGATGCCCTTGCTGCGCAGCGTGTTGCCCAGATCGTGAATATGCAGCACGCCAAACTCGTTGCGTTTCACCGCCGCGTCCAGGTCAGCCGCGGCCTGCTCGAATGTCTTGCTGCTTTCAACGATGTAATACATGGATTCAGTATTCATGCCGGGTTCACCTTTTTAATTTAATTTCGCGGAACAACGGGACAATTAGCGGGATAAAAAATCAAGGTCACTAGTGGACTTGATCGGAGTGCATTCTACCGAACCTCCAGCTCTCACCCAAACTCCCAGCCTCTTCCATATGGTTTGAGTCTGAGGAGGTATCACTGAACCCGCAGGTGACAACGCACGGCCGTGCACTACAAAACGCCAGATAGCCGTTTGCACGAGCAGATGCTATTCCGCTTCTGCGACACCCAGAGAAACGCCCGCGACGGGCGGCTTCAGATTAACTGGCATGATTGTAATTTTTAGTAGCCGCCGCTATTACGATAAATGTAGCTATTCAGTTCCGCTGACTTGGTGTTCATGCTACGCACGATGCCATGCACATAGCGCATGGCACCGCGCATTACTTTGTATACAATCATCGGATGGGAGTTAATCAGCGTCTCAAACTTAACCCTTGGCAAGCTCAGCATCTTGGCGTCGCCGACAGCGCAAAGGGTCGCGCTGATATTGGAAGATGCGCCGCCCACAAACGTAATGATGCCGCCCAAATCCCCTGGCTTAAGTACGTGAATCGCTGCCTCACCATCGCTACCTTGAATCTTCACCTTTATCTCGCCATGCGCAAGAATGTACAGATTTTCTGGTTGTACATCTCCCGGATGGACGATTATCTCACCTGCCTTATAGTCCTGAACCTCAAATAGCCCAGCGATAATGGATAATTCGGTATCGGTTAACTCCTCGGTAACCGTTGAGATGCGCAGCGTATCAATCACTAATGACATTTCACTCCCCCTTTCACGTGTTAACTCAATTTGCCATGACCATGCTTATATTTTTTGCCTGATCCACATGGGTATGTATCATTCATCCCACCTGATACACATCGCGCACAAACGGTTAAGCCATTCATCGGTTAATTGTACATCGGTTGAATACGCCAACGTCCCGTCATAGTCGGCATGATGATACTGCACATTTAAATACCACAGTGAATTTGCTCCGCACACCCTGCGCCTATTCACGCGGCAAAACTGCGGAGTATTACGGCATAAAAAACAAAATCAGTGCGCTACGCTAAAATCAAAACCGCACTAATGCATTGTTCCATGTGCCAAGAATACGGGGAATACAAGTCAGCTCTATGAAGCGAGCTATTACCCACGCTTCCCGCTCTCACGTATCCAGCGCTCAACCTGGTCGCGATCAATTTTACCGCTGACTGCTGTCGAATGTCCGGTAGCGTCAAAAAAATAGGTGCGCGGCAGCTCTCCGTACCATTGCGCATCCACTTCGAAGCGCAGGCGTTCGGTATAACTGTCCGCGAACACCCAGGATTCAGCGCGCCCCAAGCGGTAATGCTGCAGGGTGCGCGCAATCTCCTGCTTTTGCTCAGGGGAATCGGTGGAAACCAGAACCAGGTTCAGGTTGCGGTATTTTTCTGCCAACTTGCCGAACAGCGCCAGATCATCGCTGCAATTCGTGCAGGTAAGCGACCAGAAGCCGATGATGAGAAGTTTGCCTGCATGCGCGGAAACAATTTCCTGCTGGCTGCCGCGCACGAAAAGCTTAGCCTCCTGTGCTGCAGAAGCGCAAGCGGCGCTTAAGCACAGCAACAGGGCAAGCAGCCATTTCATTGGGCTTCCTCCGTATCTCATTGCACCTCATCCGGCAATGCCATGAGGTGATAGCCCTCCGCAACAGTGTTCCATGAAAGATAGGCTTTTTCACCATTGCCTATCAGCAACGGATGATCCGACGTGTCGCCGGTGGATGCGACTTTCCGGGGTGCCGACCAGAGTTTCCCCTCATCATTGGAATGCATCAGGTAGATACCGGTGGCTTCGCCGTCAAATTCCTTCCAGGCAATAAGAACGCGCTTGCCCAGGCTTAAAACCGTCGGGTGGGAGGCTTGCGCCTTGAAATTTCCGAAGCTCAACGGACTGGAAAAACTCTTGCCCTGATCGGAAGAATACGCATAAAACAGCCCGTGCCGTTCAGGCGCATTGTCGAACCAGACGAAATGGTAAACGCCGTCGCGGGCAATAGAAACTGCCGGGCCATGGTGCGGGCATGCATCAACCTCCCAGTTGTCATAGCTCAGGCGGATGGGCTGCGACTTGCCGTCGAGCCGCAGCATGGCATGATCGCGCACGTTCTTGCCAAAAACATGGCGCCATGCAATGACCGGCGTGCCGTCTGTGTCTATTGCCATCCCCACGCGGCAGCATTCGCAGGCATGGTCGGCAGCCTTGAGGTTGGAATGAAAGCTTGCGCCATCATCGTCTGAAACGGCGTAATACACTCCCAACCCGGTATATTTTTCGCCCTTCTTCGTAGCGGCGCTTAAATCACGCTTATCCAGCCAGGCAATAAAAATCTGTCCCCGGTCATTCACTCCCATCATTTCGAAGCGGTGACTGATGATTTCCAGATTGTCATTGACCGTAATCGGCTGCACAAATGTTTCCCCTCCATCCACAGAGCGGCTGAAACGGATATGCCCGGTCATGGGCTTTGCCAGCCCCTGTGTGTATGAAACATAGACCACTCCTTTGCGCACGAGGATCTTGGGACGGTTCTCGCCGTCCCCCAGAATATCCTCCGGTTCGGAGTTCACCTTTACCGGATGGCTATATGACTTGCCGCCATCGTCCGAATGGCTTACGAGAACATGCCTTTCCTGCGCCAATACGCGCCACAAGCGCCCCTTCTCGTCAAAAACAGCGGTGATGGCCAGCGATGGCTTGGCGAGGCTCTCCTTCCACTTTTTTTCCTGATCTTGCGCAGAAAGCGGCGATGCGCCATGCCCCGCGTGGCTTTGCTGGTCAGCCGCCTTAGCCGTCCAGCCAAGGCATATTGCAACAAGAAACAAGCCAAGCGATATTTTATTCATTTGCCCCTACTCCTTACAGTTCAAAGTTGTTTTCCGCGCATTGCATCCTTCCCCTGGATCATGCCCGGCAATCATATTTCCATCCGGCATGAAACACGTACTGCGGCACGGGGTAGACAACTGCATCAATTGTGCTGCGGCTCGGTCACAAATCCGATCCGCACCAACCCTGCCTTTGCCGCACCGGACATCACCTGCGCCACCAATTCGTAGTGCGCCAGACGATCCGCGCGGATATGCAGTTCCGGCTGCGGTTGCTTTTTGGCTTCCAGGGCAAATCGCTTGGGAAGCGATTCCTTTTCTATTTTTTCGCCGTTCCAGAAGAAGCTGCCATCCTCGCGAACAGCAAATTCGATATGATCCGGCTTGGTGATATTTTGGTTGCTTGACGCTTTCGGCAAATCAATCTTGACCGCGTTGGTCAGCAGCGGCGCGGTGATGATAAAAATCACCAGCAACACCAGCATCACATCCACCAGCGGTACCACGTTGATCTCCGCCATCGGCCCTTGATGCCGGTGCGGATCAAAACTTCCCATTGCCATAAATTTCTCCTACACCCAATTATACAAATTCGTCATTCCCGCGTAGGCGGGAATGACGGCATATCCCATCAAGCCTTCTTGCCCCCCAATGTCACCAGCGCAAAGAGGTCGTGGGCAAAATTGTCCAATTTTGCCAGCCAGAGCCGATTGCGCCGAGTGAACGAGTTATAGGCCAGCACCGCCGGAATCGCCACCGCCAACCCGAGCGCCGTCATGATGAGCGCTT
>CAITJF010000208.1 GCA_903892645.1 uncultured Nitrosomonadales bacterium | reverse complement strand
CAGGACAGCCGTATTCTGGAGGCATTGACCGGGCTTGAGTATAATGAAAAATGTTGGACAGTGCGCCTGGTGGCACAGCGTTTTGCTACGGCGACACAACAGGTTGCTACAGGTTTCTTTGTGCAGCTCGAGCTGAATGATCTGGTAATGGTCGGCCCGGATCCGCTGGCCCTGCTGCGTCAGAGCATTCCGGGGTATGCCAAATCAAACGAAACTTCCCGCGATAAGCCGGTGCAAGGCTTGCGCTAATTTTGAAAGAGCCAGATATGATGCGTAACAAGATATTGCAGGCGCTCCTGCTGTGGTTGGTATGTTCGGTAAATACCTACGCTGCCAACCCACAAAAACAGGTCACGCCGATTGACCAGATTGCCGCCGTGGTAAACGATGATGTGATCACCCACCACGAACTGGATGACCGCATGAGTATCGTGGTGCGTCAGCTGCAAAAACAAGGCACGCCGCTACCTCCATTGGAAGCGCTGGAAAAGCAAATGCTGGAGCGCATGATCATCGACATGCTGCAAACGCAGTTTGCCAAGGAAACCGGTGTGCGCGTGGATGACATGCAGTTGGACAAGACGCTGCAACGTATCGCGCAGGAGAATAAATTCTCTTCGTTGGCCGAGTTCCGCGCCAAACTGGAACAGGACGGCGTGAACTTCAAGAAATTCCGTGAAGAAATCCGCAGCGAGATCATCGCCACCCGCCTGCGTGAGCGCGAGGTGGACAGCAAGCTGGTTATCAGCGACAGCGAGATTGAGAACTACCTTGCTACCCAGGCCAAGCAAACGGACAAGGGCGAGGAGTACCAGTTGGCGCATATTCTGGTGCTGGTGCCGGAGCAGGCCAGCGCTGACAAAATACAGACCAGCCACCAGCGTGCCGAACATGCGCTGGAGCAGTTGCGAAACGGCGCAGAATTTGCACAAATAGCGGCGGAGTTTTCCGATGCCAAGGATGCTCTGCAAGGCGGCAGCCTTGGTTGGCGCCCGGCGGACCGCATTCCTGCCTTGTTTCTGGATGCGCTGCAAAAAATGCATTCCGGCGAGACCAGCCAGATACTGCGCAGCCCGAATGGTTTTCACATCCTCAAGCTGGTTGAACGGCGTAGCAAGGGTATTCCGCAGGTGGTCACGCAGACCCATGCGCGTCACATCCTGATCAAGACCAGCGAGCTGGTGCCGGAGAACGAGGCCAAAAACCGTTTGCTGGAAATCAAGCAGCGCATAGAAACAGGCGCCGATTTTGCCGAGCAGGCCAAGCGTTATTCCGAAGACGGCAGCGCCGCACAGAGCGGCGATCTTGGCTGGATTTCGCCGGGCGACATGGTGCCTGAATTCGAGGATGCTATGAACGACTTACAGGACGGTCATGTGAGTGGTGCGGTGCAATCCGGTTTCGGCTGGCACCTGATTCAAGTGCTGGAACGCCGCAATGCTGACGTGAGCGTGGAGCAGAAAAGGCAGCAGGCACGCAATGCGATACGCACCTTCAAATCCGACGAAGCTTATCAGGACTGGCTGCGCCAGTTGCGCGACCGCGCTTATGTTGAATATCGCCTCGATGACCAGAACAATTAATGCTTAAAAGGCGATCCGTAGCTAGCCTGCTTTTTCCAGATTGATGATCTAATGGCACAATCTGTCCCGGTATTGGCGATTACCGCCGGTGAGCCTGCCGGCATTGGCCCCGATCTATGCATGCAATTGGCGCAACACGCGCATGGGTGCGTGCTGGTGGTGTTGGCCGACAAGATCTTGCTGCAACAGCGCGCCGCATTGCTCGGACTGGACGTGCAGCTGCACGATTATGACCCGCAGCAAACTTCTCCTCTTCCGCCCGGCCATTTGCGCGTGCTGCATATTTCATTGGTACAGCCCGCACAGGCTGGCAAGCTGAACCCAGCCAACAGCCGCTATGTGCTTGATCTGCTGACCCGTGCGGCACAAGGTTGCCAAGCTGGCGAATTCGGCGGCATGGTCACCGCGCCTATACACAAGGGCATCATTAACGATGCGGGCATACCTTTCACCGGGCATACCGAATTTCTTGCCGAGCAGACACACACTGCGCAGGTAGTGATGATGCTTGCGGGCGGCGGCCTGCGCGTGGCGCTGGCCACGACTCATCTGGCCTTGCGCGAGGTGCCGGACGCGATTACTCCCGCATTACTGGAAAGCGTATTGTGCATCATTCAGCATGACCTCACGCGGCGTTTCGGCATTACTGAACCGCGCATCCTGGTGGCGGGCTTGAACCCCCATGCGGGTGAAGGCGGCTATCTGGGGCGCGAAGAAATTGACATCATGATCCCGGTGCTGGACAAGCTGCGCGCACAAGGAATAAACGTCAGCGCGCCGCTGCCCGCCGACACCTTGTTTACGCCGCAGCGCCTAGCGCAATGCGACTGCGTGCTGGCGATGTACCACGACCAGGGGCTGCCGGTGTTGAAGCACGCCAGTTTTGGGCAAGGGGTGAATGTGACGCTGGGCTTGCCCATCATCCGCACTTCAGTTGACCACGGCACGGCGCTGGAACTGGCCGGAACCGGACGGGCCGATGCAGGCAGTCTGCTCGAAGCGATCCGGATGGCGGCGGATATGGTGCAGCACGAAAAGCTTTTGTTCGGGCACCCGCACGAGCGTGCGGCATGATGCACAAGGCACGCAAAAGATTCGGCCAAAACTTCCTCGTGGATGAGCAAATCATCGCCGACATCATCCGCGCCATCCGTCCCGAGCCTGCCGATAACATGGTGGAAATCGGCCCTGGCTTGGGGGCGCTAACCCGACCGTTGCTGAAGAAATTAAATCATCTGCACGTGGTGGAGATAGACCGCGACATTATCGCGCGCCTGGAAAATGATTATCCAAAAGATAAACTCATCATCCATGCCGGTGACGCGCTGAAGTTCGACTTGGCGCAACTGCCTGCGCCGCTGCGCGTGGTGGGCAACTTGCCCTATAACATCTCTTCGCCGCTGCTGTTCTACTTCGCCGAATACGCCGACCGCATCAGCGACATGCACTTCATGCTGCAAAACGAAGTGGTGGAGCGCATGGTGGCAGAGCCATCCACGCCCGCCTATGGACGCCTGTCGGTGATGCTGCAATATCGCTTCCACATGGAAAAGCTGCTCGATGTGCCGCCGCAATCCTTTCGCCCCGCACCCAAGGTGAATTCCGCTATCGTGCGCATCATTCCGCTGCCCGCAAACGAGGTGATGGTGCGCAATGAAAAATTATTTGCGGAAGTGGTTGCCGCCGCTTTTGGGCAACGCCGCAAGACGTTACGGAATACGTTGCGCAGTTATTTGGATGAGGCGGAGTTTGAAAAATTGGGGGTTGATGCGCAGTTGCGGGCAGAGAATTTGGGTGTGGTTGAGTTTGCGCGGATTGTGAATTTTCTGGAGGTGAAATAATTGCCGGAGTAGCCCGGCGGCTAAGAAGGCCGTTCGCCCTGAGCCTGTCGAAGGGTGAATGACAAAAACCAAACAACTTCGCCGGGGGCAGCCCGGCATCAATCCTTCTTCTGAATCAACTCAATCCTATGCCCATCCGGGTCTTCGATAAACGCAATCACTGTCGAACCGTGTTTCATCGGCCCGGCTTCGCGCACCACCCTACCGCCGCGCAGTTTTATTTTTTCACAGGCGGCGTAGGCGTTTTCCACTTCAATAGCGATGTGGCCGTAGGCATCACCGAGTTCATATTTTTCCACTCCCCAATTTTGCGTCAGCTCGATGACCGCGCTGCTGGCCTCGTCGTCAAAGCCGACAAAGGCCAAGGTAAATTTTCCATCAGGGTAGTCGGTGCGGCGCAGCAGTTTCATGCCGAGCACTTCGGTATAGAAGACGAGCGATTTTTCCAAATCGACTACACGTAACATGGTGTGCAGGATGCGCATTGGGTAACCTCCATAAGCCGTGTTGCTGCCAAATGTGATGATTGCGTAGCTAGGCGCAAGCCAGAAATATGCAGGTTTTAATATTCCGGGGTCGCGGTCAGGGCAGATAATTTCAGTTAGAATTATATCCTGTGTCCAAACCCAATTAAGTGATATCCACCGCCATGTCTGACATCCCACCTATCGTTCTCACCTTTGCCGCCACCGACCCCAGCGGAGGAGCGGGTTTGCAGGCTGACATTCTGACTATCGCCAGCATGGGCTGCCATCCGTTGTCGGTGGTGACAGCGGTGACGGTGCAGGACACCGGCGGGGTGGATGACGTGTTGCCGCTTGATGCCGAGTGGATATCCGATCAGGCGCGTGCGGTGCTGGAAGACATGCCGGTGGCAGCATTCAAGATCGGCCTGCTGGGCAGCGTGGAAAATATCGCGGCGATTGCGGAAGTGATTTCGGATTATCCCGACATTCCGCTGGTATTCGACCCGATCCTGGCATCTGGTCGTGGTGACGAACTGGCCAACGAGGACATGCGTGACGCGATGCGCGAGCTGTTGCTGCCGCAGACCACCATCCTGACGCCGAACAGCATCGAGGCGCGCCGCCTGATTCAGGACGAAGAAAATGATGAGGACAATCCCGATTTGGCCGAATGTGCCAAACGCATCATCCAGCTGGGTTGCGAATATGTGCTGGTGACCGGCACTCATGAACACACCCCCAAGGTGATCAATACTCTATACGGCGCGCGCGGCATGGTGCGTAGTGATAACTGGCCGCGCCTGCCTGGCATTTATCACGGCTCTGGTTGCACGCTGGCCTCTGCCATCGCCGCCTTGCTGGCGAATGGACTGTCGATGGAGGAGGCAGTGAAAGAGGCGCAGGAATACACTTGGCAGGCTTTGCAATTTGGCTTCCGGCCCGGCATGGGGCAGCACATCCCGGATCGCCTGTTCTGGGCGCGGGATGAAGATGATGAGCCAAAAGAGGATGAACCAGATACCCTGCATTAAGGGGCTGTACGCGATTACACCGGACTGCGCCGATACGGCGGATTTGCTGCGCCGTGCGCGGTTGGCGCTGGCAGGCGGTGCACGTGTGCTGCAATACCGCAACAAGCCTGCAGATGCCGTGCTGCGGCTGGCGCAGGCCACAGCTTTGCGTGAACTGACCCGCAAGTTTGTTGTGCCGTTTATCGTGAACGACGATATGCACTTGGCGGCGCAGGTGAATGCGGATGGGGTGCATCTTGGCGCAACGGATAACGGACTAATTACCGCGCGCGCCGTGTTGGGCAAGCAGAAGATCATCGGCATCTCTTGCTATAATTGCTTGTCGTTAGCGCGGGATGCGGTTGGTGCGGGAGCGGATTACGTGGCGTTTGGCGCGTTTTTCTCTTCCAGTGTCAAGCCCGATGCCGCAGTGGCGGATGTCGAATTGCTGCGTCAGGCGTGCGCCGAATTTGCTGTGCCACTGGTAGCGATAGGCGGCATTACCGTGCAAAACGGCGCATCGCTGGTAAATGCCGGGGCGGATGCTCTGGCGGTGATTTCGGCCTTGTTTGATGCGGCGGACATACAGGCAGCCGCGCAGGATTTTTCAAAACTTTTTATTCGGGACTCTGCATCATGACCTCACACAATCAAGAATTGTTCGATCAATCGCAACGTGTCATTCCCGGCGGTGTGAATTCGCCGGTGCGCGCCTTCAAGTCGGTGGGAGGCACACCGCTGTTTTTCAAGCGCGGGCAGGGGGCATACGTGTGGGATGCGGATGACAAACGCTACATCGACTACGTTGGTTCGTGGGGTCCGATGATTGTCGGACATTGCCATCCCGAAGTGGTCAAGGCGGTACAGGATGTAGCTGCGCAAGGGCTTGGTTTCGGTGCGCCAACTGCAGCAGAACTCGAAATGGCGGAGCTGTTGTGCAAGCTGTTGCCGAGCCTGGAAATGGTGCGTTTGGTGAGTTCCGGCACCGAAGCCACGATGACGGCTATTCGCTTGGCACGCGGCTTTACCGGGCGCAGCCGCATCATCAAATTTGAAGGCTGCTATCACGGGCATTCGGATGGCTTGCTGGTCAAGGCCGGTTCTGGTGCGCTGACGTTTGGCCAGCCGAGTTCCTCGGGTGTGCCAGCGGAAATTGCCGCCCTGACCACGGTACTGGATTACAACGATGCAGTAGGGTTGGAACGTACCTTTGCCGAAATGGGTAAGGAGATTGCCGCTGTCATCGTCGAGCCGGTGGCGGGTAACATGAATCTGGTCACGCCGAAGCGCGAATTCCTAGATGCGTTGCGTGCGTTGTGTACTAAACACGGTGCAGTGCTGATTCTGGACGAAGTGATGACTGGCTTCCGTGTCAGCCTGCAAGGCGCACAAGGCTATTACGGCATCAAGCCGGATCTGGTGACGTTGGGCAAGGTGATGGGCGGAGGTCTGCCTGCCGCTGCGTTTGGCGGGCGACGCGACATCATGCAATGCCTCGCCCCATTGGGTGCGGTGTATCAGGCAGGCACGTTGTCCGGCAATCCGGTGGCGGTAGCGGCGGGTTTGGCCACGCTCAAGCTGGTCCAAGCACCCGGTTTCTATGACCGCTTGGCGCAACTGGCAAAGCAAATGACCGAAGGGCTGGCAGCCAGCGCAAAGAAGCACGGCATTCCGTTTTGCGCCCAATCCGTCGGCGGCATGTTCGGCCTGTATTTCAGCACCGCGCTACCGACCAGTTATGCCGAGGTTATGTCCTGTGACAAGGAGGCATTCAACCGCTTCTTCCACGCCATGCTGGATGCAGGCGTGTATCTTGCGCCCTCCGCGTTCGAGGCCGGCTTTGTGTCGGCAGCGCACACGGATGCCGACATTGCCGCGACGATTGCCGCCGCCGACAAAATCTTCTCGGCTTGGTAATGGGGCTGTTTTCGCAAGCCACGTTTTTCACCACGGTCAACCATTTGCGCGATCTGCCGTTGCATGGCGGCAGGGAAGTGGCTTTTGCAGGACGTTCCAACGCAGGCAAGTCCAGCGCCATCAACACGCTGGCCAACCATACCCGGCTGGCCTATACCAGTAAGACGCCGGGGCGTACCCAGCACCTAAATTATTTTGATTTGGGTGAGAATCGCTTCCTGGTGGACTTGCCAGGCTATGGTTATGCCAAGGTGCCGCCGGATATAAAAGCACATTGGGAAGGCCTGCTTAGCGAGTATTTACAAACGCGTGGAGTCTTGTGCGGTCTGGTTGTTATCATGGATGCACGCCATCCGCTGACCGAACTGGACGAGCAGATGCTGGCTTGGTTTGCGCCCACCGGCAAGCCGGTGCACGTGCTGCTCACCAAGTCGGACAAACTGAGTCGCCAGCAGGCGACCATGACGCTGAATCGTGTTAAATTACGCCTTGCGGAGCATTTCCCGCATTGCTCGGTACAATTATTTTCCAGCCTGAAGAAAATCGGCGCGGAGGAGGCAGAAACGGTGATTGCGGGATGGTTTGCAGCCGAGCCGTAGATAAAAAAGGGCCCTTGGCTAAAAGGGGGAAGCCAAGGGCATAAGATGTCTTAACAGTAGGGTTAAGACTACCCGCTCAGGGAGGAGAAACGGGAGACAGCTCGCGCTATCTGTAAAATAAGATTAGAGAATGCTGAAGTAGTTCCAACAAAATTAAATTTTTTAGGATTCGGTTATGCAAACACTCGGGCAGTACCCACACAAGAGGATGCGGCGGATGCGCCACGATGCCTTCTCGCGCGACTTGATGCGAGAGCATGTGCTCACGTCAGCAGATTTTATCTACCCGGTTTTTGTGCTGGAAGGTAGTAACAAAGTCGAAGATGTGAAGTCCATGCCGGGAGTGCAGCGCAAGACACTGGATTTGCTGCTCAAGGATGCCGAGGAATGCGTCAGGTTGGGCATCCCGGTGATGGCGATCTTTCCGGTGATAGACACGCCGCTGAAAAGCCTGGATGCGCGCGAGGCCTACAACCCGGACGGCTTGGTGCCGCACGTAATCGCCGCACTGAAAAAAAACTTCCCCCAACTCGGCGTGATGACCGACATCGCTCTCGACCCCTACACCAGCCACGGGCAAGACGGGTTGATCGATGATAGCGGCTACGTCCTCAACGACGAGACCGTCGCGGTGTTGCAGAAGCAGGCACAGACCCACGCCGCCGCCGGGGTCGACATCGTCGCCCCCTCCGACATGATGGACGGGCGCATCGGCGCAATTCGCGCAGCACTCGATGCCAAGAACCACATCCACACCCGCATCATGGCCTACTCCGCCAAATACGCCTCCAGCTTCTACGGCCCGTTCCGCGACGCCGTCGGCTCCAGCGGCAACTTGGGCAAGGGCAACAAATACACTTACCAGATGGATCCGGCCAACTCCGATGAGGCGCTGTGGGAAGTTGGATTGGACTTGCAGGAAGGCGCAGACATGGTGATGGTCAAGCCCGGCATGCCTTACTTGGACATTCTGCGGCGCGTAAAAGACGAATTCAAGGCGCCCACCTTCGTGTATCAGGTGAGCGGCGAATACGCCATGCTCAAGGCTGCTGCGCAGAACGGCTGGCTGAATGAAGAGGCGTGCGTGCTGGAAGCTTTGCTGGCATTTAAGCGTGCGGGAGCGGATGGGATATTGACTTATTTTGCACTGGATGCGGCGCGGTGGTTGAAGCGGTAAAGCTAGTTCCACCAGGCATATTGCCGGAGCGTAACGCAACACAGTTGGTAGGTCAGGCTGAAACTTCTTCGGCAAGGCTCAGGGCAGGCTTGCGAAGTCCATGCTGAATTTGAAAATGTTGCGTTTCTTCCGTTAGGCCAACCCGCTTTTCACTCTTCAATCTCAATCAGCAATCTCTCCAACGCCGCAATATCCGCATGGGTTTCAGGATGGCGGCTGCCGCTGTGGCGGGCGTTCTCTGGCAGGACGATGATGTGTGTCTGCGTGCCGGATTTGCCAGTCAGGGTGTAGCTCGGCACGGTCTCTTCGTGCCCACCCACCAGCACTCTCCATTCCCCATCTTCGAATTCGATGTTGTGTTTGAGCAGGAACAGCAGCACGGCTTTTGCGTCGTCGGAAAACAGCACGAGATTGATGTCAGATTGTTCGCCTGCAGTGCCGCTCAGCACCGAGCCGGTGAGGTAGGGGTGAAACGGCGCCAACAGGTGCATGGCGGCAAGTGCCTGTTCGCGTAGTTGACGCAGGATGGTGGGGTAGCTGGCGCTCTGGTAAAGGGAACGGAAGCTGCGCAATGCCTCATCAACCTGTTGGTTGCTGGGCAGATGGTGGGTGTCGGCCGCGCCCATTTGTTTAGCGGCCTTGCGTTTGGCAAAGGCATAGTCGGTGATGCCGCCTTCGGCCATCAGGCGGGCGGCGTGATGTGCGAGTTGTTCGCGCATGAGGTCGCGCCGGTGCAAGCGGTCTTTACTCATGGTGGGTCAAAACAATTGGTCCTTAACCGTTTCGTTTTGCGACTTTCCGGAAGGTGTGGCGGATTTCTCCGGGGGCAGGTTTTCCTGGTAAAAGTATTCCACCAATCCGCCGTCGGCAGCCTGTAGTCCGTCGTTGTTAATACGCGCAGCCACCATGTTGTCAGGCATGCTGTAAGCTGCTTCCGGCACGTCTTTCAGGACTTTGCTCATGTAGTTCATCCATATGGGCAACGCAGCTCCCCCGCCAGTTTCCTTGTCACCCAAGCTGCGCGGGTTGTCAAAGCCGATCCAGGAAATTCCCACTATGGTCGGGTGGAAACCGCAGAACCAGGCATCCATGGAGTCGCTGGTGGTGCCGGTCTTGCCCGCTAAATCCTGGCGGCCCAATTGCATGGCGCGGACGGCCGTGCCGTGCCGCACCACGTCCTGCATCATGCTGACCATGGTGAAGGCGTTGCGCACGTCTATCACCTGCTCTGCATTTTCTCCGGCTACGACCGGGGCGGCCTGACTCAGAACATTGCCCTTGGCATCCTCAATGCTCCGGATAAAGTAGGGAGTAATACGAAAGCCGCCATTGGCGAAGACAGAGTAGCCAGCCAGCAATTGCATCGGCGTAACCGAACCGGCACCCAGCGCCATAGTGAGATAGGGGGGGTGCTTGGCAGCATCAAAACCGAATTTGGTGATGTAGTCCTGTGCGTATTGCGGCGTAATGGCTTGCAGGATGCGGATGGAAACCAGATTTTTGGATTTGGTGAGTCCCTGCCTCATGCGCATGGGACCTTCAAATTTGTCGTCGAAGTTTTTCGGTTGCCAAGCCTCGCTACCGGTTTCCTTTTCATCAAACACCAGAGGCGCGTCATTGATGACGGAGGCAGGAGTAAACCCTTTTTCCAGTGCGGCGGAATAAATGAACGGTTTGAAGCCGGAGCCGGGCTGTCTCCAGGCCTGCACAACGTGATTAAACTGGTTATGGCTGAAGTCAAAGCCACCGATCAGGGCGTATATTGCACCATCGCGCGGGCTGGCAGAAACAAAGGCGGCTTCCACCTGCGGAAGTTGAGTAATTTGCCAAGCACCCTTTTCGTCCCTCTGAATGCGGATTAGCGAACCGGCGCGTATGCGCTGATTCAATGCGGCTTTGTCATTCAGTGCTCGCTGGGCGAATTTCAAACCCTCGCCGTTGATCTCTGCAATTTGGCCGCCCTTGCAGTAAGCGCGAATGGCTTTGGGGCTGGCTTGCTGTACAACGGCGGGAATCAGGTCGTCATTGTCGGCAATATCCTGTAGCGCATCTTCCAGATATTCCTCACTATCGCCATTGCGCAGGTCAATATAGCCTTCCGGGCCACGATAGCCATGGCGCTGGTCATATTCCAGCACATTCTTGCGCAACGCCTTGTAGGCCGCTGCCTGGTCTTGCTGGCGGATAGTGGTATAGACCTTGATGCCTTGTGTGTAGGTGTCGTCCTGATAGCGTTCGTATACCACCTGCCTGACCGTCTCCGCCAAATAATCAGACTTGACCGGAAATTCCTGATTGCCGTGCTTGGCAATCACGCGTTGTTGTTGAGCAGCTTCCATCTGCGTGTCGTCGATAAAGTGGAGTTCGTGCATACGCCGCAGCACATACATCTGGCGCAGCTTGGCACGCTTTGGATTGACTACCGGGTTGTAGGCGGAGGGTGCTTTGGGCAAGCCAGCCAGCATAGCCATTTCGGCTATACTGAGCTGGTCGAGGTTCTTGCCAAAATAAACTTGCGCCGCAGCGGCGAAGCCGTAAGCGCGCTGCCCCAGATAAATTTGGTTAATGTAAAGCTGCAGGATTTCTTCCTTGTTCAGGCTGTGTTCAATTTTTAAGGCGAGCAATACTTCGTTGAATTTGCGTGATAAGGTTTTTTCCTTGGATAGGAAAAAATTACGCGCCACCTGCATAGTAATAGTACTGGCACCCTGTTTCGCACCGCCTGCGGTGAAATTG
>CAITJF010000207.1 GCA_903892645.1 uncultured Nitrosomonadales bacterium | reverse complement strand
TGTTATGCGCTAAATATGCATCATTACCGCTTCAATACCCGCCCTGCCACAGCATCCAACTGCCCGACCTTCGCCGCGTCGCGCGCTTCGGGTGCGGTGATGATGGCGTATTCCAGCGCGGTGCGGCAGGAACAGGCATTGCCTTGGGCATCGCCGCCCACCTTGGGCGCGACCTGTTTCACCAGCGAGCGCGCCTTGTCGGCGTTCGTCACCAGCACCTTGATGATCTGCTCCACCGTCACGTCGTCGTGATCAGGGTGCCAGCAATCGAAATCCGTTATCATCGCCACCGTGGCGTAGCACAGCTCCGCTTCGCGCGCGAGCTTGGCTTCCGGCATATTGGTCATGCCGATCACATCGCAGCCCCAGGAGCGGTATAGCTCGGATTCCGCCAGGCTGGAAAATTGCGGCCCTTCCATCACCAGGTAAGTGCCGCCGCGCAGTGCCGTTATGCCTGCTTCCTTTGCCGCCGCTTCGATGTGGTCGCCAAGCCTTGAGCATACCGGATGCGCCATGGAGACATGCGCGACCAGCCCGCTGCCGAAGAAGGATTTGTTGCGCGCGAAGGTGCGGTCAATGAACTGGTCCACGATCACGAACATGCCGGGCTTCAGGTGCTCGCGCAACGAACCCACCGCGCTCACCGAAATCACGTCGGTGACACCCACGCGTTTCAGCGCATCAATGTTGGCGCGGAAGTTGATTTCGGATGGCGGTATCTTGTGCCCGCGCCCGTGGCGCGGCAGGAATACCAGTTGCTGCCCGTTTAGCTCGCCGCACAGCAGTTCATCGGAAGGCGCGCCGAACGGTGATGTTACAGACACCCAACGCTTGTTGATCAGGCCGTCTATGTCATACACACCGCTGCCGCCGATAATTCCGAGGATAGAATTGCTCATTTTCTTCTCTCCCTGATCTCCCTCTCCCCCAGCCCCTCTCCCGCAAGCGGGAGAGGGGTACGCGTAGCGCGGGAGAGGGGCTACAAAAAATCAAATCACCCGATCATTTCCGCCATCCACCGGAACCTGCGCCCCCGTGGTCTTGGCGAACAACGATCCGCACATTTCCGCTGTCAACTCCGCCACATCCTTGCTGGTCACTTCGGTCTTCAGCACGTTGTTGGTCTTGTACTCGTCCACCGTCAAGCCGTAGTGCTTGGCGCGCGCGGCCAGCACTTCCGGAGTCCACAGGCCGGTGTCAAATACGGCATTCGGGTGCAGCGAGTTGATGCGGATGTTGTCGCTGCCCCACTCCAGCGCCGCGACACGCGCCAACTGGTTGAGTGCGGCCTTGGAGGCGGAGTAGGCGGCAGCGCCGGGGCCGGGCGCGGGAACATTCTTCGAGCCAATCACCACCACCCGCCCGCCGCGCGGCGCGAGTCTGAGAAAGGGATGGCATTCGCGCATCAGCACCAGGTTGGCATCGAGGTTGATGCGCATCACCTTCTGCCATTCCTCGGTCTTGAGTGCATCTATGCGGCAGCCGCCGGGGAAGATGCCTGCGTTCAGCACCAGCATGTCGAGGCCGCCGAATTTTTCGACAATCTGCTCCAGCGCCTGTTTGAATTGCGCTTCCGAGGTGAGGTCGCATTGCAAGCCGATAAAATTCGCGCCGGTTTTCAACGCAGTGACCCTGGCGTCGAGGTCGAGCGCTACCACTGCCGCACCGCGCGCCAGCAACGATTCGACGCAGGCCTTGCCGATGCCGGAGGCCGCACCGGTGACCATTGCTACCTCACCGGTAAATTGCAACGGCTTGCCGCCCTTGCGCAGCTTCGCCTGCTCCAGGTCCCAGTACTCGACATCGAAAATATCCCCGGCGGGAAGTGCGCGATAGCCGCCCAAGGCGGTGGCGCGCAGGATGATATCCATCGTATGGTCGTAAATGTCGGCAACAATGCCGACTTCCTGCGCACTTTTGCCCACCGCACACAGGCCCAGCTCCGCATCCAGCACCACGCGCGGAGCCGCATCCAGCATGGTCTTGCGCTCCTTCGCCTGCGGCTCATGAGTCGCAAAATATTTTTTGTAACTCTCGACATACGCCGCCACATCGCGTCCCAGCATAGGCAAACGCTTGGTGCGGATCACATGGTCTGGAGTGGCCGGGCCTTGCTGTGCAATCGTGGAAATATCGACGCGGCGCGCAAAGGACAGACTCTTGTCGTTCGCATGACGCGCGACGATGACGGGGAAGCCCGCTGTTCTGGAAATATCGGCGCGCAGCCTGGCTTGCTCGCGTGCCAACTCCATGCCATGTGCAGGTGGTACGGCGGTAGGTGTGACATCCCAAGCCTTGCGCTGTTTAAGGTAGTCTTCGGCGCGCCCCACCAAGGCTATCATGCGTTCATAGGACTCCTTGGCATTCTGCCCGAACGAAAAAATGCCGTGGTTCAGCAGCACCATGCCGATGGTATTCGGCCCTGCTTCGACGGCGAAGCGCTCGGCGCAAAGCTTGGCGAGATCGAAGCCCGGCATGACATAGGGAATGATCACCATGGTGTCGCCGTAAATCTCGCGTATCCTCGCCTCACCGTCCACCGCGTTAGTGATGGCAACGATGGCATCGGCGTGGGGGTGATCCACGTAGGGATAGGGCAAGATGGCGTGCAGGATCGCCTCCACTGAAGGCACCGGAGCCGTGGCGCGTGTCTGATGGGTGACCAGTTGGTTGACCATCTCCGGATCGGATAGGCTGGGCAGCTTTGCCAGCTTTTTCAGGTGCTCCAGCCGCACCGGCGCGAATCCTGCGGCGGCGATGGTCTCCAAGTCCCAGCCGCTGCCCTTGACGTAGAGTATCGGCTCTTCTTCACCCAGGATATTTTTTTCAGTAATTTTTACCGAGGTGTTGCCGCCGCCATGCAGCACCAGGGTTTTATCCTGTCCGAGCAGGCGCGAGGTATACACGCGCAGCTCGAGTTCGCTGTTGCAGTTTGCCGCTTCGTCATCTTTCCATAGGCTATGCATATTCTCTCTTGCTCCTGATTTATCGCCGCATCAGCCCCAAATAAATATCACGATAAGCCGCCGCGCTTTTATCCCAGCCGAAATCCTTGTTCATGCCATTGCGTTGCAATGCCCGCCAGGTTTTTTTATTACGGTAGGCTACCACTGCACGGCGCACGGCCTCCAGCAAGCCAGTTGCATCCATGCTGTCAAACACGAAGCCGGTGGCTTCGCCCCGCTTCAACGAGGCTGCGCTGCAATCCACCACGGTGTCTATCAAGCCGCCGGTTGCGTGCACCACCGGCGGCGTGCCGTAACGCTGGCTGTACATCTGGTTGAGGCCACACGGCTCGAAGCGCGAGGGCATCAGGAAAATATCCGCGCCTGCTTCGATCAAGTGCGACAAGCCCTCGTCGAAGCCCACATAAGCGCCGACCTGGCCGGAATAACGGTGCGAAAGCTCCAGTACCGTGCGCTGCATGCCCGCATCACCGCTGCCCAACAGCACCAGTTGCGCCGGCAAGGCAACCAATTGCGGCGCAATTTCGAGCACCAGATCCAAGCCCTTCTGGTGGGTGAAACGGCTCACCATCCCGAACAACGGCACATCGGGATCAACGTGCAAGCCCATGCGCCTTTGCAACTCGCGCTTGTTGGCGGACTTCCCGCGTATATTCGCAGCATCGTAAGCCTGGACGAGATTTGGGTCGGCAGCGGGATTCCATTCCTCGGTATCAATGCCGTTCAGAATGCCGCTCAGAACCTCGCGCCGGTGGGCAAGCAAGCCCTGCATACCAAATCCCAAGACATCGGTCTGGATTTCTTCGGCATAAGACGGGCTCACCGTGGTGATGTGGTCGGCGTAATACAATCCCGCTTTCATGAAGGACAGTTCGCCGTAATATTCCGCGCCCTCCGGCTGGAAACATTCCGCCGGCAGGCCCAGCTCCGCAGCCGTCTGCGGCGGAAATACGCCCTGAAACGCGAGATTGTGCACGGTCATCACACACGGTGCGGCGCCCGGCGCAAAATGCAGATAGGCCGGAGCCAGCGCGGTTTGCCAATCGCTGCAATGCACCACATCGGGCTTCCACTCCAGCGGCGAATCCGCGCTGCCCAGCACGGCGGCAATTTTTGACAGCAGCCCGAAGCGCTGCGCGTTATCCATCCAGTCCACGCCGTGCTCGTCCTGATATGGTCCGCCGCCGCGCAGGTACAACTCTGGGCACTCGACTACCCAGAGCGGTACTCCATCCGGCAAGATTCCGAACAACAGGCGCACGTGGGGGAAGCCGGGCAAGGCGGGAAAATCGGCGGCGGTTTGCAGGGATGGCAACGCCTTCAACACTTGCGGATAGCCCGGCAGCAGCACGCGTACGTCCACGCCCATGCCATGCAGCGCCGCCGGCAATGCGGCACTGACATCGGCCAGCCCGCCAGTCTTGATCAGCGGTGCTGCTTCAGAAGTGGCAAACAATACCCGCATTGTTACAGCCAGCGCATGCAGCCTACCTCAAGCGGATGAGTCAGCATTTCGTGGTAAGGATAAACCCGTATGCGATACTCAAGCTTGCCGCATTGTTCCGGCATCAACTCAAGCGTAAAAATATGCTCACCTGTTTCATTCATGGCGCCTTGCGCCTGAAACTTGTATTTCATCGACTGTTTGAGCTTTTCCCTATTGCTCTGATGGCCGATCAGCATTTCCACCACCACATCATCAGGCTGCAGACCGTTCAGTTTGACGCCCACCTCAAAGCGCACGCCATCCCTGAACGTGATGCTATGTTTGGGCACTCCTATACGGCGTATCGTCACACCGGGCCATGCCTGACGGGCGGTATTTTTCCAGGCCGCGATTTGGCACGCAGGTTCAAAATTATTGCCGCAATATTTGCGGTATTGCCGGGTAGCCGACACGTAAGCTTTGGCCACATATTCACCCACCATGCGCGTGGAATTAAAACGCGGCAGCAAGGTTGCGACAGACTGCTTGGACATCTTCACCCATTCCGGCGAATAGCCCATTTTGTTGCGGTTGTAATAGGCCGGGATGACATGGTCCTGCAGCAGCTCATATAACGTCTGGCTTTCCTCGCGATTGCGTTGTGCTTCCGGCAGCGATTCCGCAACCGGTTTGATCGCCCAGCCATTTTTGCCGTCGTAGCTCTCGCCCCACCAACCATCCAGCACAGACAGGTTGATGGTACCGTTGATGCCGGCCTTCATACCGGATGTGCCGCTGGCTTCCAGCGGATACAGGGGAGTGTTCAACCAGACATCCACGCCCGAGACCAGTTTGCGCGCCAGGGCCAGGTCATATCCTTCCAGCATTAAAATCTTGCCGACAAACTCGGGCATCTTGGATATTTGGGTGATGCGACGAATCAGATCCTGTCCGGGAACATCCGCAGGATGTGCCTTTCCGGCAAATATGAACACCACCGGACACTCCGGGTTGTTCAAAATTTCACGCAGCCAATCCAGATCACCAAACAACATGGTTGAGCGCTTGTAGGTCGCGAAACGGCGCGCGAAACCGATGGTGAGAATGTTGGTGTTTTCCGGATTGACGTACTTGAACAGACGATCCAGGTGTGCCTCAGAACCGTGATTGCGGAAGTGCTGCACACTGATGCGCTCACGCACCATGTTCAACATTTTCGCCTTCAGTGTTTGACGTGCGCTCCAGTACAAGTGGTCAGGAATGTGCTCAATACCTTCCCAGAATTCCACGTCATTCATGCGCGCACTCCACTCCACTCCAAGATGGCGTTCCAGGACTTCGATCCACTCGGTCGCTAGAAAGGTCGGCGCGTGAACCCCGTTGGTGACATACGTCATCGGATTTTCGTAATCCTCAATTTCCGGCCACATATCACTGCAAATCCTGGCCGATACATCACCATGAATGCGCGACACGCCATTATTAAAACGTGTGCCGCGAATTGCCA
>CAITJF010000206.1 GCA_903892645.1 uncultured Nitrosomonadales bacterium | reverse complement strand
CCGGGTTTGTTACTACGTATCACATTCCTGAGAGGGCGGTTAAAGAGGCAATCACTAACGCCGTTATTCATCGAGATTATTACATCAAGCGTGATATCGAAGTAAGGATTTTTGAGGACAGGATTGAGGTAGAAAGCCCGGGATTGTTTCCATCCAATATTACTCTTTTTAACATTGGGTATGTCCGGGCTGAGGGATATAGAAACGATTTATTGGTGAAACATCTTAGAGAATTTCCCGAGCCTCCTAATCTGGATCAGAATGAGGGCGTTCGTGCTATGCGGGGAGAAATGAACAGGCAAAATTTGTATCCCCCGGTATTTTTTACCTATCCGTATCTTCAGGATTCTGTACGTACTGTTTTGATGAACGCTATAAGAGCTTCGGAGTGGGATAAGGTTTATGCCTATTTGAGCAAAAAAGAAAAGTATGTAACAAACGAATTGGTCAGGGGTATAATTGACAACCCCGACACATCGAAGGTGTCCCGGCTTTTGGCAAAATGGGCTAGCCAGGGACTTCTGATAAAGATTGAAACTGGCTCAAAAAAGACTGTGAAATACAGATTGCCGGCACAGAAGAGTGGTTGATTTTTGTTTGCAGCACCGCCGTTGGGTGATTACCGGAACTTTTGCTGCCTTCGTGGCGTCGATTGCGCTTTTCGGGCAAGTGCCAAAACAGTTCTTTCCGGCCTCTGATCGACCTGAACTCATGGTGGACATGTGGATGCCGCAGGCTTCTACATTCGAGGCCAGTCAACGTGAGGTCAAGGCGTTAGAACAGCATTTGTTGGGCGACCCCGACATCGTTGCCGTGACAAGCTATGTTGGCACGGGTAGCCCGCGGTTTTACCTTCCCCTGGATGTGCAGACACCTAACCTCAATCTGGGGCAGCTCATGGTGATGACGGCTGGTGGCGAGGCACGCGAACGGGTGTTGTCCAAGATTGCAAAGTTGTTCGAGGACGAACTTCCGTTTGTTCGTGGGCGTGTTAATCGACTGGAGAATGGCCCACCGGTTGGGTATCCAATTCAGTACCGCGTGTTCGGGCAGGACAACCAGCAGGTGCAAGCTGTGGCGGACAAAGTCGCCCAAGTGCTTCGTAGCAACCTCCATGTGCGTCGGGTGAATCAGGATTGGGGGGAACGACTGAAACGGATCCGTGTCGATGTCGATCAGGACAAGGCAAGGGCACTGGGTATCAGCTCAAACCAGATTCAGTCGGCATTACAAGCTGCGCTCACTGGCGTTCCTGTAACCCAGTACCGCGACCGAGACAAAAGCATTGAAGTCGTCGCCCGGGTGCCACAGTCCGAAAGAAGCGACCTCAACAATCTGAAAGACACGCGGGTTTACTTGCGTGAAGGGAAGTTTGTCTCGGTGTCCCAGGTGGCGACGTTCTCCCTTGATACGGAAGACAGCGTGCTTTGGCGTCGTAATCGGGTCCCAACGCTGACCGTGCGCGCGGATGTGCAAGGCGCCGAAGCGCCTGACGTGACGACTGCGCTGGCTGCACAAATCGACGCGATCGCAGAAAAGCTACCCCTGGGCTATGGCGTCGAGATTGGAGGCACGCATGAGTCCAGTCGCAATGCCCAAGCTGCGATATTTGCAGTTATGCCACTGATGGTCGTTGCAGTGCTTGTACTCCT
>CAITJF010000205.1 GCA_903892645.1 uncultured Nitrosomonadales bacterium | reverse complement strand
CACACAACAAGCGCATCGTCATCATCGCCGGGCCGAACGGCGCGGGGAAGACGACCTTTGCCCGTGAGTTTCTGCCCAACGAGGCGAACTGTCCGATCTTTGTGAACGCCGATTTGATCGCCGCCGGGTTGTCGCCATTCGCGCCAGAGGTGGCCGCATTCAAAGCAGGGCGTAAACATAGCGACATAAATCTACTGCGCGAATGAATGATTGCGTTGCGTGGTGCTCGGAATCCTCATGTATGAATCTATACATTCCGGCTCCTGCGCTCCGTGTGCCTTACCCTTCATTCGCTCGCTAAGATTTCTGTCGCTATGTTTGATGCTCGAAGAGATTGCCGCCCATGTAAAACGCAGCGCGAGCTTTGCATTCGAGACAACGCTTTCAGGTTTGACCTATGCGCAGATGATTCCGGCTTGGCGTGCGAATGATTATTGGGTGGTGCTGATCTTTTTGTCTCTTCCTAATGCTGAAATGGCATTGGAGCGCGTTGCGCAGCGAGTCGTGCAAGGTGGGCATAATGTTCCTGAAGCTGTCGTGCGTCGCCGTTTTGCAGCAGGAATGAGAAATCTTGGGCGCTATAAATCGCTAGTGGATCAATGGCAACTGTACGATAATTCCGTTGCGCCATTCAAATTGCTGGAAGAAGGAGCAATGACATGAAAACATCTGTTCGTAAATCGAGTGACTTGTCGTCTCAGCAGGTTCAGCAAGCGCTGCTGCGCGCTTCTGAAAAAGCCCGTTTGCTGGCCGAACAAACCGGCACGACTTTCGTTGTGCGCAAATCCGTTACGCCTCCTGCCAAGGCCGAGAAGCAAAAATAGCCCGTTCTTTCGTTTTGTTAACGTCAACAAAACGATCCAATACAAAAAAAGTGTAGCAAAAGGTACCGGAGTCGAATTGTTTGCTGGAAGCATCATCAAAGGGGCCAAGCTCGACATTCTCGAATCAATAGGGTCAGGCTCGATTGATCTGGACTTTAGACCCGTTGATAACTGATTCGAACCTGGGGCATCCCTTATAATTCAAGCTTAGTTAATCAACGATAAGAAGACGACATGGAATTTAATATCACGCTCCAGCCGGGCAATCACACCTTTACTGCTGAAGCTGGCGAAACCATCATGGATGCCGCGAAGAAGCATGGCCACAACCTGCCGCTCGGTTGCGCCGATGGCGCATGCGGTTTGTGCAAGGGCAGTGTGCTGCAAGGCACGGTGGATCACGGCAGGTCAACGGTACTCGCATTGCCTGAGGATGACAGGGAGGCGGGCTTCGCCCTGTTCTGTTGCGCCACGCCCACATCCGACCTGGTCATCGAACGCCGTGAAATGGTCGCCGACTGGACCATAATGGATTGGAATGGCTCGATGGAGTAAGCCTGAATAATCGCGATGTACTGAGTTAAACGGGCCAGGCTCGCAATAGTTTTCAGAACACCACGATGGAAATGAAAAAGATCAACTCGGGTAAGTTGCGCGCCATCGGCTACGATGCGCGCGCCCGGATGCTGCAAGTACAGCTCGACGACGGCAGCACGCTGCAATACAGCGGCGTCGGCGAAGGAATCTGGCAACGTCTCAGCAGCTCGGGCGCGGCATGGAGTTTCTATCGCGACAATATCGAGGAAGAATTCACCGCGAAGCGCGTTTCCGGCAGCGGGCATGGGGAGGAAGCTCACCATGTCCGTTCCCCTCTCCTCAATCCTCTGGATGAAACAACTAGCCATTCGACTAAGCTGCAAAATACCGCAGCCAAGTCGCTGGTTATCCCGCAAGCGGGCGAGGAGGCAAACGAATCGCTACGCGAGTTTCATGTTACTGCCCCCGCAGCCAAGAACCCGCTCGATGATTTATTTGGGAAGCCCCAATAATTAGATACCCGTTCGTGGTGAGTCCTTCGATAAACTCAGGAGAGCCTTGTCGAACCACCGGCCACTCACCTACAGCCCTTCGACAAGCTGATGGAACTACTAGCCATCTGACTAAGCCAGCAAACAACGCAGGCAAAGTCATTGGTTATCAGGGCGAACGGACTTGTCAAACTGAGCTTGTAGGGAGAGCATCGAAATCGCTTTGGTCTGACAACACTCCAGCAAGATATCAGGCCTTGGCCTTCAAATCTTCCATATAGTGTTTGCTGGAGTGCTGGAAGGCAATCGGGCCGTCCGGCTCGGCATGCAGGAACTGGTGGACGGAGGGGTCTTGTGAGTTGAGCATTTCGTCCACGGTGCCCTGTGCGGCCACTACGCCGTTGTGGATGAAAAACAGATAATCGACGACCTTGAGTGAGGACATCAGATCATAGGTGACGACGATTGAGGTCATGCCGAGCGCATCGTTCAGCGTGCGTATCAGGTTGGCGATGGTGTTGAGTGAGATCGGGTCGAGTCCGGCGAAAGGCTCGTCGTAAATGACCAGCGGGGGATCGGTGGCGATCGCCCGCGCCAACGCCACGCGGCGTTGCATGCCACCCGATAGCTCGCTCGGCATCAGGTTTCTGGCACCGCGCAATCCGACTGCCTGCAACTTCATCAGCACCAGATCATGGACCATCTCTTTCGGCAAATCGGTGTTCTCCCGCAAGGGGAAGGCCAGATTGTCATAAACCGACATGTCGGTGAACAAGCCACTGACCTGAAACATCATGCCCATTTTCAGGCGCATTTTGTACAGCTCGTCGTTGTCGAGTTCGTGAACAACCTGCCCCAGGAATTTCACGCTGCCCCGCAATGGGCGCAACTGACCACCGAAGTGGCGCAGCAACGTGGATTTCCCGCATCCGCTGGTGCCCATTATCCCGACAACCTTCCCGCGCGGGATCGTGAGATTGATGCCCTGCAGCACCTTGAGCTGGCCATAAGAAAAATGCAGGTCGTTGACCTCGATGAGGCTAACCATAGTTTGATCCCTCGCTTGGGTTTCCTTTTGTAATTGTCGCATGATGCAGGGCGCAAATATGAGAATTTATACTCGCGCATTTACTCTCGGCGGCACGTTCTCTTTTTACCGTCAATCTGGCCGACAGATCGGAAACGCTGTTCACCGGCCTCATTGATGAATTGCGGGAAAGCGGAATAATCAGGGACAGACCACGATTTCAAATCGCCCGCTCTTTCTCGCCCAGATAGCACCATTCCTATTGATCCAGACTCAAGCCCCACACGCTGATGCTGTACCCCCCTTTGGAGTAATTGACCATAACACTCGAGTAAGGTTGAATGGACCGCACTTCCCTTGGGCTGAAAGGTGTTGACCATGCAAATCCCGAATCGTGATGGTGATGGCTATCTCGTCGACATGCGCGAGTGGACGCCGGAGATCGGCCGCTTGATGGCCGAGGCGGACGGCTACGAGTTGAACGAGAAGAAGTGGGAACAGATCATGAAGGCGCGCGAATACTACGAGGAATTCGGCACGGTGCCGCCGATACGCAAGTTTGCCAAATACATCGTGGAAGACCAGAAGGGTGTGTTCGATCTGTGGATGACCGGCCCGATGAAGCCGATCACCAAATACGGCGGCATGCCCAAGCCGACCGGCTGCGTCTGAGGCGTTATTGTCAGGTTGCGGGACGGCGAACCGGGGTGATTCAATTCTATATTTGTTTGGAGTGCCGAGGTCAGGCTTGCGCAATTGTATTAGCAAAGTTGCGGGGTCTAGAGTCGTAGCATTGCGCTACTAATATTCGGGGACAGACCACGCCTTCTAATACTCAAGTAAACGTCCGCTTGGTGCGTTACAATTTTGACCAATCAAGCGGGCATAATTTTCAACTATTGGGCTTTACTCCAAGTGAATGACATTAAAGAAATAACCGAAGCATTGCTGAAATTTCGTGATGAGCGGGATTGGGCGCAATTCCACAATCCAAAAGACCTTGCGCTGGCGCTAAATATTGAAGCTGGTGAGCTTCTCGAAACTTTCCTCTGGAAATCTTCCGAGCAAGCGAATATGGATAAAGTTAAGGAAGAACTTGCAGATGTTTTTGCATTCGCCTTCCTGCTGGCTGAAGAATACAGTTTTGATGTTAAACAAATCGTGCTGGAGAAGATTGAAAAAAACGCCCTGAAGTATCCTGTTGCAAAATCAAAAGGTGTTGCGAAAAAGTACACCGAACTCTAGGGTCGTAGGAGCGGGCCATGCCCGCGAACTGTTTGATCGCGGGCATGGCCTGCTCCTGCAAATTCCAGCTGTTACTTTGCTATTAACCGCCACAGTGACGTGATCTCTGCTGCACGGGCGATGTGTAGCGGATCGCTGGTATCGGAAACACGCGGGTGATGCGGCTTTACCTCCAGTTTACCCAAGACCTTCAAGCCCGCCGCATCAATAGCGGCAAGTAACTCGGCGCGTGTGCGCAGACCCAGATGCTCAGCCAGATCGGAAAGGATCAGCCAGCCCTCCCCTCCCGGTTCCAGGTGTGCGGTGAGCCCTTTGAGAAACCCTAACAACATACGGCTCTCCGGGTCGAATATAGCGTGCTCCAGCGGCGAGCTTGGCCGTGCTGGAACCCATGGCGGGTTGCACACGACCAGCGATGCGCGCCCTTCTGGAAAGAGGTCTGCTTGCATCAGGTCAACCTGCGCTACAAGACCCAGCCGCGTCAAATTTTCGCGCGCACAGTTGAGCGCACGCAAATCCTGATCGGTGGCGACGATGCGCCTGATGCCGCGGCGCGCCAGCACGGCGGCCAGCACGCCTGTGCCTGTGCCGATATCGAACGCGACTGATTGAGTCTCAGCTAGCTCGGGCAATGGAGCTTCGGCCACCAGCCCCACGTACTCGCTGCGTATCGGTGCGAATACGCCGTAATGCGGATGAATGCGCGCCCCCAGAGCCGGAATCTCCACGCCATTCTTGCGCCATTCGTATGCGCCGATCAGCCCTTGCAACCCGCGCAGCGAAGCGATGTAAGGTTCTGTGCCTGTGCCATAGGCTTCTGTACAAGCCGCACACACATCGGGTGCGCGGCGCAACGGGATGCTGTGGTCGGCATTAAACGGCAGCAGCAACATGCCCAAGGTGCGGGCGCGCTGCGATTGGGCTTGGCGATGCAGATGAAAAGCTTCGGCAGGGGTTGTGGCTGTTTTTTTGCGTTTGCGTTTGCGCGGTTTTTCATCTGCGCGCCGCGCCATCGCTTGCAGCAATTGCCGCGCATTCTGAAAATCGCCGCGCCACAACAGCGCAGTACCCTCGCAGGCCAGTCTGTAAGCGGTGTCGGCGGTCATAAGGTCGTCGGCGATCAGCACGCGCTTGGGCGGCGGTGTGCCGCTTTCCGAACGCCAACGAGCGGATTTCTCTTCGTCTGCCTCGTTCCAGCTTACGTGTGCTTCTAACACTTACTCTTTCCGCACGGGGAACCCCTTGGCTTGATGCAACATTGGCATTGCATCGAGGTATTCCTGGCGCGTCACCTTGCCATCGCCGTTGGTATCTATTTTGTCGAAGTAAGCCGCCACCACCGGCATCGCTTTGGCTTCCTCCCTGTCCAGCCCGTCATCATGATTGAGGTCCGCTGCATTAAAGCGTTGATCGAGATGTGTCGCACCATTACCTTGCCTCATCTCATGTTTGGGCTCGCATTGCATTTCATCCGGCGTGAGTTTGCCATCCTTGTTGGTATCCATTTCCTTGAAGCGCTTGGCACTTTGCTTCGCGTAATAAGCCTTGAACTCGGCTTTAGAGATTGCGCCATCGCCATTGGTATCGGCGTCCTTGAACAGGTTCTCTTGCTGCGACGTATGTGATTTGTCATGCAGGGGTGAGTCACATTTTTCGACCTCGGCATGCGCCAAGGTTGCATTCAACACGAAACAGGAAACCACGGCAAAAAACTTAACAGGCTTATTCATAATTCAATCCTTCTGGGTAAATTAAAAACGGAGGGCGTCAGGCTGGATAAGTTCAACTTTACCACGAGATGGTTCATGTGAAATAACACCTCCCCACAAGCAGACCACAGTTTCCAAGCTAAGGTTCCCCAAGCCGAATTGTTTTTCGAATTGTTTTTCCGGTTGACACCCCTCCCCTGCCCACTGATAATCCATGGCTCTGTTGTAGTTAAGTATTGGTATTGCTTTTTTTCGAATATCTGTTATCAATTAAGTCACTATGCTATAAGGCTAAGTTTTTAGCCAAAGTAGTCAAATATAAAAAAACAAGAAAGGGGCTGATGTGACTGAACGAAAAACTGAAAACCTAGTAAGAGACGCGCTACGTAATCTTGGTTATTACACACCAAATAATGGCATCACAATCGAAGAGCAAAAATCAGAAATAGCAAGAATCAAAGATTTACTATCCAAAGCTAGTAAGAATCAGAAGGGTAATTCTGGCTTACCTGAGTTCATTATTTCAAATCTGAAAGATCCAAACTTTCTTATCATCTTTGAATGTAAAGCGGATGTAAAAAAACACCAAAGCCGCGAGCGTGACAATCCTGTGGATTGTGCCGTTGATGGGGTTCTTCATTACGCAAAACACCTCTCTAAGCAATATACGGTGCTCGCGGTAGCCGTCAGTGGAACTACACAAAGCTCTCTCAAAATCTCCAACTTCATACACCCCGCTGGTGCTGAACAACCAAAAGATTTAGCAAACGAACGAGGAAGTTTGGTCGAGACTATTCTTCCATTCGAAGATTATTATCGTTTGGCATGTTTTGACCCTGATGTTGCCAAGAAACGCCATGCTGATTTGTTAGATTTTTCTCGTGAACTCCACGAACTGATTTGGACTAAGGCAAAAATATCGGAAGAAGATAAACCGCTTCTAGTTAGTGGCACATTAATAGCCCTCATGAATACAACTTTCATGAATACCTTCTCCTCAACGACTGCCGAAGATTTACAAGGCGTTTGGCTGGGAACCAAGAAGGAAATGCCATCTCATTAGCTTACGATGGAAGTATTGGTGAAGCGTTTTATCAACCAGAACCATTCTTAGCGAGTGAAAAAATAGCTGTTCTACGGCTTAATGAAAAGTGGAATCAGACTTTGAATCCACATATTGCTTTCTTCTTGATTGGTTTAATCAGAAAAGAAAAGTTCAGATACAACTATGGATTGAAGTGGTCGATTAATTCAAGATTATTAAGTTCAATAATCAAGCTACCTGTTACTCAATCTGGCAACCCAGATTGGACATACATGGAGTCTTATATAAAGAAACTTCCTCATAGCCCAACTGCTATTTCATCTACAACTCCATCTGGAAATACCGTTTCCCCTCCTAATAAATCAGGAATAAAACCGCGAGTTCAAGTTTGAAGTGCAACGCCTGACTTGAAGAATACCT